>NZ_JCAUAZ010000004.1:0-462434 GCF_059692215.1 Paenibacillus sp. J22P51 | reverse complement strand
TTCTCTCATGCGAGAAAACCAGTTATCCGGTCTTAGCTATCGTTTCCGATAGTTATCCCAGTCTTAAAGGCAGGTTACCTACGTGTTACTCACCCGTCCGCCGCTAGCTTACCCCGAAGGGTAAACCCGCTCGACTTGCATGTATTAGGCACGCCGCCAGCGTTCGTCCTGAGCCAGGATCAAACTCTCCATAATAGCCAATCCCCAGAAAGTGAAGCGAACCTCCGAAGAGAATTCCGAATACTTTCCGTGGGCCCAGCAAGACAATTGCTTGTCCGTATATCTGAAAGCTTAATTGCTCATTTGCGTTGCTAGCGAGATTTTGCAATCTCTTTTTTGAACGATTTCTCGTTCGTGCTTACTCACTCGTTGTTCAGTTTTCAAAGATCAATTTCTTTCAATTACTGCCGTGTTACCGAAGCAGCGAGAAGTAATATACCATGTTCATTTTTCAATTGCAAGCTTTATTTTTAATTTCTTTTTCGTTACCAGCCTGTCTGTCTTGCGGCCGGAGTGATAATATAGCATGGATGGCAAACACATAGCAATGTTTTATTTTTCCAAATTCAAAAATAATTATTTGTTAAACAAGAGCCAAATGTCCAGATGTCACGACACTCACTCTCGATCTCGTTATCCAAGCAATCAGCCCTTTTTACTGCTTGCGGTGTAATGCTTAATTTAGGTCGATCAGTGCCGGTTTTGCTTTCACTTGATGCATAAGAGAAAATGCCATTCGAATTCACAGGAGACGTACTATACAACCGAATTGAGAGCTTTTTACCCTAGACATGGCCTCTTCACTTGGGATGTTACATTAATAGTAATCGGTGTGCCCGCGGTGATTGATTACGTACCAAGTACCGTACTAGCTGGGTGCTTGCCAATAGAAGGGGTTATAATCATACACAGCATATGCTTATTGTCTGGCTTAAATTAAAAAAAGCTGATCCAATGGAACTCGGGATCAACTGCATATTTAAGCAATTTCGTGATTTGAGACGGGCGTTTAGGATTAAATAACCAACCCGCCGTCCACCTCAAGAATGGTACCGTTCACATAGTCGGCATCATCAGAGGCTAAATACAAATAGGCTTTGGCGATGTCCTGCGGCTGGCCAAGACGACGTAAGGGTACCTTCTCCACCATGGCTTGCAGTACCTTTTCTGGAACCTTGGCTACCATGCCGGTTTCAATATATCCCGGTGCGACGGCATTGACGGTAACACCCTTAAAGCCTAGCTCCTTGGCCCAGGTTTTGGTCATCCCGATGACTCCCGCCTTCGTTGCTGCGTAGTTCGTCTGACCGATGTTCCCGTTAACTCCGACAATAGAGGAGGTATTAATGATTTTGCCTTTCCCTTTTTGGACCATGTGCGGCGCTGCATATTTCGTACAGTAAAATACACCGTTCAGGTTCACGTCAATGACTTGATGCCACTGCTCGAGTGTCATTTTACTTAGCATGCTGTCGCGTGTAATGCCAGCGTTGTTGATTAGGATATCCAGCGTGCCGAACTGCTCAACCACGATGCTGACCATCCGCTCCACACTTTCCGCGTCGCTAACGTCGACCTTTACGAAGATCGCCCGCTCCGCACCAGAAGCTTCTCGCAGCTCCTTCAGCACTTCGGCCCCAGCTGTCTCATCGTAATCGGCTATAGCAACGAAGGCGCCTTCCAAGACGAATAACCGAGCTGTCTCACGACCGATCCCGTTAGCCCCTCCGGTAATTAATGCGACCTTATCCTTTAGTCTCATCGTTAAATCTCCTCCACCGTTTGTCTGAGCACTTCTGATTAGTGTCTTTCTGAGCCGAGTAAAAACCGCTCCACCTGCTGAGTTAATGATGGCAAAGCATCCACTAACGGTGAATGGCCGCAGTTCTCCAATACCACGAGCTCGGCGCGCGGGCTTAGATCTTCCATAATCTCGCGTGTCATCGACTCCGGAATGACAAGATCATTTGCCCCCCAAAGGACGAGAACAGGTGCTTCAATCCGCGGCACGTCCCCGCTTCCGGTTGCAGCTTCATTATCAATGCTGCTGATATTGAACGTATTTAAGCCATGATAAATATCAGCCAGATTGCATTGGGTCAAAATATCGTCCACATACTGCTCAAACTGCTCCTCAGCAGGTTTATTCAAGTTATAAACCGAAACATCAAACAACCAGCGCATGAAGGCCCGATCCTGCCGCTCTCCGGCACCAGAAATGAGCTTCGTCCGCGAAAGCGCGCTAATTTCATCAAATGTACGAAGCCGTCTCGTAAGATCAGGATTACCGTCAGCGCCCTCTGCATAAAACGGATATCCGCGCGTAGACATCGAGGAGAGTAATATCAAATGCTCCACCTGCTCCGGGTAATCCGCCGCAAACTTCATGGCAACTCCGCCGCCGGTGGACCAGCCCATCATGGCAAATTTCCTCAGAGAAAGCGCGTCAACAAATTGCTTAACCACGTCTGCATAATCGGGAAGGCCTTGGATGGGTTTATGATACGTAGAAATACCAAATCCAGGAAGATCGATAGCAACAAGATGAAGCTGAGGATCTAGGCTCTCCAGCAATACATCCCAATGCTTGGACGAGTTCATATTCCCGTGAACCAAAAGCAGCGTTGGCCCGGCACCTTCACTTCGTCTCTCACGATAACCGACGGTTTCACCGTTCGGAAGCTCCAAGCTTTTTAATACAACATCAGCCATTTACCCATTCCTCCCTTAACCCCATTGAATAGCCGTAGCGCCCCACGCATAACCGATACCGGCACTCACGAGCATGACACGATCACCGTTTTTAATTTTACCTTGCTCCACGCCCAGCTCTAAACTTAAAATTTGATCAAGCTGACCAACATGACCATAATCCTGCAGATAAACCGATTGCTCCTCTGTCAGCCCTATTTCCTGAAGTACAAAGTCATGAGCCGATTTCTTCATATGCAAAATGGCCAAATAGTCAATGTCGGACAGCTGCCAACCGCTCTTCTCCGCTGCCCTGCGAATCACTTCAACAAAACGTGCCATCGACGTACCGTCGAGACGCTGTTTCATCCCCTCGGGATCCGGCACATCCAAATAAAGTCCCTGTCCCTGACTCAGCAAATTGCTGGTTAACGGCGTCCTCGTCCCGCCAACAGGTACAATGACATCCTCCGCAAAAGCACCGTCGGTTATCAAATGACTGTCCAGCACGACATTGCTTGCGTGCCCTTTACGCAGCAGCATAGCGCCGCCGCCGGCAGCTAAATTAAACATAAACCGCGTTCGCGGGTTCTGATAATCGATAAGATCGACGTTCCGATATCCCCCGGCGAGCAGCACCGTACGGATGGATGCATCCGTCAACATTAAACTTTTTGCCACTTTAAGGGCCATGATCGTGGTTCCACAGCGAAGGGCAGCATCGAACGCCCAAGCGTTCACCGCACCAACTTCGTGTTGCAGCTTGAGTGCGGCTGTCCACACCGGATACTCCTTGTGCTCTTCACCGATATAAATGACCAGATCGATTTCCTTCGGATCGATTTCCGCTTTCCTGATCGCTTCCCGGGCAGCATGGATGCCCATTTCACAGCTGTGGTCATCCGGACCGGGAACACGCTTTTGTCGGATGCCGAGCTTATGCTCCACTACATCTTCGGGAAGCCCAGAAGCCTCGGCAATATCCTTAGCGGTCATAATCGATTGAGGCAGATACATACCTGTACTTAAAATACCTATGCTTTCATTTGAACCACTCATTCCACTTACTCACCCTTTTCTTAATGCCTGCTCGATATAGTCGAATGCTTCCTGCATGGTGCCGACCACAATTTCATCCTGATCCTGCACATGCGTAATGCGAATACGCCAACGACGCTCTTCAGGCAGCTCCTCTTCGCCTATGGAGCTGAATCGGAGTACAAAGGAGCTCACCATATTGGGCTCTAATGCCATTTTTTCTCCACCCGCCTTTCGAGTACTGGAGATCGCCATTTCATCCACCACATCTTGATCGTACCGGCAATACCTAGTGGAAACACCATGACAATAAGGATATATAGTAAGCCGAAGAAAATAATCCAACGGTCAAAGATAGCATACGTCTTGGCGAGGTTCGACAGTCCGTTATGGGCTAGCTCGATAATCGCTGAGCCGATGAGACCGCCGTACAGCGTGCCTACCCCACCGATAATCGTCATCAGCAGTGCGTCTAAAGTTATATCCGTAGCGAACACAGACGTATTTACAAAACGCAGCGTCACTGCATACATGGATCCTGCTAGTGCAGCCACCATACCGGCAACGACACTGGCAATCACCTTGTAGTGCACAAGATTAAAACCTAGCGAGCGTGTCCGCTGCTCATTCTCGCGGATCGCTTGCAGCACACGACCAAGTGGTGATACCGTGAAACGGCGCATCAGAAAGAACACAATAATCAGCACCGCAAGAGCAAGCCAATAAAAAGTGCGCCGGTCCATTAGGAGGTCAGGGATTGAGAAGGTAAAGCCCTCCCCGCCTTTCGTGAGCGTACGCCATTTCTCTGCAGCTACTTGAAACAAGCCTGCAAAGGCGAGCGTGAGCATCGCGTAATAGTGGCTTTTTAACCGAAGCGACAGCATCCCAACCAAATAACTGATGACAGCTGCAACCAAGAGGCCAATAAGAACGGCTAGCAGCAGTACCCCGATGGAATGGCCGTAATTATGCATCATAATACCGACGGCATAGGCCCCAATACCAAAAAACATGGCATGACCGAAAGATACAATTCCCGTGTAGCCCAGCAAAAGATCATAACTGATAGCAAATATCCCGAAAATAAAAATTTTCGTTACGAGGATCATCGCACTGCGCGAGTCGTTGATGAGCGGGTACAAGGCTAAAACAATACATAGCAGCCCGTATACAGAAATAGAGCCGGAAAAGCGTTTATTAAGTAGCGTTAGCATCCTCTCACCCTTTCGATCCGAGCAGACCGGATGGCTTGACCAAAAGCACAAGGACCATCAGCAGCATATTGACAGCAAGTGACAAGTCAGGAACATAATAAGCCATTAATGACCCTGTCAGCCCTACGATAACGGAAGCAAGTGCTGAGCCGTTAATATTTCCCATTCCACCAATAACAACGACGATAAACGCGAGAATCGCGAACTGCATGCCCATCTCTGCAAACACAATTCCAGAGTATGGTGCGAGCAGTACGCCCCCAAGGGCAGCCATCGCCGCTCCCAGCATGAATACCGCTGTAAACACGCGATGAATAGGAATGCCAAGAGCCTGCACCATTTCTTTGTTCTGTACACCGGCACGTACAATGAGACCGAGCCTCGTACGGTTCATCAGCAGTTGAAGTCCTAGCAGTACAAGGAAACCTACGCCAATAATAAATAACCTATATTTGATAAAAATGACGCCGCCTAAGCTCCAGCTGCCGTCAAGTAGCTTCGGTACAGGAGCAGCGATTGGATTTGGCCCCCACACGACCTTTAACAGCTCACTTAAGACAAGCATAACGCCGAGCGTGACGAGAATTTGCTGAACATGGTTGCCATACACAGGTCGAATGACGATACGTTCCATCACGAGGCCGAGAACAAGACCGGTGACGATCGCCCCGATGATAGCCAGTATAAAGCTGCCCGTGCGAGCAAATAACCAGACTCCGGAATAAGCTCCCCATGCAAATAAACCGCCATGTCCAAAATTAAGAACATCCATCAGTCCGAAAATCAAGGTTAGTCCAGCCGCCAGCAGGAATACGAGCATGCCGGTTGCGAGACCGTTAACGAGCAAGTTTGTTATTGTAGCCATAAGGATACGGCCTCCTCTGTAATGGGTCCCCAAAAAGTGTCCGGATAACACAGGTAAAGCCATCCTTGCTTCTTTGGGGTGGGATTTTAGGCAATCCCCAGAAACCGTTTGCGGGTTTCCGGGTCTTCCCTGAGCTCCTTCATCCGCCCGCCCAGGACGATTCGGCCTTCATCCACGATATAGTAGCGGTCCCCGATTCGGCTGGCCATGAAAAAGTTTTGCTCGACCAGGAGTACCGTCGTTTTCTTCTTTATTTGTTCGATTGACTGCATTAGCTTCTCAACCACGATGGGCGCAAGCCCCTTACTCGGCTCGTCAATCAAAAGCAGCTCATTCTCGCCGACATAAGCTCTAGCAATTGCCAGCATCTGTTTCTGCCCGCCGCTAAGATGACCGCTTTTGCGTTGCCAGAACGTCCGCAGGTCAGGAAAAAGCTCTAAAATCCATTCTTGGCGCTGCATCGCCGCGTCGTGTTGGACCCGCATCGCAACCTTCATATTCTCTTGGACGGTCAAATCAGCGAAAATGCCCTGATCTTCCGGCACATAGCCGATCCCCTTTCGGGCGATTGCGTACGTAGGCAATTTCTCAATACGTTCTCCCTTGAAGGTAATGCTGCCTTGGGAAATCGAATTTAAACCCATGATCGATCGGAGTGTTGTCGTCTTGCCGGCACCGTTACGCCCCAATAATACGGTAATCTCCCCCGGCGTTACTTCCAGTGTAATGCCTTGTAAAATGTGATACTGACCAATAAAAGTTTGGATGCCTTCGACTTTAAGAAGCGTCATCGTAAAAGCCCCCTAAGTAAGCGGATTGGACCAATTCATTGTTCATGATCTCTTGCGGTGAACCGTCCGCAAGCAGTTTGCCGTTAAACAGAACCGTCAACGAATCGGATAGATCGAGGACCATTTCCATCTTGTGCTCAATCAGTACAATCGAGCGATCGCCACGTTCTTTGATGCCGCGTATGACTTCTAAGATCGCAGGCACCTCTTCCATGGAAATGCCGGCTGTCGGCTCATCAAGCAGCAGCAGTTCAGCATTCAGAGCAAGCAGCATTGCAATCTCTAGCTTGCGCTTTTCTCCATGTGCCAGCATGCGTGCCGACGTGCCAGCCACATCGGACAACAACACGGTATGCAGCAGCTCTTTGGCTTCTTCTTCAAGACGACGGTAAGCACTGAAATGGCGGAAAAAGTTGTACCGAATGCCTTCTCGAGACTGGACGGCTAACCGGACATTTTCCAAAGCTGTCAGATTCGGAAATACGTTCGTAATTTGAAAGGACCGCCCGATGCCTAGCCGGGTTCTCGCATGCGGAGATAGCTGAGTCACATCCTCCCCGTTGAACCACACCGTTCCCCGGGTTGGCTTCAGCTCGCCGCTCAGTAAATTGAAAAAGGTCGTCTTCCCCGCTCCATTCGGCCCAATAATGGATTTAAAATGCCGGGGTGGCACCATAAGGTCCACCCCGTTCACCGCCGTATGTCCGCCGAACGCGATCGTCAGATCACGGGTTTCGAGAATCGGCTTCATTCGCACTCGCCCCTTGCTGGTTATCCTTATTTTTTATTACGAATCGGCGGAGCCGTTTCATCCATCTTCATTTCACGCAAAAGCTCAGGTACCGGATAATCGAAGCCATCTTTTTTTACCAGCTTGATCGCGTACATTGACTGCAGGGCCTGATGATCCTCTGCGCGGAACTTCATCGTTCCCTTTGGTGTTTCGAAGGACATGCCTTCCATCGCTTTGATGATCGTGTCGCTATTCATGTCGAAGCCTGCCTTCTTCACAGCTTCGGCAATAGCGAGCGCAGCGGACATGCCGCCCGGCGTAAACAGATCCGGAACTTCGTTGTTAAAACGCTTCTTGTTTTCATCGATCAACCATTTATTGATCTCATTATTAGGAAGCGTGTTGTAGTAGACGGAGAATCCTTCCATGCCGACTAGATCATTCATGGTTTTAAGCGCTACGATGTCGGGTGCTCCCGTGGAAATCTTGATGCCGCTAGCTTGTACTTTCATGTCCTGCAGCTGCTTCCATGGCGAGTTGGCGCCTGCCCACACAACGAACAGGTAGTCCGGCTTCGCTTCTAAGATTTTCTGAATGTTTGGTGTAAAATCAGTCGCTGTTGCACCTGGATATTGCTCCGTTACGAAGTTTGCGCCCAGCTTAACTGCCGCTTCCTTAAACGCCGCAATGCCATCTCGGCCGAAAGCGCTGTCCGGAGCAAGTGTAGCGATCTTCACGCCCGGCTTCGCAATGGCTGCTGCACCTGCCACAGCGTCCTGCGAGGAGTTGCGTCCTGTGCGGAAGATATATTTATTCCAGCTGGCTCCTGTAATACTGTCTGCCACCGCAGGTTCAACGACCATGACCTTCTTATACTCCAGCGCAAGAGGCAGAACAGCCAACGTATCGCCTGAACTGGATGATCCGACAAGGAAATCCACCTTATCCTTTTCAAGCAATTTTGTCGCTTTCTGTACCGCGACGTCCGGCTTCGTTTCCGTATCTTCTACAATGATTTGAATCGGGTGGCCATCGAGTACTTTCGTCCCTTTGGTTACGTAGTCTATTCCCATTTCAAACCCGCGAGTGGTCTGCTTCCCAT
The DNA here is from genome assembly GCF_059692215.1 of Paenibacillus sp. J22P51. NCBI lineage: Bacteria > Bacillati > Bacillota > Bacilli > Caryophanales > Paenibacillaceae > Paenibacillus > Paenibacillus sp. J22P51. The sequence goes on along the minus strand of NZ_JCAUAZ010000004.1, from coordinate 454,000 downwards.
AGCTTTCTAGTGCGCCTGTCATCGAAGCCAGTACCCCGATTTTGATAGGCGTTTTATTTGCGGGAGCGCTTTCAACTGGAGCTTTTGTAGCTGCCGTTGTTGCGGCTGCTGACGGTGACGCTGAGTTATTGCTGTTCGTTGTACTCGAGCATGCAGATGATAGAAGCAGTATGGTTGTTATCAGCGCTACACTTCCGCTGCGTCCCCATTTTTTTGTTGGCATGAAGAGAATCCCCCTCTTAGTTTAGAATGACTTCATCATAATCGGGTAGGGTTACAAATCAGTTACATCGAATTCCGACAACTGTTTATACAACTCCTGCGTAGCAGGCATTGGTTCAATCCCCATCTCTTCTACTAGAGCATGCTGGCATTTGTGATACCATCTAGCCGCCTGTCGGCGGTTCCCAAGCCTGAGGTGACACTGCATGAGGAGACGGTACGCCTCTTCCCAGCAGGAATCCTTCTGGACGATTGCTTCACACCAGTGGATGGCGCGATCATAGGATTCCGCTTTCAGCTGCAGTCGAGCCAGCCGCTCTGCTCCGCGCAGATAAAGCACCAACAATCGTTCACGCTCTTCAATGCACCAATCTTCGTAACGGCGGTCGGGCATATAGTCACCCTTGTACAGCTCAAGCCCTTTTTCTAATAGCGCCATGGCTTTAGCCGGATCCGAGTCCTCCAGGCCGCCTTTAAGGAACGCTTCGAATTCGATGGTGTCCAGCTCAAAGCCGGACGCCAGGTTGAGCCCATACGACGACCCATGCCGTTGGATAAAAAAAGGATTTGTACGAACACGCCGATGCGGCTCTAGCGCTGTATTGAGCGCGTTTAGCATCACTTTGAAATCCCGAGCAGCGGATTTGTCGTCGGACTGCGGGTATAAATGTGCTAGAATCGCTTCCTTGGGAAGCAACTGCTGGCGCTTCACAACTAGCAGCTGGAATAGCTCTTTGGCTTTCCCGCGCTGCCAATCCTTCTCTTCGAGTTCCCGGTCACCCAGCCTTACGCGGAAGCCTCCCAGTGTTTCGATGTGAAGGGTGTATCCCGGATGGTACGTCATATGCTCCATCCCCATACTCGTCAGCAGATGGGTGACATACCCGCTCTCGATCCTTTGCTTCTGCGCTTCAATGAGCAGCGGCGCCAAATGTTGTACATCCCTCGGGCCGAATAACGTACGTCTCTCGATAAGTGCATCGTACTCTCCGCCTTGCAGCATCTGGAGAAAGCGTTCCATCACATCGTGGAAGCGCTCATCCTGTTCGGTGCGGTAAGCAAGCATCGCTTGCCACAACAGCGCAATCGTCAGACCGTAACTATCGCCGCATAGCATGAACCGATCGTGACATTCCATGAACACCGTTGCCGCTTCCTCCCAGCGGTAAGCATAGAAAGAAGCAATCCCGCGGGATATGCGGATATAGGACGATAACCACTCATCGTTCACCTTCTCTGTCTCGGCTAGCGCCTCTTCGCCGAACTGAGCGGCAAGCTCGAAGGCTCCTTCACGGCCGTAGAGCAGGGCGAGACCCATGAGCGGCTCTGCCTTGCCGCGCGACACATCGAGCTGTTCCATCATTTCCTGGGCAGCGCGATAACATTTCACGGCAACAGTAGGATCATATTTCTGTAAAAGCTGCGCCGCATGGCCCATGCGCATCCAGCCGACAGCTTCCACGAAAGGAGCATGCAGTCGAATTCCGACCATCATTCCGGCTTCGGCCAATTGTTTCGCGACTTCCGGTTGACCTTGCATGGACGCAATAAGAGAAAGCAGCAGTTCAATCTCTCGGTGTGAGCGGGGAAGCTGAGAAGCAACAGATCTGCTTCGCTGCTGTACAATTCGTTCGGCCAATCGCTTAGCTTGCTTCAAGCGCCCCGTACGTAAATGCATCCGCGCTTCCAACCAGTCTTCATGGAAATCCGTGAGGTAGCGCCGACATTTATTAAACCAATCTTCGGCTTCCACCGCGCGCCCAGAGTTTATTAAATTTTCCGCCATCAGCCCATATAGGCGTACGCGGTGAGTATCCTCGGCATGGGCCGAAGCCTCAAGCAGATCAATAGAGCGTTCCAGCAGCTTTTGTGCTCTCCCGGGCTGGATGGTATCGAGATAAACGCGAACCTGCCCCTCAAGTGCCAGGGACTGGCCAATCGGGTCTGATGCTGCAGCTGCCAGCTTCTCCGCTTGTGCATAACAGCTCATGGCTTGCTCGTACATGCAGCGGTAGCGGTGAACGTCCCCTTCATAAATCCATAGCACAGCCCTCGCATTCTTCTCGGCTATCGGTGTTCGCCGGATGCGATCCATCAATGCTTCCAATTGGCCCGTTTCCATCAGCGTACGGCCGTGCATCTCCAGCATACGGGCCGCTTCTCCAGGATCGCCCGCCGCAGCGAACAGATTCATCGCTTGGCCGTACTGACCGGTCGCAGCCAAATACGCCGCAGCCAAATGAGCGAACCGGACGTATTCCGTATGCATTTTTTTAAATTGTCCCTGCAAAAAGTCCCGAAATAACGAATGATATCGAAATAATCCGTCTCCCTGATGCGTTAAAAACAGGCTTTGGCTGCATAGTTTGGCAAGAAGCTGATAAGAATCATCCCGCTCTAGGATTTGGTTGCAGGCATCAGCTGTGAGCTCCTCCAGCAAACTGGTTTGCAGCATAAACCACCCTATATCCGGTGTCTGCTTCTGAAACACTTCTAGGGCCAAAAAACGGAATAAATCATCCATAGTCTCGGCTTCGTCCGCCAATAAGGCTTTGACACCGCTACCAGTTAAAAGTAAGCGCTGCCATATTAGCTGAATGGCAATTGCCCAGCCTTCGGTCCTGCGATATATGAGCTGCGCCTCTTCAGGCTGCAGTGGGTAGTCATAGTAATCCGTAAAAAGCACCTCGATCTCTTCTTCGGAAAACACGAGGTCTTGCTCAGTAATCTCCAGCAGATCACCGTGGACTTTCATCGCTGCGAGCAGCTCCCAATCTGGACGGTTACGGCTTAATAAAACCATATGGATCCCCATAGGGATATGTTTCAAGGCGTATTGCATAAAAGCATCTACACCTTCGCAGTGCTGAATGAGGTGATAGTCATCCAGTACAAGCGTAAGCTCACCAGGTATCGTCGCAAGTTCATTCAGGAAAGCATCGAATAGTCGATGTAATTCTGTATCGCGTACATAATACTCACCCTGAGCCAACAGATTCAACAGCTCTTCCCCAAATGCGGGAAATTGCCCGCGAACGGCATGTGCGATGTAGGTTAGAAACAAATACAGATCATCGTCATGCTCGCTGATGCTGTACCAACAATAAGGGGATGACATCTCACGCATAAATGAGGCGACAGCCGTGCTTTTCCCATAACCCGGGCCGGAATGGACTAAGGTTAAAGGATGATCGTTCAGCCGCTTTAGTTTCTTGGTAAGAGCGGATCGTTTCAACATATGCGACTTTACCCTATGCGGAGTCAACTTCGTCTTGAGCACGATGCTTGTCTTCATCACCGCACCCCTTTCCCCTAAAGTCATGATTCGTTTCCATATTGTAACATAGTTGCTATTATTCGACTCTTATCAATTTTACCTACCGCTGTTTTCGGTAGTTCCACCATAAACAGAACTCTTTTAGGTACCTTATATCTACCGATGGAAGCAGAGCAGTATGCAATCAATTCGTCCTGCGTTACGGTACAGCCTTCAGCCATTACAACTGCTGCGGAGACAGCTTCTCCCCATTTCTCATCGGGAACTCCAACGACAGCTGCGTCACTAATGGCTGGATGCTGCCGGAGCTGATGCTCGACCTCAAGCGGGTAGACGTTCTCTCCACCGCTGATAATCATGTCTTTTTTGCGACCAATAATATAGTAAAAGCCATCGATGTCCCGTTTGCCGAGATCTCCCGTTTTTAGCCATCCGTCTGGACTCAACACTTCAACCGTTGCTTCCGGACGATTCCAGTAGGAGTGAAAGACATGTCCGCCACGCAGCCAAATCTCGCCTACCTCACCGATAGATACCTCACAACCCTCATCATCAGCCAGCAAGACGTCATTGTAAAGCATTGGGCGCCCTACGGAGCCACGCTTCTGCACTGCGTCCTGAGGGTCGATATAAAAGTTATTTGGACCAGCCTCGGTTAACCCATAACCCTCCTTGAAGGAGAGCCCCTTCGCCTCGAAGGCTTGATATACAGGAAGCGGGCAAGGAGCCCCCCCTGAGAGGAACGTATGCATTGTTGGAAATACCGCGTCTGTAAATGCGGGTAATTGTATCAGCATATGGTACATCGTAGGGACAAGCAGCGCGATCGTGCACTTCTCTCGGTTGAGCAGCTCTAACGTATGATCAGCATCGAATTGCCCAACAACGACAACGGTTCCCCCCGCATGCAAAACCGGCAGCGACAATGCGTTCAGCCCGCCGGTATGAAACATCGGCATATAGGTTGGTGTCACATCGCTTGCAGTCAAATTCCATGTGACTACGGTGTTCGCCGCATTCCAAAAAATAGACCGGTGACTAAGGACTACACCCTTCGGTTTGCCTGTGGTTCCCCCCGTATAAATCATCACATAGGGATCTTCAGGATTTACATCCATCGCTAAGTGATGGGTGATATCCTTCCCCTGGTCGTCTTCCTTTGTGCCGGCTTCGATATCCAGCGTCGCCGCAATGAATTCAAACGGCGCGTCATCTGATTTATCGAGAGGTAGAACCGCCATTGCTTGAGAAACCTGAAGTTCAGCGGCTAATGCGGCAAATCGGCTGTGAACGCCTAACACCTTGGGCGTGCAATCATCCAAAATACTGGCGAGTTCAGGAGGGGCTAAGCGCCAATTAAGCGGAACAAGCACTGCGCCGAGCAAACGGCATGCAAATAGCCATTCAAAATAAGCAACATGATTGGGAGCAAGCAGCGCGAGTCGATCTCCACGACAAATACCATGGGTTTGAAGCTTTACGGCCAGCCTTTTCACCATGGTGTTCAATTCGCTGTACGTAAAGCGCTCTCCCGTTTCTCCTTCAACTACTGCAATATGGTCTGGTGTAAGGAGGCAGCGTTTCTCCCACCAATTAACAATGTATTCTACCATGATGACATTCCTCCTGCTTGCTGCGTATGCAGCACCTTAACCTGTTTACTCTAAGTAAACAGGTTAAGGGTTACAAACGAGTTACACAGCTGCTGCCGCTAAACTTTTGTTCCAAGTTGTCTTGCGGTTTTATCCTCGCTCCACCAACATCGCAACGCCTTGTCCGCCGCCAATACATAACGCAGCCACACCCAGCTTGCCATCTCTCTTCTCCAGCTCATGCAGCAGCGTAACCAGAATGCGCGCTCCGCTTGCTCCAATCGGGTGTCCAAGGGCAATCGATCCGCCATTAACATTTAATTTCTCTTGGTCAACACCTAACTCCCGACCAACGGCTAAAGACTGCGAAGCAAAAGCTTCATTCAGCTCAAATAAATCAACACTGTCTAAGGAAACCCCTGTTTTACTGAGAAGTTTACGGACGGCATCAACAGGCCCCATGCCCATCATAGATGGATCTAAGGCTGCATTCGCATATCCCTTGATTCGAGCTAAAGGCTTTAACCCAAGCTCATTAGCTTTATCTGCAGACATGACAACCAGAGCTGCGGCTCCGTCATTAATGCCCGAAGCGTTACCAGCTGTAACCGTGCCTTCTTTTTTGAAAGCTGGACGAAGCTTGCCAAGCAACTCAGCCGTCGTACCTGCACGTGGAAACTCATCCTGCGCGAATAACACCGGATCACCTTTTCTTTGCGGGATGGCTACCGGCACAATTTCATCCTTGAATCTACTCGATGCGATGGCTTGTTTTGCCTTCTGCTGGCTCCACACAGCAAATTCATCCTGTTCTGTACGTGTAAGACGATGATGCTCCGCGATATTCTCAGCCGTAATTCCCATATGGATATCACACATTGCGCACCATAATCCATCCCGAATCATGGAATCCACCATAGTACTATCGCCCAATCGCAAGCCCGTACGTGCACCTGGCAGGAGGTAAGGGGCTTGTGTCATATTTTCCATACCGCCCGCTACTACGATCTCCGCATCTCCAAGGCTTACTGACTGTGCAGCAAGCATGACGGACTTCAGGCCTGAGCCGCACACTTTGTTAATCGTCAAGGCAGGAACGAATTGCGAATACCCCGCCTTGATCCAAGCCTGCCTGGCTGGGTTCTGCCCAAGCCCGGCCTGAAGTACGTTACCCATAATGACTTCATCTACTTGACTGTCAGTCAGATTAGCTCTCCTCAGAGCCTCTTGGATGACCGTACTGCCGAGCTGAGGAGCAGATATATCCGCCAGCGCGCCTTGAAAGCTGCCAATAGCTGTACGGACTGCACTAACAATAACCACTTCTCTATTCATAACGATCCCCTTTGCTCATCTGTAGATCACTTTGTAGAAGAGGGCTAATCGTAAATTGCGCCTCGGTATTGGCAACAACCTCTTCCATCGTAGCTCCCGGCTGAATGCTGGTTAACATCATGCCGCTTTCTGTAAAATCAAAAACAGCTAAATCCGTGATCAGACGATTCACCACACCTTTGCCTGTCAGAGGCAGGGTGCATGCCTTTTTAACCTTAGACTCCCCTGATTTATTCACATGCTCCATGATGACAATGATCCGTTTGGCACCATTGACCAAGTCCATAGCGCCGCCCATCCCCTTTACCATTTTCCCGGGAATCATCCAGTTGGCAAGGTCACCATTCTCCGCTACCTCCATACCGCCAAGAATCGCCAAATCAATATGGCCGCCTCGGATCATAGCGAACGATTCTGCGCTGTCAAAAAAAGAAGCGCCCGCCACAGCCGTTACCGTTTCCTTTCCCGCATTAATCAAATCTGGATCTTCTTCCCCCACATAAGGGTAGGCGCCGATGCCCAAAAGCCCATTTTCCGATTGCAGCATTACCGTCATTTCCGGGGGAATATAATTGGCGACCATCGTAGGCAGGCCAATGCCTAAATTCACATACATGCCCTCTTTAATTTCCTCAACGGCGCACTTTATTATGGTTAAACGGTCATTTTTCATACCGACACCTCCTTACTGCGAACTGTCAGACGCTCGATCCGTTTTTCATAGGACGCACCCTTCACAATCCGCTGTACATAAATACCTGGCGTATGAATTTCGTCCGGATTCAGTTCACCTAACTGTACAATTTCTTCTACCTCAACGATCGTCACTTTCCCGGCTGTTGCAGCCAGCGGATTAAAGTTACGCGAGGTTTTGCGGAAAACGAGATTACCAAGTGGGTCAGCTTTCCACGCTTTGATTAAGGCAAAATCGCCAACAATCCCTTTTTCCAGCAGGTAGGTACGTCCATCAAATACTTTGTGCTCTTTGCCTTCTGCAACCAAAGTGCCTACGCCTGAAGCTGTATAAAACCCTGGAATACCCGCACCGCCAGCGCGAATTCTCTCGGCAAGCGTTCCTTGAGGAACCAGCTCCACCTCGAGCTCCCCGCTTAAGAATTGCTGCTCAAATGTTTTGTTCTCACCCACGTAAGAGGAAATCATTTTCTTAATTTGTTTGTTGGCTAGCAGAAGTCCAAGGCCACAATCATCAACCCCGCAATTGTTACTAACTACACATAAATCTTTGGTTCCTTGCGCTCTAAGCGCCGCAATCAAATTCTCTGGAATTCCGCAAAGCCCAAAACCGCCAACGATTAACATGGCTCCGTCGCGTATATCCGCTACAGCTTCTTCTATAGAAGAACATATTTTGCTCATGCTGATTCATCTCCTCTTCCTATCCCTAGGTTGATTATCTGTCTCTACTGTGCCGTGTATCCGCCGTCGATTAACAGTGACGCTCCCGTTACACCGCGCAATTTATCACTAGCAATTAACATCGCGTAATCAGCAATTTCCTCTACTGCCAGAAGGCGTCTTTGTGGAACCAATGGGTAAATGACTTCTTCCAGAACACTTTCCAGAGGAACATTGCGTGTTTTGGCTAAATCCTGCAGCTGCCCTCTCACAAGAGGTGTATCTACATAACCCGGACATAGTGCGTTCACCGTAATGCCGTGGGCAGCACCTTCGAGTGCCGCTACCTTCGTTAAGCCAATCAATCCATGCTTCGCGCTGTTATAGGCAGCTTTGCCTGCAAATCCAATGACACCGTTGATCGAAGCCATATTAATGATCCGGCCAAAACCTTGATCCTTCATTATCGGGAAAGCATGCTTGATGCCGATAAAAGCACCTGTCAGCATAACCTGGAGCATGAAATTGAACTTCTCCACGGGGAATTCTTCGATGGGAGCCACGTGCTGCAGCCCCGCATTATTCACGAGAATGTCTAACCGCTGATACGTTTGAACGACGGTTTCAATCGCTTGGGCGAATTGCGGCTCCTGTGTAACATCGCATGTAATTCCTATGGCTTCATAGCCTTCTTGCTGTAAGTTATGCGCAGCCAGATTCGCTTGCTCCCCATTAATGTCGGAAATGACCACCTTGGCTCCCTCTCGTGCATAAGTGCGAGCGATCTCAAGACCGATACCGCTAGCAGCTCCCGTAATCAAAGCGACTCTATTTTCCAAGAATCTTGTCATTGCGCTTACCTCCAGCTTTCACTTTTAAAAAATCGATAATAGAATTGCGAGCGCTAATACAGTTACTGTTTTGATAACCGTAATGGCAAAGATATCCTTGTAGGATTGTCGATGTGTAAGTCCTGTAATAGCAAGGAGCGTAATGACGGCACCATTATGAGGAAGTGTATCCATTCCTCCTGATGCCATAGAAGCAATTCTGTGTAATAGCTCCGGACTAATTCCTGCTGCGTTTGCTGCTTCTAAATATTGTTTACCCATGACCTCTAAAGCGATGGACAGACCTCCAGATGCGGACCCTGTTACACCCGCCAAGACATTCACAGAAATAGCTTCAGAAATAAGCGGATGAGAACTTAAGCCTAAAATCCAACCCTGAATAGCTTTGAAGCCTGGCAATGTTTTCACCACATTACCGAAGCCTACTTCTGACGCTGTGTTGAAAATAGCTAGCAGCGCTCCCATCGCCGCAGCCGTTAAGCCTGCCGCCAATTTGCTATGTACAACGCGTGCATTAATACAAATCGCAGATAGAATCCCGATGAGCAGGGCCACGATCAATGCCCAGGATGACGAAACTGTTTTCACATTCGCGATATTAAACGTTTTCAAAAGTTCTGCAGAGTACCAGTTGTTTACCGTCAAGAAGCCTCTGCTAAGCAAATAGTTAAATACCAAAACCAGTACAAGCGGGATGATCGACACCCAAAGTTTCGGATATTTCTGATCGTCTAAAATTTCAGGCTCATTCTTATGTCCTTGACCATAACCTTCACCCGCAGCTTCCGCTTGCTTCCGCCGGCGCTCCAACCAGAACAGCCCTAACCCAAATACGAGCAGACCGCCGATAATACCAAGGATTGGAGCTGCATAGGAATCTGTTCCGAAATAGGTTGTAGGTATAATGTTCTGAATTTGCGGCGTACCTGGAAGCGCATCCATGGTGAAAGTGAAAGCACCCAAGGCGATCGTACCAGGTATCAATCTCTTCGGAATATTCGCTTCACGGAAGATCGACACCGCGAAGGGATATACTGCAAACGCTACCACGAATAATGAAACACCACCATACGTCAGGATGCCGCAGGCAAGAACAACAGAAAGCATGGCTCTTTTGGATCCCAGTGCTTTCACTAATGATTGGGCAATAGACGATGCCGCACCGTTCAATTCCATGACCTTACCAAACACGGCGCCTAACAAGAAAATAGGGAAAAAGTTCTTCACATAATTGGCTGCATTTAACATATACACTTCTGTATAGCTCGGCATTAAGGCAATACCCGAGATCAATACGGCCAGCAAGGTGAAAATAGGCGCGAACACGATAACAGGGTAACCTCTGTAAGCAAAAAACATCAGAAGGCCTAGGGATAATACAATCGCTACGATTTCAATAAACATAGTTCGGTCTCCTTTATGATCACATCTAAAGCGCTTTCACATTATGGAATTGTGACGAAATTGGTAACGTTCCATTTAGTTCTAGTTTACATGCAGATTCGCAAGAGGTAAAATTCATATTTGGAATCACATTGATGAAAAAAAGCTATAGGTCGGGGATGATCCTTTGGATTTACGCCAGTTACATTACCTGCTTGAGATTGCAAAACATTTGAACTTTACCAAAGCCGCTGAAGCCCTGCACCTTACCCAACCAACCCTCAGTAAAATGGTGAAAAATATAGAAGAGGAGCTTGGCGCCACTTTATTTGACCGTTCTGGGAAGTATGTTCAATTGACAGACTCGGGACAGGCCGCCGTACAGCAGATTCAAATCATCGTGCAGGCTGTCCATGACCTTCATCTCGTACTAGATGATGTGGCTAACCTAAAAAAAGGAACCATTACCATCGGGTTGCCCCCGGTAGTCGGCTCCGTTTTCTTTACGCGTGTCATAGCGAAGTTCCAAACGATACATCCAAGTATACACTTTCAAATTGTCGAAGATGGCGCTAAAAATGTGGAAGGCCTTGTACATAACCGTAAGGTGGATCTTGGTGTTGTCGTAGGACCTGTGGACATTTCTAACTTTGAAACCATGCCTTTTATCTATCAAAAATTAGCTCTGATTATCCATCGTGAACATCCACTAGCTAAGCAATCGAGCGTGTCCCTCTTGCAGCTTAGAAATGAACCCTTCATCTTGTTTCCAAGCGGCTATGCAGTCAGAAATCATGTGATTCATGCCTGTCGAACCGTTGGATTCGACCCCTCCATTGTTTATGAAAGCTCGCAGTGGGACCTTTTGGCCGAAATGGTTGCATCGAATGCAGGCATATCCATCATTCCTGAGACCATTTGCAATAAAATTACCTGTCCTGAGGTACTCACTTTGCCTCTAACGGAGCCCTCTATTCCTTGGAATTTAGTTATCATTTGGCCTAAGGATCACTATGTATCTTATGCCATGCGTGAGTTTCTTACGTTCAGCCAGCAGCTTTCGGCGAATGAGCCTTAAACGATGAAAAAACCACCCCCAAGTAGCTCATCTACTTGGGGGCAGCCCTATATGGCAATACTCCAATAACATATAGGAATATTGCCACATTCTACTTAGAACATTACATATACGCTTGCTTCATTTATTTCTTAAAAGTTGCGTACCAATCGTTTACTTCTTTATAGCTTGTGTCTCCGCCTGAGGATTTGAATTTTGCTTGGAAGGCTTCGATTCCCGTCATAAGTTCAGCACCAAAGATTAGCTTCGTTGTGTAGTCTCCAACCATCGTGTTCAATTGTGCATTATTCTTCGAGAACTCAGGTAAGTAAGGAGCAAAACCTAACGGATCTGGGATTCTAGTATTCGCTGGTTGAAGGGTATTCAAGAAGTTCCAACCATCGAATAAACGCATATCTTTACGTACACGTGCTTGCCAATAAGTCGGGTAGAGTTTATCGTCTGTTCCCATCAAGAAGTTATTAGCTTGATTCCGCTCGTCTGTAAAGATTGGTTGAATCGGCGTATAAGCACCATCTTTTAACGTGAAATGCTTATTTTCCTCACCAATTGCCATCGTTCTGAAGGTATTTTTCTCAAGCTTGGCGTTCATCCATTTGATCGCATCTTCAGGATGTTTGGAAGCTTTAGGGATAAAAGTGATACGGTCGAAACCTTGTGAAGCACCTAGACCAATTTTACCGTCTTTTCCTTTTAATGCTGGAATATAGTTAGCTTTAGCTGTAGGAATATTCTTGGTCAACGCATCCATAATCGTAGGGATATCAGCCCAATGAATCATAATCATGCCTGCTTTTCCGCTTGTGAATTTCTCTTTAGCTGTAGCATCTTTATTAGCTGCAAACTCTTTATCGAGCAAGCCCTGTTTGAATAGATCAGCAGTAAAGTTCACATAGTCTTTGTATCCTGGATCTAGAATTCGAGGGGTTAACTTGCCGTTCAAATCATTCCAAATATTCGGTATTCCGAACGCCCCGATAATATTAGGAATAAGCGGAGCATCTCCTTTTACTGTAAATGGAATGTTTTTATCTCCGTTTCCTCCAGGATCTTTCTCTTTGAAGGCTTTAAGAACAGCAACAAGCTCGTCTGTCGTTGTTGGCGCTTTCATTCCTACTTTATCAAGCCAATCTTGACGAATGAACAGACTCTCGCCTACTGTTGGGATCGTTGTAGTTGGTAACGCGTAAATTTTCCCGTCTACTTTTGCTGCTTCGAAGGCAGCAGGAGCTATCGCTGCTTTAATATTAGGTCCATATTTGTCAATCAGCGGACCTAAATCCGTTAAAGCACCTTTTTTCGCATAATCGGCATATAACGCTTTGAAGTCTGTTCCACCGACAGTTGTAACGGCATCATAGGGTTCACCGGAAGCAATTAATATGTTCAACTTGTCTTGCGGCTTGTCCTGTGGCAGCATATCATATTGCACTTTATACTCTGTTGCTTGTTCCAAGAATTTCGCTACCGGATATGTGTTATAGTCATCCTTTTGCCAAATTTGAAGCGATTTCAATTCTGGCTTTGGACCAGCTGATGCTGTTGCTACTGGAGCCGTTGTGTTGGCTGCAGCTGGAGCTGCACTGCTTTTTGTGTCAGTACCATTCGAACATGCGACGAGAGAAGTTACAGATAAGCTTGCTGCAACCGTTAGCATCATCATATTTTTGTGTTTTTTGAACATGTGTGAACCTCCCTAGTAATTATGTTTAATATATCATTAAACCCTTGATGTTAGCATCAAGGGCATTAATGCAAATTCACCCTTTTACTGATCCAATAAGTACGCCTTTGACAAAATGCTTTTGCAAATACGGATACACAAGCAACATCGGGATGATCGAAGCAATAACGGTTGCAGCCCGAATACCCTCCGGTGATACGTTCATCATATCGTCAACACTTTTGTTCACAGCACTAGAGCTGTCTGCATCCATCACAATATCACGCAAGTAGAGCTGCAACGGCTTAAGACCGGCGTCATTGATGTAAAGCATCGGATTGAAAAAGTCATTCCAGAAGTAGACCGCATAGAAAAGAGCAATTGTCGCAATAACTGGAACACTTAGAGGAATAACAATTCGAAATAGAATCGTAAAATTACGAGCACCATCCATTTTGGCGGATTCTTCAAGTGCCTCAGGCAAGGATTCATAATAACTTTTGATAACTAACATATTGAACACACTAATCAATGCAGGCAGCATTAGCGACCATAAGCTATTGATTAAATGCAGTTTCTTCATCAGTAAGTAATTCGGAATAATTCCGCCATTGAACATCATTGTGAAAATAAATAGAACCATAATAATAGAAATACCTGGAAGATGCCTTTTGGACAATGGAAACGCGGTTAGTACCGTTACTACAATCGCAAGTACCGTACCTACAACTGTAATTAGTAGAGATATCCCGATCGAGTGAAGGAACTGACTAGAGGACACTACATATTTCATCGTATCTAGCTGGAAGCCGACAGGGAAAATCCCTACTTTTCCGGATACAACAGCTGATTCGTCACTTATTGCTTTGGATAAAATATTTGCTAATGGCAGCAATGTCGCTAAGCCGCAGAGCAGTAGAACGAGATAGATACAGATGTCAAAAGTCCAATCGCTAAGTGTTTTTTTATGCATGTTCTACACCTCCTACCATATGCTTCGCTTAATCAGCTTTTTACTAAGTTCATTACCGCCAACGATGAGAATAAAGCCAACAAGAGAGTTGAACAACCCGACCGCTGTACTAAAGCTGTAATCCTGTTGACCAAGCCCCTGACGATAAACGAACGTACCGATTACATCGCCGGAAGAATAGACGACTGAATTGTACATTGTCAGAATCTGTTCCGTTCCCGCTTCAAGTAGGTATCCCATGCGTAAAATTAAGATCAGCACGATCGTCGGTATAATACCTGGCAACGTAATGTGGAGCATTTGTCTAATTCGGCCTGCACCATCGATAGAAGCAGCTTCATACTGTTCCTGCTCAATTCCTGCAATGGCTGCGATAAAGATAATGGCGTTCCAGCCTGATTCTTTCCAACCTGCTGTAAATACGACTACACTTCGGAAGAAGTGATTGTCCAAGAAGAAGGAAATCGGCGTACCACCGAACCACTCAATTACATTGTTTACTAGACCGCCTGATGGAGACAGGATATTAATAAATAACCCGGATATGATGACCCATGATAAGAAATGCGGGAGAAAGATAATCGTTTGAATTGTCTTCTTGAAGAACGCCTTCCGAACCTCATTTAGGAACAGCGCAATGATGATCGGTATCGGGAAAAGAAGCACAATTTTGTAAATACTGATCAACAACGTATTTACGAAAACCTGATAAAACTCCTCCGAATGAATGAGCTTCTCGAATTGATCCAGCCCCACCCACTTACTTCCTGTAAAACCATCGAATATATTGAAGTCTTGAAATGCGATGATAATCCCATACATAGGTGCATATTTGAATAAAAACAGAAATAATATCCCCGGCACTAATAATAGGTATAAATCATAATTGGTGATAATCAGCTTCCATCTGCCAGTACCTTTTGTCTTGGGCTTGACGTGAGCTGTTTTTTGTTCAAGCTCTGTTAGGCTAACACTCATGAATGGCTCACCTCCGTGTTCTTATAGGATAATTATATAGGTCACCAGAGGCGACTTGTAGATGGTAATATTTCTGTTTCTGGTGCAATCTTATGGTATTTAACAAAAAAAGCCGACCTCACTTAAGAGGCGGCTTGTCTTATGACGATGCTATAAATACGTTGAGATCATTATTGATAAGTTGCTTGCTTATAAATGACAACATTCTGATCGCTCAGCGCGCTATGAAGCGCAACGATCGAAACGTCCTGTACGGAGCACGCGTCGTCCGTCGCAATGGAAGCCGCAATACCTGCAGCTTGCCCCAGCGCGTAACAAGTCGCTTGTACGCGCATGGAGGACATCGCCACATGCGTCGCCGAAATCGATCTTCCCGCTACCAGCAGGTTATCCAGCTGCTCAGTCACCATGCATCGGTAAGGAATGTCATAGCCATCTACCTTGCGCTCATCTGTCGTTTTCTTGCCATCAGGACTATGGATGTCGATTTCGTAGTTCGTTTGTGCAACCACGTCAGCAAAGCGAGTTCCACGCACAACGTCTTGCTCCGTTAGTGTATAGAGACCTTGAATTTGATTCGTTTCCCGGACGCCGACTTGATTTGGGACATGCGAGAGCGCGTAAGTTGCAAATCCGTTCCGCTGTAAGTAATTGACGACGGAAAACACCTGTCTCAATGCCTCAGTTTCCGCAAAGTTGACGTCTTCGATTTTAGCCCCATTGCCTTTGACACGCGTCATATTCACAAGCAGTGTGCCCTCATTGTTCTGTTCCCAATATAACCGACGCCCTTGGGGTAAATCCGATATCTCTTCGTAGTGATAACAGCCTTCAGGCAAAATTTGCTTCACTGGCTGGCCTGTATTTTGCATCATAAACATCAAGGTCATTGGCTGGGTCATGCCGTCTTCATCTCTTCCCGACGTGTAGGGTACCCCCGCATCTAGTGCGGCTCTTGCGTCTCCCGTACAGTCGATGAACTGCTTGCCTTCGAAAGCTTTCAATCCTTCACGCGTCGATACGATGACTGCCTTCACGCGTCTGTCTTCCTTCACAGTGCCGATAAACTCCGCATGATAGATAACCTGTACCCATTCCTTCTTCATTTTCTCGTTTAAATATTGTCTCAGCACGAAAGGCGAATATTGCGGGGCAATCGACACGTCGTGATCCTTTGGCAAATGATCAGCCAGTACTTCCGCAATCATCTCCCGGTAAATCCCGGTTACATTGCCAATCGGCATAAAAATACTAACGTTTCCGAGCGTCCCCATGCCGCCCAATTGGCCCGATTTTTCCAATAAAATGACTTTCTTCCCTAATCTCGCCGCGCTAATGGCAGCCGCCGTTCCGGCTGGCCCCCCGCCAATGACAACGACATCTGCCGAATCGTACGTTTCGATCTGTCTCTGAAAATCATAAGTTTGGGATTGCTGGTTACTCATTGTCATCCTTCTTTCGTTTCTGTATTTATCAAGCAATTACATCCCAACCTCTTGCTGCTTCGCCCAAGCTTTGAAAAATTTCTCTCGCTCTTCAATCTCCACATCCGCAACCTGTCGGACATAATCCAGATCCTCACCGAACAATTCGGGCGTCCACTTGCGACCGAAGGCAGCATGCGTCACTTCGTCGGCCCAGTCGTAATCCTGGAACCGCGCCATCAACGGGTGTTTGGCATCGTCACGGCAGAACTCGTACTCGGCGATTTTGCCGGGACGCTTCATCGCCTTTTCCTCAAAACCAATGCTCAATAGCGCATATCGCTGAGCGGGTAGCTTTCCGATAATTGGATCATAGCCGCCTACATATTGCCGCAACGACATCCAATCCACCCCTTCTGCCTCGAGCGCCGCCTGACCAAACAACGCATGCCGCACTTCGTCCCACAGATGCCGGGCCAAATCCTGGTAAAACTCCCATGGCATAAGCTTCAGGTCATAAATGACGCTCGCCAGATTTTCCACAGCAGACATTTCCTCTTGTCTGGCCTTCATCATTTCGATCAATCGGATTTTCACTGGATCATCAGGCAGGTTCGGTATGGCAGTACGTCCCAT
Organism: Paenibacillus sp. J22P51; assembly: GCF_059692215.1. NCBI lineage: Bacteria > Bacillati > Bacillota > Bacilli > Caryophanales > Paenibacillaceae > Paenibacillus > Paenibacillus sp. J22P51. The sequence goes on along the minus strand of NZ_JCAUAZ010000004.1, from coordinate 437,232 downwards.
TGCAGGTGGTCCCATCCTTTTCGCATCCCGTACGGCCTGTTTCGGCATCTCATAGACTTTGCCGGACCGCCATCTGGCGGGGACATGCGTGGAGGTGCCCTGCTCACCGCTAATGCCTCCGGCTGCCTCTAAATAGCCCGTGATTCTGCTTTCGAATTCCACCGCCAGCTCCAAGGATTCCCCTTCTCGCTGCAACGCTTGAATCATGCCTTCCCCCCACTCGATCTGTTCGCGCAAATCGGAGGAAAGAGCTTTTAGCAGGCGAACCGTCGGATAATCGACAAGCTGCTGGGTATCCGTCATATGTTGCGTATACGCTTTCAGTAAAGCTGGTTTCATCACCCTGTACACACCGACAAGCAGCTCCAGATCGCTCTCCGCATGTATTAACTCTTCAAAAAGCAAAGTAAGTGTTACGTTCGGCTCTTTTTGCAAAAGCATGGGAGAAGTTCTCAATTCTAGAATTCGACGACGGAGGGAACCCGCCGCCTCTGCGTCCTCATAAAGATGCTTGCCTAGCGCTGCCTTAAGATGCCAGTGGGCTCTCGCTGGAAGCTGTCCAGCTGCTAGACGGAACAACTGCTCATGGATATACCTGTATCTTCGCAACACCTTCGAATTCTGCTCTACACTGTAAACTCCAGTACCGAAAGGATTTGAAATGCCTGCATACGAGATCATAATGGCCTCCCTGAGTTTGAAGTAGTATGGTATATGGCACCATTATAGGTGGAGAAAGCGTCATTTGGCTTTATCAAAAAACGCAATAAATTTATCAAAACGTCTTTTTCATTGTTCATGTCTCATATGACTTGGCGGACATCCGAAGCGGAGTTTATACATTTTTGAAAAATGATGCACACTCGAAAACCCACAACTGTCGGCAATGCTTTGAAGCGACATCGAGGTGCCTCGTAACAAGTCAGTCGCATAATTAAGCCTCAGCTTAAGCAAATATTGATGGGGTGCAATACCGAATTGATTTCGGAATATCATGGAGAAATAAGAGCGGGACATAAACGCTTTACGGGCCATTTCTTCCACAGAAAGCGGCTCCGACAGCCGATACTGCATGTAAGCAGGCACCCAATGTAAGGAGGTTGAGCTTTTGTGTTCAGAGCTGTCTAGAGACGTATATTCTTTAAATAATTCCAGTATGATTTCTGCTGCATGCACATGTGCTTGAAGTAGATCGAGTACATTTTTTCGGTTCCAGTGCTCGATGATTTGCTGAAAGACATTTGCCATCCACTCGTTTCTGGAAGACTTAAAAACAACAGGCACAGCAATATCCGCAAAAGTCGCTAGGTTAGGCTGCATATTTGCCAATACAGGGTTAGGGCCAAGCTCAACCGGCACAATCATTGGCGGCCGCTCCAGCTCCCCACATCCAGACGGGAGCAGCCCGAAGTGGAGCGCCAAGATTGTCAAAGGCGACGCCGATTCGATCTGATGCAGAATACCAGGTTGAATAAAACTGAACTGCCCGGGCTTCAAAATATGCCTATTCGCTTCAATAGATAATTCTGCTGAACCATCTTGCACGTAAAGCAGCAAATAATCAGTAATGATTCTCGCGTGCGTATTCCACTGTTTAAAATGCAACTGATCGGCGTAAATAATGTGCGGTCTCAAATCTTGATTAAGGATTGATTCAGCTACCAATTCATTTCCTTCCCTCCGCTTTTATTGCCAAATATGAAGACGTTTCTTGGAAACGAAGAGCATTCCTAATCGATCGAGGAATGCTCTGGGAGCTAGCTGCTTGATTCTGTTATTTGCCGTTGGCATTGAAATCTTGCTGTAATCGTGGTTCCTTCTCCAAGCTGGGATTGTATACTCAGCCCGTAGGCTTCACCAGAGAACAAACGAATTCTTTCATTGACATTGTACAAGCCATAAGAGCTGCCAGAACCATCTATTCGCATGGCCGGCCTAGGTTCTGTAAGCAGGGTTTGCGCAAAATTAGGATCCATTCCAATGCCATCATCGGACACGGATAAAATGAGTTCATCCCCTTCTATTGATGCGCGAATGGTAATTTTACCTGTCTTTCCTTTGGATTTCCTTATACCGTGAAGAAGGGCATTTTCTACAATGGGCTGCAAGGTGAGCTTGGGGATTACACATGACTCTAGAGAAATTCTAGCTTCTTCAACATTCTCTATTTCAGCCCCCCCTGCTAACTCAAACTCGAATTCAAAGCTTTTGGGAAAACGCGTCTGTTGAATTTCCAAGTACACCTTCGCAAGCTCCAGTTCATCCGTAACGGTAACGACATCTTTCCCCTTATTCAAGCTAAGTCGGAAATACTTCGCTAGACCATCAATCATTTGGCTAATATCATGGGCCTTATGTCCTATAGCAATCCAGTTAATCGTATCTAAGGTATTGTAAAGGAAATGCGGATTAATCTGCGCTTGTAGGGCACGAAGTTGTGCCTCGCGCTCCTGCACCTTCGATCTATAGGTTTCCTCCATTAAATCCTTAACGCGATGGATAAGATGATCGACACTTTTCTCCAGAAGATTAAAGTCCCCCTCCGAGGTGTTAATCCTCTCATCCAATCCCGCCACACCTTCACGCTTAATCACCTTAATGACGGTTTGCACGCGACGGTTCATCCCACGAACGATAAACGCGACTAAAATGAAAACAAGAATCAGAAATAGCACCGTCACTCCCGTCAATGTTGCAACGCTGGAGAGTTGGTTTAGCGTATTCGCACGCGAGCTAATCCCTTGCTTAGGCACCTCAGCGACAAGCTTCCAGCCAGTGGCATTTATCGTTGTAAATACGACATATTTGGATTCATCCATATCGACAATCGGCGATACGCCTTCTTTACTGCCCGCAATAGCTTGCAAAACCGCTTCGGATTTCAGTTGAGTCCCTAATAAGGATTTATCCTTATTAAAAGCTATGTAGCCGTCTGGCGAAACCATGTACACATGCTGATCCTTGTCAAACGTGATACTGGACACTGTGTTCTCCAGTGTCTTGGCATCCACATCAATCGATAAAAAGCCTGATAAGGCATCATAATGCTCCGGATCCCGAAGGATACGAATGCCAGAGAAAATATAGGTGTCTTCTCTGTCTATAATGTCTATGAAATTCTCATTATACGCGCCTGTCCAGACTATTTTCCCTCTTGCATTCACAACATCAGAGTACCAAGGACGGTTCTTGAGCGTATCCATCGTAAAAAAGTTTATTTTTTCATGAGAGAATAGCTTCGACTCATTCACATATATCCGAACACGAAACACATTCGCATTTGTCTGGATATTATCAATTAAATAACGCATTTCTTTTAACGCATCGATTTGTTCGCTGTAGGAGGACGAGTTATTTAAATACTCCACTAGCTTGGGATTCGTAAACAACGTATTCGACGTATCCCGCAAGTAATCGAACTGATGATCTAAATTAATCTCAGCCTGCTTCAACGTTTGAAGCATCGAACGCGTCACTTCTTCTTCCAGAATGTGCGAGTATCGCTGGGAATAGGCATATAGAAAAATGGAAGCTGGAAGTATAATTAACACCACATAGGCGATCAGCCAAAGCCTTGCTGCAAGAACGCTTTTGAAAATCATCGTAATAAACGTCCAGCTTCTGTTCTTGAAATGCATGATTGGCCCTACTCTCTTTACATGACTTGTTCGCGGAAGGAGCTCGGCGTATATCCCGTATATTTCTTGAATATTTTGCTAAAATAGCTAGGATCCGAATACCCCACCGCATAGCACACTTCATAGAACTTATTGGCTGGATCCTTCAAAAGCGCTTTCGCTTGATCCACGCGAACCTTAGTCATATATTCGTTAATGGTTTCCCCTGTTTCTTGTTTAAAAAGCAAACACAAATACGTCGTAGACAGGAACACTTCCGTCGCAATATCCCCTACTTGCAGGTTCTCCGCAAAACGATTATCTATGATAGCTCGAGTACGTTCGATCACATTTTTGGATTTGCCATTTCGCTTCTCACCAATTCGAACACATACCTCAAGTAAATACGCTTCTACAAGAGTGCGTAAAGCACCTAATGTTTCTTGCTGAAACACTTTGGACAGCAGCTCGTTCTCTTTGCTTTCGAGATCCTGCTTCTGTACATGCAGTTCCAACAGGATTCGGCTGGCTAGAAGCAGCAACTGTAGACTGATGTTTCGTCCATAAGCAATTCCATCTGTCCGATTACGCGATAACGCAATGTAAATATCAAGCAAATCTTCTTGCACTTTCTGGGTATCTGCTGACTTCAGGGATGAGACCATACGCTCTTGCTGCGTAGCATCAAAGCGATACACGCTTTCCTTTTCTTGTTCCAAATTATCCATGGAAATGATCTGATTTTTGCCAAGAAACCATCGTTGGTCAGCGGCTTCCTTCGCTTGCGAGTATGATTGCGGCAAGCTAGCAAGTCTGGAAATCCGTTCGCCTACACCGATCGTAACACTGATTTTCAAATAACTATGAAGGCTTTCGCGCACTTCCTCCGCCAAGGTGAACAGTAAGCTCTCCTGATCATCTTCCTGGTCCATGCGAAGAATGCCAACGAATTCGCCGATCTGATTTTCAAACACGTAGCCGCCAATATCTCGTTCAATCAGCTCCTGCACAATATTCAGAACCGAATAGGAAAGCAGCTGTTGATCTCTCTCGGAACGAGTTTGCGCTACTTCGGTTGCATCATCGATACGAATAGCAATAACCCAATAGGCTCCCTCTACCGGCAGGTTCAATCCAAGGAAATCGATACGATCCTGCACGCGCGTTGGGTAGATAACCCCTTCCCGAATCAGAGACATGAGGAATTTCTCCCGCAGCAATGGCATGCTCTGAATGAGCTTGACCTGCATGTCTTCAATGTGCTTGCGCTCCTGCAGCTCTTCATTTAGAGCGCTTACTAATCGTTCGATCACAATCTCTAGCTCACTCAAATTGACTGGCTTAAACATATAATCAACCGCTTTAACTTTCAGCGCAGATTTCAAATACTCAGCATCATCATGACCGCTGACGAACACAATTTTGATATGAGGAAACCGTTCGCTTAATTGATTGGACATCTGAATCCCATCCATATTAGGCATTCGTACGTCCGTTAGCACGATATCCGGCTTCTCACGCTCAATCACCTCTAGTGCGACGTCACCGTCATCCGCCTCACCTACAACCTCAATCCCGTAGGCCTTCCAGTCAAAATAATTACTCAACCCAAAACGAACTGTCGGTTCATCGTCCACAATGACAAGTTTATACATCTGGCGTCGGCCTCCCTAGTAGCAGTTCTCTTCATTATAGCTTGGAAAAAGAGATCGGACATAGGAGGATCTTATGATTTCTGGTGCAATCTTATGGTTGCATCGGGAAGAACAGGAAGCTGGTCTTAGGTAGAGATTGCCGCCGTTGTAAGACCTACGTGAAATTCGCCTTGAATGCGAATATGTTCAAAAGGTAAGGTCGGATTGGCAATCCGCCACAGCATACGGTCAGCTGCACGGTATCCCGTTTGGGCAATGGGCAGAAGCGGGCGAGTGAATTCGGGCAGCGTATCGAGCTGCTCATTCAAGAAACCGACCAAAGAAATATCGTCCGGGATTTGTAAGTTGAGCTCATTGCAAACGTCATGGACGATAGGTACTTCATGATCAATGCCACAAATGATGGCACTGGGTTTATGATGTGTGATTTGGGTCTCGAGTTGCTTGTGCCACTGCATGTCGGTGTCACGGGGGCCTATGCAGTGCTCGGAAGGTGTAATCGTGATGCCAGATGCTTGCATAGCGAAGTTGAAAGCCTGCCAACGCAAGATAGATCCTCGCTGCATGTGGATATCGCCTACATACATGATGCGCTCATGTCCTTGACTTCGCAGATAGGCTACCGCTTGGCAAGTCGCTTCATATACATCCCAGATGACACTATCGATTTTCACCCCGGATGGTGGAAAGCTTAGCAGAATTCGGGGAATGGGCAGGTTAAAAAGCACCGTTTCCCACGCCTGGGGCAAGATACTCGGCGCGATGAAAACGCCGTCCGCATATTGCACCCCTTTTTCCTCCAGCCAGTCGGCCATCTTGTCTTGCTTCATGCGCTGTGGCAGCATGAGCAGTTCGATGCGATGACCGAAGGAGAAGAAGCGATCTTGCAGCCCTTGCAGCAGCAGGCGGTTATATGATACGGATTCTGCTGTCTGTACGAGCAAGAAGCGCATCCGTTCATTCGGATACGGAGCAATATGATCCAGCCTTAAGCTGCGGATCTGATCCATCGTGTAATAGCCGAGCTTCTCGGCTGTCTGGACGATGAGCTGGCGGGTCGCTTCCGACATGCCGTGCTTGCCTTTCAGCGCCTTATTCACGGTTTGCTCGGTTAAGCCAAGCTCCAATGCGATGGTTTTCATGGTGACTGCTTTGCGGGTTGGCATGAGGAAGGTAACACCTCCTGGTTGTTGCGAAAAGGATACTGGATACAGGATTCTATATAATTTTAATGGATTGTACATGATTCATTTTCACTATATCACGCTTACTTTTTAGATGAAACAAAAATTAAACTAGCCCCTTCTAAGCAGCGATTTATAATGAAGACAAAGATACTAGGAGGAAGATTCGAATGACAAACTCGACTACTAACAACTTAACCGTAACCATACCCGCTCAAAAGCTTTCTGTAAGTCACACCCCTGACGTCGTCGTTGTTGGCGGCGGTGCCACAGGTATCGCAGCCGCAATTGCTGCAGCACGTAATGGTGCCAGTACACTCTTAATTGAGCAACGGGGCTATCTAGGCGGTATGGGAACTGCTGCATTGGTACCTGCCTTTTGCCCATATACAGATGGAGAGAAGCCTGTCATTCGAGGCATTGGTCTGGATTTGCTTGAGAAAATGAAGCATGCGGCAGGACCGGATTTTCTTAACCGTTATGAAGAGCTTTTGGACTGGGTCCCCATTGATGTTGAAACGCTCAAACGCGTCTATGATGCCGAAGTATTAGCGAGCGGCGCACAAATTCTGTTCCATACTGTTGCTGATCAAGTGCTGCTCGATGGCGATAGAATCAGCGGCCTTGTCATCACCAATAAATCAGGCCGCTCGGTCGTGCAAGCCAAGTTGTACATCGATGCATCTGGGGATGCGGATCTTGCTGCTTTGGCCGGCGTTCCTTTTCAAGTTGGCGGTGAAAATGGCGAGCTGCAGCCAGGTACGATGTGCTATGTCGTGACGGGTGCAGATAAGGAGCGCTTTGAGCAATATATCGCTGAAACCGGTCAGCATAAGCAGCTTGAAGATCTCGTGACTTTAGCACAGCAAAACGGGGAGCTGCCAGAAGGACGAAAACGCATCTCAGGTATGGCCTGGATTTCGAACTCGGTGGTTGGCTTTAACTTTGGTCATATCTTCAATATTGATGGAACGAAAGCGGAAGATTTGACGCGAGCTGCGATCGAAGGCCGCCAGTTGATTGAAACACAGATTCGTTTCCTTAAAAAATACGTGCCTGGCTTCGAAAACATATTCCTCGTGCATTCCGGCGACCAAATCGGTATTCGTGAAACACGCCGCATTCAAGGCGATTATACACTTGTTGTGGAAGATTTCCTCACGATGCGTACCTTTGAGGACGATATTGCGCGCAATTCCTACTTTATTGATATCCATTTGGCGAATGCCGGCGCAACGATGACCATCAAGCATCTGCCAAAAGGAAAATCCCACGGCGTCCCTTATCGTTGTATGCTTCCGCAAGGCAAGTCGAACCTCATCGTTGCAGGACGATCCGTATCGTCTGATCGCCCAGTTCAGGGTTCGCTTCGCGTGATGCCAAACTGCTTTGCGATGGGTGAAGCTGCAGGGGTTGCTGCTTCGATGGCTAGCGCCTTCGGTGTTGGCTTCCGCGAGGTGTCCATTCCTGAACTGCAGCGCAAGTTGATCGAGCAAGGCGCTTACCTTGGGGATAACCCTGGTCTCGCAGATGCAGACCGTGAGGTTGCTGTCGGGACTGTTAAATTTGATGTAGAAAATTAATGGTAAGGAGACTCCCTAGCATGTTAATGAAATGGGCAGGAAAAACGTGGGGAACCCTCGGTGACAGCATTACTGAAGCTGGCGGCTATCAGCCGCTTGTTCAGGAAGCGCTAGGCTTCGCGAGCGTGATTAACTATGGCAAAAGCGGCTGTCCCATGACAGCTGGGGGCGATCGAGACTACGGTGCGACGACACATGTTGGTCGGACGATCGACACTTCCTTGGATTGTGTTACCATCTTCGCAGGGGTGAATGATTTTCGTCTGGATAAGTCGATCGGGGAGTTGGGAAGTAGGGATATGTTTACGTTTCATGGCGCCTATGCCACGTTAATCGAGGACATATTGACGAAAAATCCAACGTGCCGCCTAAGCCTGTGGACACCGCTTCAGCGGGACAAAGATCAATATGACATTTTCTACGTTAATGCTGCTGGGTATCGTCTCATCGACTACGTTGAAGCAATTCAGCAGATTGGCCAGCGGTACGGGCTGCCAGTACTGAATCTGTACGCAGAAAGTGGATTGAATAAGCTGACGCTGCCTCACTTCACCTCGGATGGTCTGCATCCGAATGAGGCTGGCTATCGCCGTGTTGCCGATATGGTTGTACCGTTTTTGTTGCGTTTATAATGGGCATGGGAACAGCCGCCTACTGGGTTTCGATCTAGGGGTGGCTGAAGTTCTGGTGCGCGGGGCGGAGGTTGGACAGGTTTTCGAAATTCAACCTTTCATGACATATTCTGTCGTCTCCGCTGATATTAGCTGCATAATTTCCAGTTATTTCAATAAAATCGTGATTTCCCGAGAAATTAACTGGAGATTGTCCATTTATTCTATATTAGCGAGTAAACTTTCGCCTGCTAAAGTATATTTAACGATACGCTGCCCCTTCCCCCGAAGGAAGGAGTGAGCATGCCTTTCGAGCAAAGCTTCTTGAGCATCATCACGGCTGTTCGATGATCAATGTCAAAATGCAGCTCCACATCCTTCGGTCGAATCGGCTCAGCAAGTTGAACGGCAAGCCTAAGGTCTTCCTTTTCAGCCATGCGGGCGCGTTGGACAGGCGTTGGACTTGCTTGATATCTCGCTAATACCATACGAAGCAAGGCAATGCACAGCTCTGGCCGTTGCTCTACATCGTCATAGGCGAAGGAAATCACCTGATATCCCATCGCTTGAAGAAACGTCTCGCGGTTCATTTCATTGCAGAACTTCTGCCGATCAATGTCACGAACATGCGAGGCGTACCCTTTTATTTCTATAAGCAGTTTCACATAACCCGGCAACCACGCCAAATCCGCAAAATAGGAGCGCCCACGCCAATCGAGCACCTCATATTCGGGGTGAAGATCCTCAAAGTTCCCACGTAAAACCCACCATATTTGCTTCAAAAAGAGCGATTCCGCATGCCCATGGCCTCTCTCCAATCTGCCTCGCCGCTCCCCACTCCTAGTATTCAAATGTGTTCGGATAAACGCTTCATGTGCTTCCACAATATTCATGCTCTCATCCCCTTCTTGTAAAATAGAAAAACGCCCCGCATCCACTCAATTGAATGGAAACGGGACGTTCTTCGTCACTTAGTAGCCCTGTATCTAATTTCGCTCCATTCGCACGTTTTATGAGAATAGATGGAAAATCTACAGGTAATGACGGTAAAAACACGGATATCGCATTCAAACACGATAATTAACTTCATATTTTCCATCTAATCAAATAATATCGCGATTTCCCAGGAAATTAGCTGATCTTTTTCCATTTATCGCGTGACGATCAACTAACTACAAGAAATATTACTGACTCAAATCCTTACCCTTCAAATCATAGCGCTTGTAGTGCTGATAATGTGCCTTGTACAAGTCGCCGTTTTTTGCGGGAGAGTAAGTCAGGAACAGCTGCTTCTAAGTTTTAAGTTTTCTTGGCACCACTACTACTTCAATTTGTAGCTAACGAACGCAAGTTGCTGGCTATCCGGTGACCAGGAGTTGACGTTAATCGTTCCTTGCCCGCCAAACAGTGACACTAAAGTCCGAGATGGACCTCCCTCACTTGCCATCAATCGGATTTCAACCTCTTTATTCGGGGGATGTGCATTAGGCTGGACATCTCCCTTACGATAAGCGATAAAAGCAACCGTATTCCCGTCTGGAGCTACGTGTGGGAACCAATTATTACTTTCATCCTCTGTCATTTGCGTCTGCTCACTGCCGTCCGTGTTCATCCTCCACACCTGCATCAGACCGGATCGCGTCGAATTAAACCAGATATGTTGACCATCCGGAGAGTACTCGGGACCATCATCCAGCCCTGGGACATCTGTTAGCTGTCGCTCCACACCGCCTTGAACTGGAATCGTGTAAATGTTGTACACGTCATTCCGCTCCGCACAATAAGCTAATTCACGTCCATCTGGCGATCAGCCATGAAGATAGCTTGGGGCCATCGGCGTAATCAAGGCAGGATGTCCACCAGCTAACGAAAGGATATAAATACGTGACTGCCCATCCTCTTCCGTATGATGACTAACCGCAATCTGTGCATTGTCAGGGGACAGCACGTGGTCATTATTGCACCAATTCGCATAGCCGGAGTCGATCACCGTGCTCTCACCTGTAGCAATCTCGTAGGCATAGAGCAAGCCTCTCCGATTATAAATGAGACGGCGGCCATCTCTCGTCCAGTTCGGCGCCTCAATTAAATCATCGAATTCAGCCAATACTTGACGTTCCCCTGTGCCCACATCCACAATTTCAAGAAAGCTGATCACATGCCGCTCTTCATGCTTGCGTGGCTTATGCAACGTATTCATTGGCTACACCGTCCTTTTAATCTCATCATACTCACTCGTTAAAAGTACTGTCAAATCTGACCAACATACGCAACATCCCCCACCGCAACTACTTAACTCTACGTAACTAAGTGAACAAATAGTGCCTTCTTGTCGCCCAACCTCGCCTCCCTTATACTTACAGCAACAAGTGTTGATGAGAGGATGAGTGCAGCAAATGAAATACAGAGACATGGGACGCAGTGGGTTAAAAGTAAGTGAACTCGCCTTAGGAAGCTGGCTTACCTACGGAACAGCTGCCGAGCAAAAAGCCGCGGATGCTTGTATCGCGAAGGCTTTTGACTGCGGCATTAATTTCTTCGATACCGCGAATGCATATAATCGTGGCGAAGGCGAGAAAGCGATGGGCGCCGCGCTAAAGGGGTATGATCGCTCGAGCTATGTGCTCTCGACGAAGGTGTATTTCCCGATGGGTGATGGCCCGAACGAACGCGGATTGTCCCGCAAGCACATTATGGAGCAATGTGATGCGAGCCTAAAACGACTTGGTGTCGACTACATTGACATCTATTTCTGCCATCGCTATGACAATCACACGCCACTGGAGGAAACGCTTCGAGCGCTGGACGATTTGGTCACGCAAGGCAAAATCGTTTACCCCGCTGTCAGCGAGTGGAACGGCGCTCAAATTACCGAAGCAGCTAGCATTGCTGAGCGACTTCGTCTACATCCGCTGATTTCGAATCAGCCGATCTATAATATGTTTGAGCGCTATATCGAGCGCGAGGTTCTTCCTGTATCTGAGCAAAAAGGGCTCGGTCAGGTCGTCTTTTCACCGCTTGCACAAGGTATTCTGACTGGCAAATATAAGCTAGGACAGCCACTCCCAGCAGATAGTCGTGCTGCGAACAACTCCGTCAATGGCGTCATCAACAGCTATCTCAATGACCGAGTCCTACAGACGGTTCATGAACTCGAGCAGGTTGCTCAAGGATTGGACATCTCTATCGCTCAGCTCGCTATCGCATGGGTTCTTCGTCAACCTGGCGTAAGCTCCGCACTGATTGGTGCAACAAAGCCTGAACAGATCGAAGAGAATGTGAAGGCTGTGAACGTTGAGCTGGAAGCAGAATCATTGGAACAGATCGAAACTATATTAAAGCGCGTAGCGGACTTCTCGCCTGCACGCTAATAGACAAAGGACAGAGCTCACTGAGCTCTGTCCTTTTTTCCCGTCAAACCATCCTTAACTCACGTTCACTCTTACCGTTTTCTTAAAGAATCCAATCCCGTAAGAGATATCTAGATACGTTACCCCGCTTGGCACCATGTAGGTCGCTCTCAAGTAATAGTCATTGCTGCTCGCCTCTGTCACCGTGACTTTACTCTGGCTGCCCGTATTTGTCGTGATGACAACCTGACCGGTTTCGACTAAACTCTCGTTGAAATTAAGCGGTGCTTTCAGTCGAATGCCGATGGTGCTTCCAGCCGCAGCCGAGGTAAGCTCCGAGCTGAATGTGGAATTGAATGCTTTGATCTCCAAATCATCCGCCGCGGAGTACGCGAGGGAGTCATTCCATGCCGTGTTAAAAGCAACCCAACCCTCCGTGTACCCATAGGCTGCTGTAGGGGAGAATGGATAGGCCGTTTCCTTCGGCGCGCCATCTAGGACTCCGGGCACACTCATCAGATGACCATAGCCGCCATTATAGAAGCTAAACCAGCCTTTATCCACGCCTGCAATTTCGGTAGCCGCATCATAACTGAAGTGTCTGCCAAAAGGATTGCGTCCAAACACATCGTCGATCTGTGCAATGCCAATCTGTTCTAGTCTATCCTTCATGGTGGTATTCGTCAGCACTCTTCGTGCCGCGTAAGCCGAAGCTAAGAAGCCTGCAGGACTGCCCGGTTCGTTATACGTGGTCAATCCACCCGTCCATTGATCCAGCGTTCCCGTACCATCCGATGGATCGGCATATTTCCTTAGATCCCAGAGATTATTCGAACGTTTGATCATGAGATCCGACCAAGCATTAATTTTAGCGGATAGTCCTGGCGGGGCAAGGCTTGGATACACTTCTTGGAAATATGCCAGTGCTTCCATTGTAATATGCTCGCTCATGCGCTGCCCTTTGGTATTGGCGGGATTATTCAAATCAACATTGTTAATTAACCATAGACAATTGTTATACGCCGCATCAAAATATGCCTGATAATTGGCCAGACCGTCGCGCTTTGCAACTTCATACATGAGCAGATTCGGTACGATGGCATACCCAGGCGGTTGCGAACCTTTTACCCCTCCGATGACCGACTGTGTCGCGAATAGATTGTTATCGCTGGATCCTCCAACATCGTACCATTGCATATTGGAATTGGGATTCGACCACTGCTGGATCGTAAAGTCCCTGATTTGCGTATAAAAGCTGCTGCTGACATAATTGCTGATCTGCGGATAAATATAGAGGAAATACGGGAGCTGGCCTTTGACCAGCGCATGCAGATCTTTGGCGTTATTCGTTTTTAGGTCGTAATATCGCTGTGCCGCGAATTTCATGAGCCAAATAATATCGGGTTCATTTTGCACACGAAGCTCTGGATATTGACTGGTTGAAAGATTAGAAATGCCGTATGGCATCCTATCATAAGCACTTGGGTTAGCCATATATTGTAGCACCAAGGAGTTCAATTCAAAAGAAAACTGAGCACTGTCACGCCACGCATACCCGACGTTGCCACCCACATCAAACGTATCTTGACGGGATTGATCCATAAAGCGAAGGGCTGGAAGAATCGAAACTCGCTGCATCCAATACTTCCCTATCGCGAAATTGTAGGAATTTTGCCCGCTGCTTTGCACATAGTACTCACCAATGCTTGAGGGATTGAAGCTGGTGAAGTCAGCAATATTCCCATTGACCGAGCCGGTGAAGACGGTGCTGTTATCGGAAGCTTTTTTGATATAAAAAGGCGTGCCATTCGCTACATTCGTGACTGTTGCCCGCTTCGGTTTGTCAAGATCGTACCCGCTCTGATTGACGAAAATCGCAATCGTCGTCGTATCTGACCCCGAGCCCGGCGGTGAGGTAGGCTCTGCCGCGTCAGCTGTCGCTTCAAATTTCACTGCATTCGCACGCGTATTGCCTGATTTTACTTTCAGCGATACAGAGAGCGCCGCATCGACAGTCGCACTGACGGTAGCAATTTTGTTCCACATATTCGGATTGAGGGTCTGATTCACTGACTTCACCCACGTTCCGTTCAAAGAGGTGATCGTATAATCGGCACTAGTCGTATTATTGCTGCTCGGATACCAAACATACACATTGTAATTCCCCGTTGCTGGGGCGTACTGGCTCCATGTTGCTGTGCTGTTCGCTGTCGTCGAATATCTGGAAGCGGTTCCATTATAGCCCGTAAGTGAACTATTCAGCCAAGTGCCGGTCTCCGTGTAACCCGCATCTCCATTCATAATTATGATCGGCGCAACTGTCGTCCCATCGTCAACAACAATCGAGTCAAAGCTAGCGCTCTGACCATATGTACGAAGTCCTACTGCCCCTTGAGCGATGGAGGTGTCGGTAACGGAGATTTTGGCCGTTGCCATATCGTCCAGATAACCTTTCAGTGCTGATCCGTTCACTTCTAGCTTCAACGTGTACCACGTATTCAAATCCATCGCGAATCCATATGTACCCAGGAGTGTGAATGTTCCTCCGCTTTTGCGATAGAGCTGCAACCCACTAGTTCCGTGGATTCGGAGTAAATAATAATTATTGGCATCCATATAGCGAGCAATAACACCTGATGCACCAGTAGCATTCATCGTATTCAGCTTCATACTAGCTGAAACCGAATAATTCACCCAGCTCGTACTTCCCGTATACGCAACTCCTTCTGCCGTTGAACCCGTATTCGACTGTTTGTACGTGTACGTCCCATCCGTTACAACGGACCACGTTCCACTTGAAGCCGTCCAGCCTGCAGCATTCCCGTCTTCGAAATTGTCATTAAGGATCGAAGCGGCATGCGCCCCCTTACCTGTTGGAAAAACTCCGAGGATTAACGTAACTAAGCTGATCAATACGAGATAAGCATTCACCTTTCTACTAAATATTGTCATAATCTTACACCTCCTATAGGCTAGTAATCCCTTCTCCACCTAGTCATATGATGATTTTGCGCGATTGAATACGCTTGTCGAAATAAAAAAAGCTGAACAAGGATTCCTCCTCGCTCAACCATTTGTCTCCCTTTTTTTCCTTGCATACACATAGAAATAATACGAATACGGATTGGCTTCATCTGTTATTCCTTGTAGGGCGGAAATCTCATCCCACTCCATAAAGTCAACCTCTGGAAAGTAGGTATCTCCATCAAATTCATGATCGATTTTGGTCATATAAAGCTTGTCCGCATACGGTAAAAATAGACGATATATCTCTTCTCCGCCAAAAATGAAGATCTCTTCTTCTTCAGCGCACATCTCGAATATGTCCTGGGCGGAATGAGCGACCTCACACCCCTCAGCCGAAAAGCTTGTATCTCTTGTCAGGATGATATTTCGTCTCCCAGGCAACGCTTTTCCGATAGATTCGAAATTCCTTCTCCCTAAAATGATCGAATGACCCATCGTCGTTTTCTTCACATACTGCCACTCTTTCGGCAATCTCCACGGTAGATCATTATTTTTACCGATCACTCGATTCTTGTCCATCGCCACTATTACAGAAATTGTCAAAGATATCACAACCTTAACTCTTTTTCTTCCTACACTTGCAATTTCATCATGATTCCAGCTATCGTTTGTCCTACTTGATTCGTTTTCTTCTCTATTTGATAGGGCTTAAAACCTAGCTTTGTATATAATATCAATGCTCGGGTATTCACATTATGGCAAACAAGATGTAATTCCTCTACCCTCAGCTCATCCTTCGCTTTCGCAATCATCGTTCGGATTAAGTGTTCTGCCGCTCCCTTACCCCGGGCTTCTGGAGACACAATGACATTGCCAAGCCAACAACGTTCATCTGCCACATACCCATAAATGTTCGCATACCCAAGCACCTGCCCGTTCTCATCCGCCACGACTGTTTGTTTCAGTCTATTTTGGGTTGACTCCACAAGTTGTTCAGAAGTAAGGGGGTATTGTAGCAGCGGTGACATAAAATACAGCTCTTCCGCATTACGCGGAAAGGAACTAATCGTCTTGTAATCGTCCGTACTTGCAGGTCTACATGTATACATAACCATCCCTCCCTTAAAAAGCGAACAAATTATAAGATAACCTCTTCAACAGTAAGATCATGCTTTATGTGATATTCATGGATAGTTTGATCGTCTTGATCTTTAAAATACATAACAAAGTGATCAACCACAGGAAAGGCTTCATCATTCCCTGCCTTCCAGTAGACGAATAATTGCGTTCTGAGAGAACCATTCATTAACCCTTGGAAATCAACATTAACGTTGCCCATTTCAGGAACCGAATAGGTTGAGATTATTTTATCATCATACTGCCAAACAGGCATTTCTGAATTCGAAGAACTTGTAATCTCTCTATAGTTTTGGCCAAGATCATTAACAATGTTGTGTTCGAATTGACCAATATTAACGTATGCAAACGTTAGCGGCAGTAATTCATTATAAATAAGAACTGTCCTCGAATAGACAATCCAGTCCACTTTAGCCCCTAACGCTTCACTAACAAAACGTAACGGTACCATAGTTCGATTATTTACAATCTCCGAGGGAAGCTCTAGCTTTACTGCTGCCCCATTTACAATCGCATTCGAATCACCCACAGAAAGAACAACAGTCTTATTTTCTTTTGTTGCTGTTACTGTATAGGTATCTTGATTCCATTCAACCTTTGCCCCAAGTGCTTCAAAGATAACTCTTAGCGGGATTAAAGTACTACCATTTTTCATAACAGGAAGTTGTTCATTCTCAAAATTCATTAATTTTCCGTTTAACTTCACTTTCATAGGTATACGTTCTGGTTCTTTGGGAGTAGGGGGCGTACCATTTGGAATGCCACTATTTGTCGAGTACACACCTTTTTGAATTGGGTTTAAAAAGGCATTAGATATAGTCCTAAAATTATTTTCAACTAAACTTTTTGTTCTAATTGCATTCGCTAAGATTTCACCACGATAATCAAGTTTCGATATTTCATCATTTGTTAGCCCTTTAGAGATAAGAAGGCTGTCATTTTCCTTCTTAGTATAGGAGAGTGAACTATCCTGTGCCAGCGATACTTGGGAGAACAGAAACAATTGAATCAGTCCACATATCATCATTTTCTTCATCCGGTCTCACTCCCTTCTTCCTACTAGTGGACTGTCCCTATAAAGGAGACAAACAATTCTTTCTTCTTGTGGTATTCAGGAGAATCTGAAGGTAACAAGCCACACGCAAATTCTATTTCAACTTTTCTGCCAAATAGAACCTTTCGTGACTGTTTAAAACCACAGTCTTTGCAGCTGAAGCCGCATCCGTCCTGCGTGTTTTTCCATTGACTTTCAAAAGCGTTTAAAGCTCTATACTTTGCGAAGCCCTCTGTTATCCATGGTGAGAACGGCGCGAGCACAACAAATATCGTAGAAATGACAACTAAAGTTATAACGTATTTTTTCAAAGTATGCACCCCATTACTTTATTTTGCACTGTAAAGTATTCGAGCACGAACAATGTCTATTGGTTCATTAATAGGTATTTCCAGGAAATATGTTAACTGCCACTTTTGAGTTTTTTGAGCTTGCTGGCTTGTAGGCTTGTCCCAAGGTGGGTACACACGTATTCCCCGTTTACCGCCTTCACCCATATTTGAAACGATATTGTGGTGTAATAAAACACTTTTAGGAAATACAAAATGGCCAAAATGATTACCTTTGCGTGTACTAATAACGAAAAAATCGACTGGATCTGAGACGTCATACGGTTGGGTCGTTCCATCCCCACTCCTTTGCCATAATGTCACAAATTGGCCGACCTTTGTAGGTGTAATTTTAGCAACACGAAATCTAACAGACAGAAAATTCAAATGAAATAAATAGGCCCCATATTCAGCGTTTTGCTCTTCCACGCGTAGTTGAGAGCAAACAAATCCGCACTTGGTATAGACAAGTTCCCTCGTGGCAAGTAGGTCACTATGTAGTGTGTCTGTGAATGTATCCAAACTGGTCATTCCTTTCTCCGTTAACCTAATTAACGCACCTTGCTTTACAATTTCGTGAGGAATGCCATTGTTTCCTTTTTTTGTAATTCCCACTTCTATCAACGACTACAGATTGTCATGACTCCGATGACATATTTAGTCGTTTTTCTTACGACAAAATTAGAGTATCCGTGTCGAGAAACAGGAAATATATGGGTCTATTTGAGCAGGACTATAAGCACTTACTAGCATTATGAAATCTAGTATTTAATTGTAAATATACCATTGGTTAAATAGATGGGTTGGTTTTATACTCTAACTTGCAGGAGGTTTCCTATTGAAAAACTACACCTCGAAGATTACTAGAGTTTTACTAGCAACGAGTTTAACCGCAGGACTTTTTACAACAGCAACAACTGCATTCGCAGCAGGATCCGACTACTCAGAGGCACTAGAAGCACCGCCGGTAGATTTTAATATTGTAGATGATGACCGTTTGGCAAAAGGGTTGATGGACAGAGGGCTATTAAGTAAGACGGCTACACCTGAACAAATCTCTAAGGCTGTCAAATCGTATGTTTCCGCAAAGAACAATAAAACGGCTCCAACCAAAGTAGACAAACAACAAAATGAGATCGATAAAAGATCAAAGGAGTTTATTGCGAAGCAAAAGGTTGAACTTTTATCGAAGCTGAACAAAGGCCATCAGGACTTGAAGAATGGTCAACCCAATGTACCAGTTCCAAATGCCCAACAAGATTCCTACAATGGTTCTGTACGTGAGGATAAAGTACTTGTTCTTTTGACGGAATTCTCGGACTTTAAACATAACAATGTCATACAAGAACCTGGGTACATGTACGCCAACGATTTTAACCGTGAACATTATGAGAAGCTCATGTTTGGCGATACTGATTTTACCTTATTTGATGGTTCTAAGATCAAAACCTTCAAACAATACTATGAAGAACAGTCTGGTGGCAGCTATACGGTAGATGGCTATGTCTCAAATTGGTTAACCGTTCCAGGCAAAGCCGTGGAATATGGTGATGACAGCCCTGCAGGAGGACATGATAACCTAACCCCTAAAGGACCTCGGGATCTTGTGAAGGATGCACTGAATGCAGCGGTTGCAACCGGCCTCAATTTAGCTGACTATGACAAGTTCGATTTATATGATTTGGATGGCGATGGCGATCAAAATGAACCCGACGGTCTCGTCGACCACCTTATGATTATTCATGCGGGTTCGGGCCAAGAAGCTGGCGGAGGCCAATTAGGCGATAATGCCATTTGGTCGCATCGTTGGACACTAAATGGTGTGTACGGGATTCCGGGTACAACGGCTGGGGTTAGCTATTGGGGTGGCCGAATGGCAGCTTATGACTATACGATTCAGCCTGAAGATGGTGCTGTTGGCGTATTTGCTCATGAGTACGGTCATGACTTAGGGTTACCGGATGAATATGATACGCAATATTCCGGTCAAGGTGAGCCCGTTGCATCTTGGTCCATCATGAGTGGCGGCAGCTGGAACGGCAAGATCGCTGGTACAACGCCTAGCTCTTTTTCACCTCAAAATAAAGAGTTCTTCCAGAAAACCATGGGCGGCAACTGGGCCAATGTGACTGAAATTGATGCTTCAGACATTACGAAATTAGGTAAGGCTGCCATCATTGATCAGAGTGTTACGAAGTCGAAAAACCCAGGTATCGTCAAAGTGACTTTGCCGGATAAAGCCGTGGCAGGTATTCAACCTGCATTCGGAGCTAAGTACTATTACAGCACGAAGGGCGATAACCTTCATACCACACTATCAACGCCTGAGTTTGATTTATCCCAAGCTCAAACGGCTACATTTGATTTTAAAACCCTCTATGATGTTGAGTTTGATTATGACTACTTAACGGTTACAGCTTCAACCTATAATGAACAAGTTACCCTCGACATCATTGGTGACAATGACACGAACGGTAACGCTACCGCAGAAACTACAAATGGAGCTTGGGTAGACAAGTCCTATGATTTAAGCCAATTTGCCGGTAAAAAAGTGACCCTCCACTTTGACTACGTCACGGATGGTGGACTCGCATTGAATGGTTTTGCAATGGATAATGCGAAATTAACTGTAAATGGTCAAGTCGTATTCACAGATGATGCTGAAGGCGCTCCTAAATTTAACTTAGACGGCTTCGTCGTCTCGAATGGTATTGAATTTAAGAAGCACTATTACTACCTCGAATGGAGAAACTACGCGGGATCCGATAAAGCTTTGGAATTCAGCCGTGGTGTCAAATATAATACCGGACTTGTCGTTTGGTATGCCGATGATAGTTATTTGGACAACTGGACCGGTATCCACCCAGGACAAGGCTTCCTTGGCGTCGTAGATTCTCACGCTGATGCTTTGGTATTCAAGAAGGATGGACAGGATTCCGTCGCGCAAACGACACGTTATCAAGTAGCGGATGCTGCCTTCTCTTTGGACAAAACACCATCCTGGTACATTAACAACCCAACGAGAGGCGAATATAATTATAAATCCATGAAAGGTGTCGAGGAATTCTCCGATGCCAACAGCTATATGAATACATTAATCCCTGATGCCGGACGTCTAGTTCCGAATTACGGATTAAAGTTCAGAGTCGTTGGCGAAGCCAAGGATAATTCTGCTGGATTAGTTTGGATCCATAAGTAAGGTTAAATAATAGAAGGAGCCCGCATTTTGCGAGGCTCCTTTTTATGGTTTTATAATCACTTCATACTTTTATTGTACAAGCTCTACAACCACTAATGTCCATATAGAAAGGCATGGAACTGTTAATACCAGTGTTTTGCCGCGATCGGTATCTTCCACTACGAATTGAGCTTGCTGCGGCCTACCCATCTCGTCATCCGGAGTCGAAATAAAGACCGTCTTCACATCCGACTCCAGCAAAATGGTTACGGAAAAATCATCCTGCGGAGTAGGTCTTTCCTTCCCCGTATTCCAATAATCGTCTGCCACGCCACAGAGGTTAATTAGATTAACCACTTTCAGTCCCGGCTTTTCTTTGACTAACGTCCAAACCTTGTTCGCTTCACCGTAAGTGCTGTATGATCCCTTCTCGAATACATATTCAAGATTGTCGCCATCCACATGTGTCATTGAAACATCCCTTAATACAGGATCAAACAGGACTGTCGCATACCGGATAATGAAATCGTAGTAATGCCGAATCTCACGAAAGAAGGCATCTGACAACGAAGAGTAATCGACATAATATCCTTGCGTTAATACACCCTTGTTCTCGCCCAACAGTAAATGGTAGCCACCGTTCGCTGAGATCACGGCTGTTAGAATTAATGCAGCATAATTAGCTCGTTCTACCGATGTCTCCCCTGTCTCCATGAAAGGCTTTAAATAAGCTGCTAAAATGACCGGCTTGCCCCCACCGTATTGCTGCCCCCAACGTAGGATTTGTACGATATGATGATACCGCTCATAAGGCTTCCAAACCTCGATATAAATAACATCCTGTTCAGCGCGCGCAACCGTGTCAACCGGCCAATTCCCCACATTATTGAAGATGAGGCATAAGTCGTCTGTACTTTGCCCAAGCAGCTTACGCGTGTTATTGATCAGCACTGGGAATTGTTCATCCAGCCTGACAATCTTATTCTCGTTAGTTAGCTTTGAAATGGCTATTTTCGGTGAACCATAGGTATCCATGTGAATACCGTCAAATTGCAGCTCCTCAATCGTTCGCTTATACTGCTCAATAATATGGTGATGCCACGGTGATTCCTCTGCTATATTCATTAAATAAAAAATGTGAATAAAGTCGAGAACCTTGCCGTTGCCGCCATAAAGGGCCCAATCAGGGTGTTGCTCATAAAACTCTCGACTTGCCGCATACACAGCGCCATAAGCAATGGCCTTCATGCCAAAGCTATGACACAAGGCAATCTTCTCTTGAATCACCTTCCGACTGGACACCTTGCCCATTAAATCGGAATAAACATCCACCGTTGCTACCAGATCATCATGACGATACATCCAATCGTAGAATTGTACGAGGTTGATGTGAAGCTTGGTCATCTGCTTGACATCTTCGCTGTCACCAGCCTCTTTCGGGTGAAAATCGCTTAGAAATCCATACCTTGGCGATTGTCTCCAGTTCGTAACCACATCGAAGGAGGAAGAACACACCTGGAGCCATTCATCATCTAGATATAAATGAACATCAACACCATAGCCTTTAAAATCAACATCCTTAGGGCTAATCATCAACTGGATGGTTTGCTGTCCAGGACCTGATCTTCCAATTTTTTCACAATAGACTTCAATCTCCAGGTGCAAATCATAAATTTTCGCTACCAATTCAACCTGCCCGTCATCCACCGCAAAAGGGAGATCTAACTCCACGGCAATGGTGATCGGTTGATTTCTCAGGAACTGTGCTTTTACCGGATAGACATCATGTACGTGTGGCTTCACTCTTCTCATCCCTTCAGTGCACCTGCCGTGATGCCTTTAATAAAATATTTTTGGAAAATAAGAAACGCAAGTACAGCTGGAGTAAGTCCGATCACCGCAGCTGCGGCCATTAAATTCCATTGTGCGCCATATTTTTGAAAAAAAATGGAGATGGCTAGGGGTACGGTATGCATCGTCTGACTTTGCAAGAAAAAGACAGCCTGACCGTAATTGTTCCATATCCCAAGTCCCGATAAAATCACGACAGCAGCGGTCACCGGCTTAACGAAATGAAAGGTTATGCGCCAAAACGCTGTAAAATAAGTGCATCCATCCATAATCGCAGACTCCTCAACCTCTCTAGGAAGCTGCTTAATAAAGCTAGCGTAAAGAAAGACAGATAACGGCAAAGCAGTAGCTGCAGTAAGAAGAATCATCGCCCAATGCGTATTAATGCCGCCAATCGATTTCATCAAGGTATAGAGAGGAACCGTAATAATAATTGCGGGAATCATCATACAGAGCAAGAGCAGCTGAAATACGATCCGATTGAATCGGCTGTTAAAACGGGCAATGGAATAGCCAGCCGCACTTGCGAATAGGACAATAATAGCCACAGAGCCTACGGTAATGATCAGCGAATTTATTATGGCGTTGCCAATTTTGGATGTTTTCCAAGCGTTCACATAATTAGCAAAATGAAAATCCGGCAGCAAGATGTTACCATCGAAGAAGCTGCTAGACGGCGTGTTCAGCGATAAATACAGCAGTGCGTAGAATGGAATGAGCGATAAGAGAGCCATGAGCGTTACGACGATATATTTACCTAGCCTAAGTATTGAGTTTCGCATCGCCTTCTCCTCACATCTCAATCTCTCTGGATTTCGTTAAACGCATGAAGATGAACACAGGAATCACAATCATGACAAATAAAATTAACGCCACAGCCGTTGAATACCCCGTGAAGCTGCCATACAGCATCCGCAAAATATAAATACTTAAAGATTCCGTGCTGTAACCGGGTCCTCCGTCTGTTAAGGCGACAATAATTTCGAATACGCTCAAGGAGCCTATGATATTCGTTACGACGTTGATTTGGATAGCAGGGTACAACAGTGGAATGGTGATAGAGCGTAGGGTGGCAAAGTAGCCAGCTCCATCGATTTTACTGGATTCATATAACTCTGCTGGTATGGATTGCAGCCCTGCCAGATAAATAATCATCGTCATGCCAACAAACTGCCAGACGTTGACCAGCACGAGTACCTTCAGCGCAGATGAACTATCGCCAAGCCAATTCGTGTTCATAAATCCTAGGTTCATATTCTCCAAAATATGATAGAGGAAGCCTCGTCTCGGCTGTAAAATGAAATACCAGACATACCCCATAATTAATGGGCTGATGACAGCCGGCAAATATACGATGGCTCTAACTACGCCCTTCCCCTTAAAATTCCGATCCAAGATAAGCGCATACACGAGTCCGAAAATATTTAGCAGCGGCGCACTTCCGAGCGCAAAAAAAAGTGTATTGTACAGATCGTGCTTGGCCCTGTCGTCATGGAAAAAATCGACGAAATTTTGCAGCCCGACAAATTTGGCTTGGGAGACACCGTTCCAGTTCGTTAAGCTAATTCCTATCCCCTGTGTGAGTGGGTATATGAAGAACATTGCGAATAATAGGATGGCAGGTACTGCCATAAATTTGTGCAGATTGGTATTAATGGCGCGCAAGAGATACATTGCAATCCTCTCCTAAACCCGAATGTATGAACGACTATTTGAAAAAGGGAAGAGATCGGTGATCCTTCCCTTTTCGCAAGTTCATTTGTTTACTTGGAAGCTTTCCAGCCTTTATCCCATGTGTCCTTGTAGGTCTTAGCGAACTCAGCTGGTGTCTTATATTTGCCGGCAATCAATTCTTGCACCATACGGCCTACATCATCACCTGAGAAGCCGGAAGGGGTATCTGTGAAGGCAATGTTTACACCTGTTTTCAATGCTTGCGTTGCTTGATCTTGCAGCGGGCCCCAATCAGCTTTCACATCGGTGAAGGCGGAAGGCGATTTAATCGCTTCACTGTATGATTTTAAATTTTCCGCTTTGAAGAGGAAATCAAGGAATTTCTTAGCCTCTTCCGGATGCTTGGACGCAGAAGTGATCGCGTATTTGGAATCCTCGGCGGATAATACGACTGGCTTGCCTCCATCTTGTAAAGCTGGGAATGGGCTGAAGCCAATATTTTTGGCGAAATCCGGATTAATTTTGAGCAGATCACCCAGTACCCACATGCCTTGGCTGAACATAGCTGCTTTTCCGGCAACAAAATCCTCTTTTTCATTGTCATAGGTAGCCGTCAATGCATCCGCATTGATCAACCCTTCACTCTTGAGCTCCATGATGCGAGCAGCGAACGTTTCCATACTGCCGCCCGGAGCATCAAACTCCAGCTTAGCTGCATCGTTATTAATGAACGCTTTGCGTGATTCATACACACCATATTTCTGCTTGATGATGCCGTGAGCCATAAATTCAATTAAATGACCCATCGACCATGCTTCTTTACCAGGTAAGAACATCGGTACGACGCCTTTTTTCTTTTCTTTGATTGTTTTCAGGTTCGTTTTGAAGTCAGCCCATGTGAGCGCTTCCTTTAATCCTAATTCAGAGAAGATTTGCTTGTTATAGAATATACCACCCATCGTTACAGTTGCTGCTGCGGAGAATTGCTTGCCCGTTTTAATATCCGTATTCAAATCCTTGACAGCCGGCAGGACTCTAGACCAGAAAGCGGCGTTCGATAAATCAAGGTATTTTCCTTGATCAATGTAATCTTGGCTAACTACCGTGGTAATATCAGGTACATCACCAGAAGCGAACTTGATTTTGATCACATTGCTGGCATCCTTCTGATATTCCTGCTCTACTTTGATACCTGGATTCTCTGTTTGAAACTTGGCGATCATTTGATTAACTAAATCTACCGTTTCTACTTTACCTGTCAAAAACTTCAGCGTGACAACTTCCTTCGGTTTCTCTGTTGGCTTTTCTGTTGCTTTGGCCGGTTCGCTGCTAATGGCAGCAGTTGGCTTTACTTCTTCTTTGGTTCCGCAACCTGCGGCAATACCCAATATAACTGAGAAACACATGACCATGGATAGAGTTCTGTTCAACACGTTGTTTCCTCCCTTTTCGCTTATATATAAGAAAACTTTGTAAACAGTTCTTTCTATTTCATCTTACTTTCAATCTAATCATTCGTTAAGACCTGAATTTTCTTGATTGGAGTGCGGTTTTTTTAGAAGTGCTGATGTTACTGAACCTGATGTGATATATTGGGCATGTAGGGAGGTTATGGAATGAAGAAATGGAGCATTAAGTTCAAGCTGCTAATAATGACTGGCCTTTTAATTCTACTATCCGTGATCCTGGTTTCTTTCGTCTCCTATCATCAGTACACCAAAGACTTCGAGAATCAGTCCACCGAAAGGGTTCAGCAGATCATCGAGCAAGCTTCTCTGAACATAGACAATTATCTCGACGATTTATCGCGTCTTTCAGTCGCCCCCTACCGAAATTCGGCTGTGATGGCTGCACTGGAAACCACACAACCCGATTCGGAAATAGAACAACTCAAGAAGACTCGCACGATTGAAGATTTTCTGGATGAGATTATGATCATTCCAAGAAATGATATTCTGACTGTATTTGTACTAACGGATACGGCATACTCGAGCGGCAGGGTGCAGACCAACATCGATTCAAAGGTCGATTTCCACAAATTCGATTGGTATAAGGAAGCGCTTTCAACTCAAGAATCTATCTTCGTCCCCGCGCATATGCAACAAATTATTAAGAATCCGAAGAATAAGGTCTTTTCAATTGTAAGACAGCTTCGCAGCACCAAGGATACAGAGAAAATTATCGGTATTATTAAGGTTGATGCGAATTACAGCGGTATTGAAGCCATTGGCAATAAAGTGAACATGGGCAGTAAAGGCGGGCTTTTCATAGTGGATGCAGATAATAATCTTATTTTTTCTAATGTCAAAGGCGGTTATGAGCTGGATCTATATCAAACCATGCAGAAAACCAGCCAGTCCAAGACGACGATCCGTTTGGATAATGAGAACTATCTGCTGAACGCGACTCCCATTTCACGAGCTAATTGGACTGTTGTTGCCGTAAACTCCCTTGCCGAGCTCAATCACAATGCCATCAAAACAAGAAATATCGCTTTTTTAATGGCGATTATTAGCTCCTTTCTCGCTATTCTCGTCTATTTCTTCTTTATCAAAAGATATCTCAATCCGCTGCTAACCATCGTGAAGCTGATGAAAGAAATCGAGCATGGTAATTTATTTGTCACCTTTCCTAACCAAAGATATGATGAGATAGGCTACCTAGGGTCCTCGTTTAATGGGATGGTTCACCGTATTCAAGTGATGCTTGAAGAGAACACAAAGCTTGTCAGCGAAGTGTATGAAGCAAATTTCCTGCAAAAGGAAGCGCAAATCAAAGCATTGTTCAACCAGATTAGGCCGCATTTTATTTTCAACACACTCAATATGATCTCCCTTCTGATGCAGAGTGGCAAAGAGGAGCAAGCCGTAGATCAAATCAATAAGCTTAGTTCCCTCCTAAGGGGGATGACAACCTGGGATAAAGAAATCACGATTGGGCAGGAAATTAGCTTACTAGAAGCTTACCTTAGCATTCAAAGCAGTAGATTCGATGGAAGGCTTGCATACACAATCACCATTGCTAATTCGCTTAACGGTTATTATATTCCTGCGCTTCTCCTGCAACCTGCGGTTGAGAATGCCGTTATTCACGGGTGCGAGATGAAAAAAGAGAAAACGATCATACACATATATAGTGATGAAGACGATACTAATCTTTATTTCTATGTTCGCGATAATGGAAAAGGGATAGATGCCGATAAGCTGGTTAAGCTGCGGGAACGTGTGGAATCGTTGGTTTATAACGAGGATCTCCAAGGTTTACATCATAGTGCAGGTACAGGAGTCGGTCTTATCAATGTGAATAAGCGGATCAAGCTGAAGTATGGAACGGAGTATGGTTTGAAGATTGATAGTACGCCCGAAGTAGGCACATGCATCACTATCATTTTACCCAAATTAGACGTCAGAGAGGAGAAGCAGCATGTATAAAATGCTCGTTGTCGACGATGAGTCGCTTACTAGAGATTATCTGAAGCTAACGATTCCGAAGATCAATGCCCAATGGGAGGTCGTGCATGTCGCCTCAGATGGCAAGGAAGCGCTCGAGCTTCTTGATCAACATGCTGTTGATTTAATTCTCACCGATATTAAAATGCCCGTCATGGACGGACTCACTTTATGTAAAATCATCTCTCAAAAGTCTCCTCGACCGAGAACGATCATCCTATCAGGCCATGATGAGTTTAGCTTTGCTAGGGAAGCCATTACTTATGGTGTTAATGAATATGTACTGAAGCCCATTGTAAAAGATGAGCTCCGCGTCGTTCTTGAACGTATTACGCAAGATTTGGATAAAGAGAAAAGTCAGCTCCTTACCCAACATTCGATGCGTATACTCTCTGAGGATTCCAAAAACCATGTAGTCAAAAATTTCCTGAAGGCAGTCATTGAAGACAGTAATGCGGAGATCAAAGTACTCTACCCGCTTCTCTTCCGTCTGAAAGTGAGCTTAATCGAGTCTGAAGGTAATCTGATGATCCTCTCTTTGGATGAAGATATGATCCTTAGGAAATCTATTCCATATGCCGATATTCCTGTATTTAAATATATTTTGCAGCAGATTGCGACGGAAATTGTGGAGGAAGGGCGTGTGTTCTACGATTCGGAGGAAAATACAATTGTACTTGTAACGGGTGAGAACCAAGATGATCTGATTGAACAATGCCGAGCCCTTCATGCTAAAGCAGCTGACGCTCTCTATAAGAGTACGGGGATTACGATCACCGGTACTATTGGTACCTGTGTGAACGATGTACTTCGCTTGAACTCTTCTTATCGCAAAGCGCACAAGATGCTCATGAGCCGTCTGTTATATGGCGGTAACTCCTGCTTCTCCTTCAGCGGTGAGAGTAAGGATCTGCCCTCCATTCTAGAACTGGATAAAACGATGATGGCCATTCAATCCGGATTGCTTGATCGTAATGTGACGAACTACATGGTTTCGGTCAGGCATTATGCCGAGCTTATGGACAGTTACCAGCTTCCCGTTGTTTACCGGTATGGCGTTCATTTAATTAAATCCATAGCATCCATGAATCCTAACTTCACAGATGAAGGGATACAAGCGGCTCAGACGATCCTTAGGAAGCTGGAAAGCTTCACTCTTAAGGAACCATCTAAGGAAGAAGTGCTGCTTATCTTTTATGAAATTCTCAAATCCTTCAACCTGCATGCTATGCCAAGGCCCAATAACGAGAACGAGCACGACCTTGTAGCTAAGGCTAAGGAATACATCTATTCGCACTACTCGGAGCCCATCTCTCTGGCCATAATCGCAGATACAATAGGCGTTTCGGCTAGTTACTTGAGCAATGTTTTTCATAAAAGCGTGAACGAATCTTATATTAAATTTCTAACTCGAGTGCGCATGGAGCAAGCCGCCAAGCTGCTGAGAGCAAGACCTGCTGAGAAAATTGTAGAAGTCTCGGATAAAGTAGGATACGTAAGTGTCAAGCATTTCTCCCATGTATTCAAGCAGCACTTCCACATGCCACCTGGAGAGTATCAAGAAAAGCAAGCCGCCGCGTTAAAAGCCTGAGAAAACCGTCAGGGAAGATTTCCCTGGCGGTTCCTGAATTTATCCGACTCAGGGATTTGCAATCCTTGTATTTCTCTTTCACCAATTCAAGGCGACATGCAATCTTCAAATATCTCCATTTCTCTCCATTTATCTTCCATTTCTTCGGTTGTCAACACCGTAGGTGTCTGCTACTCTTTGGATAATAAGTAAAAGACAACTAAAATGGAAAAGGGGCAATCCCCATGTTGAGTCGGAGTGTCATGTTAACGGATACACAGCGTTTTTTACTTCGGAATGTCTCCATCATTGTGCTCGGTCTCTTCATTAATCAAATGCTGCAAACAGGGGGAAGTATTGTTCTAGCTCGTGTACTGGACGATCCAACCAAATTCGGTCAAGTGAATCTCTTGCTGCAAATTTTCGGTATGGCCTCCTTATTTCTCAATGTCGGATTTAACTCCTCCTTGATTTATACGTTTTCAAGAAAACCGGCGCAAGCGATTCAAACTAATTTCCGCGTTGCTTTGTTCGGAAGCTCTCTATTCGGACTCGTCTTCGGGATAATCGTAGCTTCTTTGGCGCCATTCCTAGCCAATTTTTATCATCTGCCTGAGCTAAAAGGAGCCCTGATCCTAAGCTCGATCATGTTCATGTTCAACTCGATCATCAACATAGGCGTCGCGTCCTTCTCTGGCAATCGTGATTTCGGCGTTCAAGCCTTCTTCATGGTGATCACCACAACCCTTGCTACCTCGGGTACAGTACTAGGCGTCTTATGGCCCATCGGCAAGTTGAACCTTTTAGAAAATATATCGGTATGGATGAGCGTGGGAGCGATCCTGACTGCTCTTTTTATTGCTTGGAAAGTTGAACGTGTGCATAAGCCGAAATGGCTCGGGGGCATCCCCATGCAAGAGGTACGGACCATGATGGCGTATGGTCTCCCTTCCTGGGCAGGGAACATAGCCAAGGCGTTTCAACAGCCATTTCTAGTCATGATGGTCGGTTCCAGTTCAGTTGTCGCTGTCGGTTATTTATCAAATGGATTTCGGATAACAGGATTTATCGGTATCATTACATGGGCGTTCATGATCGTCACATTCCCATTCGTAGCTGAGAGCTCTCAGGATTTAAAAGAAAGCAGGAATCGTGGGACGAGCTGTATCCGGTATAATAATATATTCCTATACCCGCTGACATCGCTCATCTGTCTATTTCCAGATCAAATCAACGGTTTTCTATTCGGGGATAGCTTCACAACAGGAGACTCCGCCGCGTATATTCGGTTGATGGCTTTAGGCGTCTTATTCTCCTCCGTGGGTCGGCTTGGCGGGAGTATTCTTGCAGGAATCGGAAAAACGAGAGCGAACTTCTGGGTCATGATCGTGGCTGGAATTTTCGTCGTTGCGATCGTGCCTTTCATTGCGGCTGAAAGTCCCGTCTTAGCAGTATGGATATATACGGGGGGCTGGGCAGTCTCCGCACTCGCGATGATTGGATTTTTCTACTATGAAAAATTTCCGCTTGATTGGTGGAAGGCTTATGGCGAGCCACTTCTACCCACAATAGGGATGATGGCCGTCATGGAACTTGGGGTGTTTGCCAAAGCTTGGTACCCCGTATTCATCGGCGCCGGTCTATTAGGTCTACTGATTCTAACGATCGTGATTGAAAAGCGTACCAGAACGGATGTACATATGCCAGAAGCCCGCCAAATGTAGGCTTGGCAGCAGAAAAAGCACTTCTAAGGCAGACGTACTGCCTTGAAGTGCTTTTTGTATTTGACAGACATGCTCCCCTTATATGGAGTACGCATATTTGTTGTTCGCTGTGATGTCGGCTAGGGCAGGATTCTGCTCTTTCACCAATATCCGATCCAGAATCAATTGTTCAAAATATGCAAACCCGCTGTCCCGTACGCGAGGGCGTGGGAGTGTTATTTTCACATCGAGGGCGATCTGGCCTTCTTCGATAGAGTGGGAAAGATAAAGTAAGTCCACCGCCTCAACTGGCAGTTGGCTTACCCCTCAAGTCTTTGTTCAAAGGAGTTCAGATGCTTGCTCACAGTTTAGATGGAAAACTTACAGTTAAATTTGGCGAATCCCCTGTGTTTTGAAGAATAGATGGAAAAAGTCCAGTTATTTTAACAGAAATTTAAGGAATCGGGCTAGAAGAAGAAAAATAACTGTAGAAAATACAGCTAGTTCAATAAACGTGTGGATTACGGCTCAAATAGATGGAGAAATCCAGTTAAAATAGAATAAACCAACCACCTCAGTTGGCAGTTGGCAGTTGGCTTTGAGCATTGGTACGGATTGTCAGGTCCCGCAAAAGGTTTGATACCCACAGGCTGATGGCTCAGGCAAAGCGGCATACTCAGTCTGATCATCGGTGTGCGCGTAGGGGGTGGCTAGCACAGCTAGCAGTCGCTCCATCACGCTATAGTCGCTATGTTCCACCGCGGCCTCCAGCGCTTCCTCAACGCGGTGGTTGCGCGGGATGATCGCAGGATTGCTGCTGCGCATCAACTGCTGCGAGGCAGCTTGGTTTTCCTGATGCCTGCCTTGTCTTGTCAGCCATTGCTCCTGCCATGCAGCAAATTCCGGCGTGCCAAACATGACATTGTCCTCCAGCTTATCAAAAGTTAATGCTACGAACGTATTTGTATAATCTGCACTATTCTTCTCCATTAAGCTAAGTAGACCTTCAATCAACGCGTGATCCTCTTCCTCTTCGCCAAAAATCCCTAGCTTCGCTCTCATTCCCGTAAGCCAATCTTGGTGATAGGTCTTGGAAAAATCGGAAAGTGCACCCTCAGCTAATTTGATTGCTTGTTCTTCCTCGGGATGCAGCAGCGGCAAAAGGGTCTCCGCAAATCTCGCGAGGTTCCACACGGCAATTCTCGGCTGATTGCCATAGGCGTAGCGGCCATGCGTATCAATGGAACTGAACACAGTTGCTGGGTCATAGGCATCCATGAAAGCGCAAGGTCCATAATCAATGGTTTCGCCGCTAATGGCCATATTATCGGTGTTCATCACGCCGTGAATAAAGCCAACGAGCTGCCATTTGGCAATGAGATTAGCCTGGCGTTTGATCACTTCCTGCAGGAAGTGAAGGTAGCGGTTCTCACTCCCACTCTCACTCCCACTTCCACTTGCTTCAACTTCCGGATAATGTCTTTGAATTGTGTAATCCGCAAGCGCTTTGATATCCTCGCCTGTGCCATATTGTGCAGCATATTGGAAAGTACCCACTCGGATATGACTAGCAGCAATACGTGTCAGAACTGCGCCCGGTTGCACGGTTTCGCGGTAAATAGGATCACCAGTTGTCACCACCGCTAGACTGCGAGTGGTAGGAATACCAAGCCCGATCATCGCTTCGCTGATGATATATTCGCGCAGCATGGGTCCGAGTGCTGCACGACCATCGCCTCGACGTGAGTAGGGTGTTCTGCCCGAGCCCTTCAATTGAATATCCAAACGCTCACCCGAAGGTGTGATCTGTTCGCCAAGCAGGATTGCACGGCCATCGCCAAGCATATTAAAGTGTCCGAATTGATGCGCCGCATAGGCTTGCGCAAGCGGTATCGAACCTTCGGGTATATGGTTGCCTGCAAGCGTTGCAACACCCTCATCGTTTTGTAACGCTTCGGCGTTTAAGCCTAGGGTTGCTGCCAATGGAACATTAAGTACTACCAACTTCGGTGCCCGTCCAGGGGTAGGGTTCACTTTGGTAAAGAAAGATTCCGGCAAACGTGCATAGCTGTTATCAAAGTTCCATCCTGTATGTTTAACTGTTTGGTTTTCTGTCATTGGATCTCCTTTTCTTTCATCAGTAATATCTTAGTTTTTTCTTTTACATAATACACCTATATTATACCCTTTCCACATTGCTGACACCTTGTTATTTCGTATTTCACCTGTTATTCATCTTATTTTTTAAAGAAAAAAGAGCCTACGCATGGTAGGCTCCAATTGGAACGAAAACTTATTCTTCTTCGTAAATGACAACTGATTTGGTCTCATCTTCCCATTTAACCGTTGCTTTCAAAGATTCGCTAATGAAACGAACCGGCACTACTGTATTACCTTCCACGATGGTCGCAGGAACTTCCAAAGTAACTTCTTTACCATCTACAAAAGCCTTCGTGCTGTCA
This sequence comes from Paenibacillus sp. J22P51, assembly GCF_059692215.1. NCBI lineage: Bacteria > Bacillati > Bacillota > Bacilli > Caryophanales > Paenibacillaceae > Paenibacillus > Paenibacillus sp. J22P51. The sequence goes on along the minus strand of NZ_JCAUAZ010000004.1, from coordinate 403,858 downwards.
ATGAATAGCTTCACACTTACACCATCGCGTGTAACTGTTACCGAACGCTCTACTGCGTCCCACTTCACTTCAGCTTTTAACGCCTCAGAAATGGCGCGGAATGGCACCAATGTGCTGCCATCTTTAATGAATGGATTCACTTCTAAAGTTGGCTCTTCACCATTTACGTATAAGAAAACACCTTTTTTCCCTAGCTTGTGATAAAGCTTAGTTAGCTTTTTATAGGAATTGATGTTTTTAAGGTTTACTTTCACTGCTTCCTTTTGAACATAAACCGCATCCGTTACACTTCCTTGCTCGTCCAATACGTCAGCTACAGCAGATAGCGCAGCATCTCTATCTTTAATCAAATCAAGTTCAGCTTTCAATTCGTCACTAATATGGGCACCGTAGTTAGTCAAAAGAAGATCGGCGATAACAGCCCCAGCAGGTTTATCCTTTACATTTTCTATTGCGTTCAGAAGACCTTTATAACCATTTTTGCCACCATTTCCATACGTATTGGAAGCGACAGTTGCATCCGTTCCTCCATCAACTTTCACCTTGATTTCTACGCCTGTTTTTGACGTATCCGGTTTATCAGGGTTATTGCCATTCTCGGATTTGGCGAATGCCGATCCTGCCATAAGGCTTGTTGCAACGATGCATGAAGCAGCAATCATCCAGGTTTTACTCATTTTCATAATAACGACTCCTTTTTTTATGTATCTTTTTATCTAACTTTATCACTCTCTTAGTTATTCGATAGACTTCCTGATTTTGGATGGGTGGTTTAAAAACATTAAGCGGGCGTTTTTTACAAAAATATTTTTTTGCCCCAGAAAAAAAGAAAACCACCCAACGATTATTAGTCGTAAGGCGGTTATTGAATGGATATTTTCAATTATTCACTGCTTCGCTAATCAACTATTTATTGTACTACCTTATTCTGCCGCAGCACGTTTCCAACAAGCTTGTGCCACATCTTTCAAGACCAAAGCCTGTTCCCACCGACTAGATAGTTCCTTGCCATCCGCCCCCGTGATCGCATAAGGTGCAGGTCCAAGCTCGCAGACGAAAGGCAGCACATCGCCCGGCTTAGCTCCCTGCAGCCAATAGCGCATCGCTTGCGTCCACCATTTCTCAAAGCGCCCCAGGATCGCATCTGAGTAGCCAGTATTCACTTGAATTTGCTCACCTGAAGAAATGCGGCTATGAATCGCGGACGTGCGCTGCAGTATGGTTTCGAATAGAAGCTCTGCTTTTTCTTGTCTCTCCGTCATTTCCCCTGCCAACACATAGTGGGAGATGTCTAATGTAAAACGCAAATCAGGGAGCGCTTGTGCGTATTGAACAGTGCGGATCAAATCTTGTGTAATTTTGCCGCGATGCGTCTCTACATAGAAAGGAATTCTGTGCTCAGCCGTCACGGCACCTAGCTCAGCAAGCAGTTGGATTGCCTCATCCCCCACTACAAATGAATCAGCCACCTGCGCGTTCACATACAGCATATCGATATCATCCGCATGTTTCATGTGCGTAGATAAGTCACTCGCACTAAACGGAAAGCAATGTGTACCGAAGCTAAACCCGTATTGGCTCAGCAAACCTTTCCATATGTCCCTATTCTGAGCATCAGGTACTCTCCCTAAGATGCCAGTAAACCCTGCGTCCGCGATACGCTCGAATTTCACCTCAAGCGGCAGCTCCGTCCCATCCGGACCCAGCCCCATCGTCGCCCACATGGATTGATGAACTTCCATCCGTGGAGGGCGATTCGAGCCATCATTAATACGGGTATTATCGAACTTGGTCAACATGTGCTAGTATCCTCCCAGGCTTCCGGCCGGTTTATTTTTAGTGAGATCACCATGCGCCAGCATATACACAGCACGTTTCTGCATCGTTCTTTCTGCTTCCTCTTGTGCAGCACGCGCATCTCCGCCGTGGACATCTTCAATCATCCAGCGCTGCCCGAAGCCAGCATGTACAACTTCATCTGCCCAGTCAAAATCTTGAAACGTCGTCATGAGCGGATCCTTCGCGACATCTCGGCAAAACTCCCACTCCTCGCGCTTGCCTGGCGGATATTTCATCGCGCCTTTTCAATGGCAATCGTCAAATGCGAATAGGCTTCGGTGCCCTCGAACAGCTGTGCCGTCATATCGTACCACCCCGTCCAGTTGGGGAATTGATACACATCGTACCCTTTCACACGAAGCGCAGCCTCACCAAACCAGCTATGGCGTACTTCATCCCACATATGCCTAGCCGTATCGCGATAGAAATGCCATGGCTTTCCTTCGGTTGTGAAATGGACATAGGCTACACCCTCCGCTGGAGACATCTCGAAATACCTAGACAGCATCATCGACAAGAATCGTCCATCCTCATTATCGGGGATGCCAAACCCTTGCATTTTCACAACCTGTGACTGAAAACGACTGTCTCTCGTGCTCGTTTGCGGCATCGCAAATGGCTCTGTTAAGATTCGAACAGATGGATCCACAGGGGCCCGATCTTCCCATCCGGTTATACCGCCAGCTGCTGCAAGAAGTTGTTCCACATACATTCTCCAATGTCTCGCTTGTTCCTTCTCCGCTTCCGAGGCAGTTAGCAAGAGATGCTGAAGCGCCTCGCGCCCCCAGTCCATTTGCTCCTCGCGATCGACGAGCTGATGCTTCAAAATATGCAGCGTAGGCTCATCCACGAGCGGCTGTGCTTTTCCCCTATAGGCATGAATTGCAGCTATTTGTGCTGGTTTCACCACTTCAAAAAGCGCCGTCAACAAACACAAGGTCGTCGCTGAATTCAACACGGTTTGCATAAGCTCGTTTAGCGACACATCAGGGCATTTGTCGAATGCCACGGTACTCATGCGAAGCTGCTTAATCCGATTGCGGAATTGATCGTGGTGCTCCGCATCCTGCGAGCTTAACCGCGCAAGGGCTCCTTTTATTTCATATTCAGGTCTAGCCGCCATATGACCAGCCTCGATCCGCATCAATTGGCGATCTACATAGGCGATTCGTTGTAATGTTTTTGCTGATTCTTCTACTGACATCCCGTTTCGATCCCAATCCTTGATTCCCATGAATGGATGCAACATAAATAGCCCTCCAGTATCTTTGCACTATTTTATTTACATATGATCTAATCATAGTTCTAGTTACTATTTAGATACATACAGTGAACAACATAATAATTTGCACTAAAATACATCACGACATGGAAGGGGTTCCGTTACGCGGTCAAAGGGAAGCTCCCCCAGCATCGCATCTGGATGATTCGCAGTCACAGACATTCTAAACATCAACGTTTGGATGGGTTTGCTGATTAATCTGTTAGTTGTGGAGTGGTATCTATTGCGACCTCGAAAATAAAGAAAAAGGGCTATCCACTCGTCTATGTGACTAGTCGGATTAGCCCTTTACTGTACTCGCTCAACTCAGTACCAGCTTGTAAACACCGATGAAGTTCCATACGCCAGTGGGATCGCGGCTCCGATCATCACAATCGGTCCCCACCAGGTAAACATCGAGATGCCCGCAACAAGGCTAATGAGCATAAGAGCTGGCAGAACTAAGATCGGAATTGCGGCCTGAAGCGCTTGGTGCTTCTTCGTATCTTGGATCGGAAATAGTGACAGGAACGGTGTCGTTAGCTCATCCTTGCAGAATGATTTACGCCAGAAGACCAGCAAGACTGCCGCAAGGATCCAGACGAGAATTTTAATCGCACCTGGCAATATAAACAATGCTCCGCTGATGACGATAACAAACTGAATCGATTGCCGCCATTGTAGACCATTACGGAAATAGGATTTTACTAACAGCTCAGCGATCCCATTGCCGGCTCCATTGCCTTTGATCAACCGCTGCGATCTGCTGAATAAAAGTGGATATCTGCGTGTCGGTTTTCTTTTACGCTCCATCACACGAATTAACATCAAGGAGACGATACGCATCCGCGCATCTCGCTCTCTCGTGATATCCGCGAAGAAGGCACCCTTTTCACGCAGCCGCGTCCGGGTTAAGGGTATAAATGTAAGCAGCCCTAGTCCTATGGCAGCCCAGCTAATGATAGCTTGATCCGCAATTTCCGTGACTAACAATTGGAATAAGAAGAACCCTCCCGCAAACACCACAATACGCAGCACCCAGAGCAGGAATCTCTGGAATCGAAGTGCTAGCAATTGGCGAACTAGGCCAATGTTCAGCTTCACCACATAAGTCAGCAACCAGAAGCATACGACCTGCGTGACGCTATACGAATAAACGGGCACGACCAATGGCAGGAAAAGAAATGTGAGAAGCAACGTAGTAGTCCCTTGCAGCACCACCGAATAGCGGTACCCGAGTTGCATGAGATGTCGAAACCAGCCTTCATTTTGCCGGAGAAACAGTTGATCCCCCTCTTCAACAAAGTAGCGCAGCGTACCCATCCATGTGAAAATGTAGAAAAGTGTAGCCACCGTATGAATGGATATCACGCTTAACCACGCAGGCGGTGTCATGTACCAAGCATAATAGTGATAACCTGCCACAATCAGCAGGGGTATGACAAAATAAATCGCGATGACCCAATCAACGGCCATGCGTAAGGCACGATATTGGAAGAGCAGATCCGAGCGGACTCTTCGCGCAAAAACCTGAAAGCTGCTGTTCAAACCACTGTCGCCCCCTCTCATAATAAGGAATGGAAGCAGTCGAACAAGGTGGCATCCGGCATGTCGCATTGTTGTTGGATGTCTTGCAGTGTACCGTTCGCTACCAATCTGCCACCCGAAAGCAGCACAAATGAACTGCAAATCCGCTCCGCTGTATCTAACACGTGGGTACTCATCAAGATGCCTGCGCCACGCTTGCATTCCTCTTCCAGCATCCCCAAGAAATCCTTAATCGCCTTCGGATCTAGGCCTATGAATGGCTCGTCCACGATGTACACATCGGGCTTATTCAAAAAGCCGAGAATGAGCATGATCTTCTGCTGCATCCCTTTGGAGAATTTCCCAGGCAATTGATGCTTCTCATCTAGTAGTCGGAAGCGGTGCAAGAGATCATCTGCTCTCTCTAGAAACACCGTGCGATCCAATTCATACACTGATGCGGCGAATTCCAAATGCTCCCAAAGTGTCAATTCATCATATAGAATCGGGTGCTCGGGAATATATGCGTAGCTTTTGCTTTCACCCATGAAGGAGATTTTGCCTTTAAAATCCTTCAGTAAACCGAGGATGCTCTTGATTGTCGTACTTTTGCCGGCGCCGTTCGGACCTAATAGCCCCACGAGCTCACCTTGCCTCACCGAAAAATGAATTCCCTTAATAATATCCGGCACCTCATCGTAACCGGCCTGTTCAATATGAACATCTAATACGGCTAATCGTTCGTCTGACATTGCGTGACTTCCCTTCCATCCTGATCGTGCATCACATGCACTTTGCCAACATCGTATCATGAAAGTTTGCCCAAAGTATGAAGGTTAGATAAAAATAAAAAACCTCTAACACGATCACTCGAAAAAAGTGATCGTGTTAGAGATTGGCTATTCTATTCCGCTAATCAAGATAGCGACGAAACCTAGCATGAAATCTTAATACCATCTCAAGGCGACAGGCAGACATTGGATAAACAAAACAAGGTCCTGTAATCGTTTCATCATCGTATTCACCCTTCCAAAAAGACAGAAAACGCCTATCCGTGTAGGATAGGCGCCATTGCCTTAAGTATTTGTTGCACAACGCTGTGCGGTTACTTAAAGTATACTAGGGGAATACTATTGTGTCAACTATAGTGACATGAATAATTAATTGAGCTGTTTATTGCTGATTTTTATATTATTACGTCATTTAATATGACATTAATACTGTGATTTTACAGCGAACGATCAAGATGTGAACCTATTAAAACCCGAATGCTCAATTTGGCTGGATTTGTCCAATCAAATTCAATATTTAGCTACTTTTTGGAGCATTCCATTGGGTTTATCCAATGGAGTGACCTCAATTTAGCCTATTTAAGACCCAAATGCTTATCTTGACTGGATTTGTCCAATCAAATTCATTATTTAGCTACTTTTTGAAGCATTCCATTGGATTTATCCAATGGACATGAGGGTGCTTTGAGATGGTGGTGACGTGCTTGGCATGGAAGCGGTGCTTGGGGTGGCGGTAAGGTGCGGTGAAAATCAAATGAGCTGCTGAAGCCTGTGTGAGAATGACGTGTTTATAGTAGCTAAGCCCAGGAGATACGGAACGTCATTCCGCTATTTTGGCTAATACAATGCAATCCTGAAAGTTGCGGAACGTGGTTCCGCTATTTCCCCTAAACCAGCTCAAGATTAGCTATTTCCAGGAAAATAGCGCCCTCTCGTTCCGTATCTGGCTAATTTAGCTAGTTTCAGCCTAAATAAGGGAAACACGTTCCGCAACTAGAGGAGTTTAGTGGTGGTGTTGGGTTACGGGGCGGTAGCGCAATAGGCGATTGACCGTCGAGCGGTTATGGTGTGCTGTTATAGTGTGCTGTTATGGTGTGCTGTTATGGTGTGGAGCTATTGGTAAGAGATCAGTCGTGCCGGCGGGTGGGTAGGTGGTATTAATATGTTGAGTTGAGCTACGGGGTAAGCAAAAGCTTCCCCCTATCAAAACAAAAAGATCCTCACCCAGCCAATGCTGGATAAGGATCTCAGTTCATTTATCATCAACCTGCTGCATCTCCTGAACACTGTAGCTATTGATGACCGCCGCCGCAAAGGTTACGCGATTGTTCCGAAAAAAGTGATATAACAGCCGAGCCTCCGCAGATTCTTCATCATAGCGTGAGAAGTTAAAGAAATCGTCATCGGCCCAACCTTCACTTCGCAATCTTTCAATGGACTCAGCAATTTTGCTAGGAATGACTGGTTTGACTATTTTAGACGCTTCCGTTGTCATCGTTCCAACTCCACCTCTCACTAGAATCTATCATTCTAGTAAAAGGATGCCCAGATCTCGCAGCGGATAAACCTTCCTGTTCGCCTAGTACTCCACATAGCTGGTCACGGACTTGCCTGGCAGCGTTACGGTAAGGTTTCAACGCGCTGTGCCAACAATGAGGGCGGATGTCGATTTACTGTAGTAAAAGTCCTTTTGTGGACCAACACGTTTCTTCATTCCGCTACATGCTGCGCTTCGGGTCTTAACTAGTTATCTCTAATCCTTGAAGCTACCCCTTAGCGACTATCCAGCAACGCCTTACTCTCCATGTCAAATAACTGGAAAACGTACAGCTAATTCTTGCATTTTCATCATCAAATTGAGTTTAGATGGAAAAGATGTAGCTAATTTCTCCGATATTAATGGTTTCAGCAAAAATCGTTTGAAATAACTGGAGGAAATCCAGCTATTCTGTTCCTAGGCGATAATCCGGCGAAATTAGCTGTAGAAAATCCAGTTATTGGTGGTTTTGCGAGAGGTGGTTTTGCGAGAGGTGGTTTTGCGAGAGCTGTTTGAGCCGGGCTTGCTTTAGCGGAAGTTGAACGCAAAAAAGAGCTGCCCTCAAGCAGCTCGATGCTGCTCCAGAACAACTCTTTTTGAATTTTACAATAACCTACCAGAACAACTCGCCATGCCCAAGCAACCTTGAGAGACCCTCAACAAAATAGTAGTCGCCATAGATGAGCGGAACGTCGATGTTTTTCCCCTCTGGATAGTGGCTGGTACCGTGGGTGACCAATCCCTCTTCGGTTTCGGAATCCCATGCACCATAGTTCGTGTAGAGCGAATGCAAGATGCGCTCACCAGCTTCACGATAGAGGGATGCTTCTTGGCTATTCACTTGCTCCGCAATTAGCAGCAAGCCGCATGCCGCACATGCGCCAGCTGAAGAATCGCGGTATGCCGGAATGCCATCTGGCAAACGAAAATCCCAATGCGGCACATGGTCTTCCGGCAGGTTCGCCAAGAAGAAATGCGCAGCACGCTTCGCCGCCTGCAAATATTTCTCATCACCTGTGTAACGGTAGCTGAGGCTCATGCCGTAAATCGCCCACGCGGTTCCACGCGACCAGGCCGATTCAGGCGCAAAGCCTTGACCGCCGTTCACTTCAAGCTTCTCGCCGGTATGCGGATCAAAAATCACGATATGGTTTACCGACCCATCGGGACGGATAAAGTGATCAACCGCCATATCCGCATGCCTAACGGCGATTTCTTTATAGCGCGGGTCGCCCGTGGTTAGCGTAGCCCAGTGCAGCAGGGGCAGATTCATCATGCAGTCAATGATGGCCCAGCCAGCATTATCTTCGCCTTCACGCCATGGATTCCAAGCACGAATGTAGCTTCCCTTCACATTGAAACGTGCGGCTAGCAGATTCGCTGCTAGTAAAGCCCGACGCTTAGAGTCATCTGCGCCAAGCAGCTTATAGCGCGCGACACTCGTCAGCGTCCACATGAACCCAATATCGTGATCCAGACGATAGTAATCGGTTACAACTTGATCAAGCTGTTGCTCGCAAGACTCTGCCAATTGCTTTAGCGCCTCATCCTTCGTATCTCGGTACAAAAGCCACAATAATCCCGGCCAGAAGCCAGCCGTCCACCAGTAAGCAGGCTCCAGCTTATATTCCCCGCCTACACTCGCATGTGGAAAGCCGTCACCAATTCGCATGCTTGTTTTACCTACTTTTGCTACTGTTTGTGCCCATGCTTCTTGAGCCCAACCCTTCTGAATCGTTGTCATCTGAGCCTCTCCTTACCAGGTGTATTTAAACGTTTAACCTATTATACCACCTGGCTTTACGGAATGCTCGGCTTGTTTGATTTTGGTTTATCCTGTTGTATCTACAACGATAAATCCCACATCTCTAAGCTCTCCAACTTCGCTTCCCCATTCCGAGCAAAAAGCTTGATGCCAAGGCTATCCTTCTTTGGATAGATCCGATTCGTTATCGTCTTGACCCCGTTATTCGCGAACAGCTCCAACGAAGAGCAATCCACGAACAGCTGCAGCCTGATGCTTCCGTCCTCTAGTGGATCCAACTTCACTTCACTCACACCCGTTTCTCCTGAACCGGAATGTGTGCGGTCCACACTAAGTGTACGTTCTGCTACCGAGTAGGACACTTCCGTGTACTCGGAGCCGTCGGCTGAGCTGCGAAGGTGCAGACCGAATACCGCTTCAGCTCCGGATTCGCGCGTGTTAAACAAGGCAATTAGCTCAAGCTGGTCACCTTGCATGTTCGATAAAGGAACGAGCGTATTCATGCCAATGATCAGCTGATCCACGCTTTGTTGCCCCTTCCGCAGATCAGCCAGTTCCGCCACAGGCTGCATCCGCAACGTGCCATCTTCCGCAAGGGTCAGTTCGCGAGGCAAGGTAAAAGCTCCCATCCAACCGTGCGCTTGCTCCGGCATTTGAGCCCCCCAAATGTTCATCCAGCCCATCAGGATGCGCCTTCCCTGGCCGTCCACAAACGTTTGCGGCGCATAGAAATCGAAGCCGTAATCCAATCGCTCTGCATGACGATAATCGAATTTCCCCGTTTCATAGCTCAGTTTACCTGATAGATACATCGTTTTCGTGGTTCCCATATTCATCGGAGATATAATCAGTACCTGGTCATCCCCAACACCCAATGGGAATAAATCCGGGCACTCCCACATATCCCCCATCGTACCATTGCTCTCTGCCGCAACCCCCAGATAACGCCAAGCTAACAGATCAAGGGACGTGTAAAACAACGCTTTGCCCAAGCCTTCATTTCCGTACCCGAGTACCATGTACCACTTACCCTCATGCGACCATACCTTCGGATCTCGAAAGCCAAAGCCACCTTCCTCCGGTGCGCCTGCAATAACAGGATTAGCCCCTGATTTGCTAAAAGTAACCCCGTCCGTGCTTGTCGCTATACACTGAACCTCCGTAGGCATCCGTCCATCAACATGCCCTGTGTAGACTAACGTCAGAACGCCGTTATCATCAACAGCGCTGCCTGACCAACAGCCATAACCGCCGCTTTCCCCGCTATCGTACGCTTCCGAAGGTGCCAACGCGATAGGAAGGTGCTCCCAGTGCAACAAATCCTTACTTTTGGCATGCCCCCAGTGCATCGGTCCCCATTTCGGCTCAAACGGATAATGCTGATAAAAAACGTGATACTCCTCGTTCCAATAAATGAGCCCATTCGGATCATTCATCCAACCTGCTGCCGGCATGAGATGATAACCAAGCCTGAAGTCCCCGCCGGCCGACTTGGCGGCCTGCTCCAACGCATGATTCGCTTGTTCCACACGTTCCATGTGGAGCTTATAGCTTTGAGTTTGTTGACGATTCATCTTAGCATCCTCCCTCAGATTTCCTCCACGCAACAACTATTCTACTGATCTAACTTTATCGCTATCCCTCTCCAACATCAACACGAAAACGCAAAAAATACTCTCATCAAAAAGATGAGAATATCGTATTTAAGCTTTTTCAAAATGATTATTTGTCTAGTTAGTAACCCAAACGATTCCGCCCTTACTTTCATAAGATAAGGTGTGCGAATGCATCATTCAACCTTTTTCGATCGACCTTCCCCAAGAAGGTCGTTTTTTTTATTTTCGCAGCAATACGCCTCATCAATCATGGCGTGTACACCGTTTTTAAATGCTGCAGATTCCAAATGACTTTATCTCCATTGGCAATAATCAACTCTATGGAACCATTTTCTACTTTGTGAAGTAAGCCTATTTTTTTCGTGTTATCTCCAAGATCAAAAACAACTAGGCTTCCTTTCAGTTTTTCACATTGCCCTTCAAAGGTTCGTGATAAGGATACGTTGATAGGATTCAAAGGTAGTGATTGATTATTAAGCGAGTACGGCGTGAGGTGAGAATGATAAGGAATTAACCATTTCAAATGGTTCATAGACACAAATACGGCTTTATAGACAGGTGAGTAGAAGACGAAATAATCATTCATAATACTAGTTAAATAGCCATGTATCGTTTTATTGCCAGTTACATATATCTCGACAAATCGGCCTTTTGCATTATTTAATATCTTTCGAAATGAGAGGCTATCCTCTTGATAATCGATTGGCATTCCATCAGTTATCAGTTCTGTTTCCGTACTAGACTCTGAATTCAATCTGACATTTTGCACATTTACTAAGGGGATATAATAATACTGTTGTTTATTGAGCACAACCATGATATCAAGCCCTAAATCAATTATTTTACCCGTAAAGCTATTATTCCCAGAAATTTCAACAATCACTTGTTGACCAACAAATTGTTGAAGCACACGCATACGAATAACCTCCAGTTATCATCATATCTGACGTATTAAAAAATCCAGGATACCCAGAATGCTAGAATGACTAACGTGAAAATAAGAGTGATTGGAATGACTGTAATCGTCACCTTTAAGTACTCGGCCCAGCTCAACTTTACTTTTCCTTTCTTGATAATGTGCATCCACATAATGGTCGCGAGAGTTCCTATTGGTAAAATAAGCGAGCCCATATCACTGCCAATTACACCAGCGAGATAAGAAATTTTTAAGGTAAGTGGATCAAGACCCATGTTCGTCAAAGTTAACGTTCCTACCATTAATGCAGGATGATTGTTGAATACATTCGATAAAACTGTAAGTAGAATCCCCATAATTAGACTTGCATGAAGTAAACTGCCCGAAACGAGTGGTTGCATAAATTGGATGAGCATTTGGGTTAGTCCGATATTATGCAAACCATATATAATCACATACATACTGAAGGCAAACAAGAGTATATACCATGGCGTTTTTTTAATCATATCTGTAGGCGCAATTTTCAAATAATACCAACGCCAGCCCAACAGGAATGTAGAACCGATAACAGCCATTAATGGAACTGGGAAATGAATGAACGAAGCAACAAACAGACTTATTCGAACGCTGAATACGAAAATTAAGATATTCCGCATGAATTTGGTTCGATTCTCTTTCGGAAGCGGTGATGAAATGTCTTGCAGTGGATGTGTTTGGTGTAAGGTTCCTACTCTAATTGGTGGTAGTTTACGAGGTAATACGCGATAAAAACTTAAAAATAGAAGCAGTGTAAGGAGTGCAAGACCAAGTGATGCAGGGACAAACATCATCGCTGTGTGCATATAGAGGTCCATATGAACAATTTTTAGCGCAATTAAATTGACAATATTACTTACACCAATTGGTGCGCTAGAAGCTGTTGCAATTAAAGCGCCGGAGAGTAAATAAGGAATTTTTTGATGGTTTTTAAGACCTAATTGATGAAGCAGCATAAGTAAGATTGGTGTTGTAATTAATATACTACCGTCGTTGTTTACAAAAAGGGTCATCAGAAAACAAAATAAATTAGTGTACCAGAATAGGCGTATTCCTGATCCTTTCGCTCGTTCTAGGAGCTTCTCTGCAGCCCAATTAAAAAATCCAAAGCTTTCTAAAACAATCGCCATAACAATCGTTGCCATAATGGTTACGGCTGCTCCACCTATGGTTTCAGTTATTTTACCCAAGTCATTTATAGTAACACTACCGCTTAGGAGGACAAATATGGCGCCGATGGTTGCTGGAATAGATTCATTAACATTAGGACGAAAGATAATATAAGCAATAGTGCATATAAACGACAAAATGGTGATAGGAATCATGAAATCTTGCTGCATCATAATTCAACCTCTTTTCGATAAAGTAAAATAAGATCTTTATGAAGATCTTATTTATCATCTTTTTACAGTCTCTCTAGTGAACAAAACCGCTTGTGAGTTACGGTTTTCTAGTTATTCCTCCCTCCATGATAGATGTCTTATAGTTTCATTAGCATAATATGTTCAATTAACATAGAGGGGACTAGTTGTTTATACTATTTCTATATAATTCCACTAATAGCACTGTATATTGACCTAGAAGTAGAAACAGGAGACAACTGCCTGCTAAAGGCATTTTCGCGAATCTAGCACATCCTCGTCCACTCGGGAGGAGTGCCTACGTAACAGCATGCTAATTCTGTCGTACCTACTCTAGAAAACTCCACAGAAACTCAAAAAGCGAGCCCCAGGGGGCTCGCTAATTTATGTCAAATGGGGTTATCGCTATTAATGACCCACATGCTCCTCCCGCATCCCAATGATTGGATTGCCTGTTAAGCACTGTTCGAACATATCGATAATAGCTAGGAAGCGTTCCGCTTCACGGAACACGTGATCCGCCAACAAAGGATGTATGATGCTCTTGATTTTGCAAGCTTCAATTAGATCACGGGCTGTTTTTTTGAAATCACGGAGAGCGACGACAGAGACACGATTCTGGTCAAGGAACTGGTCCAACAGAGGATCGGTTTGAGACTGAGGCCTCATCCCGCTCAAATCAATGGCTTGGAAGAGGAGTTGGTCAAAATCATGGCTAAAATTCCGCGCTTGCTCCACTAATTGCCGTTCGGATGGATCCAGCAGATGACCGATAAACTTGGCGTGATCCGCCATGATGCGCAGGAAGAACACATTTTCATCAATAATCGCGTCGGGTAACGGTTCTAATCGTCCTGAATTTAATTCGTGTAATCGGTTTCGGAAATAGTTGGCCTCACGACTCGTATGGTCGACCAACAACGGAAAATTGTTAGCGCCAGGAAGCTTGCATTGGATGATGAGTCCGAGAACTTTCCTTTTGAAAGCCCAAATATGTGCAACAGCAGCAGCCACTTCCGTATTGAATCGTCTAATTTGTTCGGGGTCAGTCTGCTGCGTATACGAGTGGGAACGACCCTCAATATGCTCGAATATATGGTAATAATGATTCGCTTCTTGAATCAGCTGCGTGTCCTCACATCGAAAGCCAAGTTTGAGAAATAAGGAATGTTCCTTCATAATACGTGACCAGAACCGGATCTCATCTAATGAACGCATCACGAACTCATTTGACAATGCAGGCACTCTCCTCACCATGATGTTCTCCTATCCCATTTATAATGCGTGGAGGCCGTATATATGCCATGAGGGGTGGAAATAGGACAACTAGAGGAGGTTTTTATCTGCTACGATTTCCTCATCAGCCTGAACTGCTCCGGCGTTATCCCTATAAAGAGCAAAATAGTCATATCTTAAGCAAGAAGATAGGATTTACACCCATTCATACTCCTATTTATAATGTAATTACATCCCTGCAGAAAAAGCAATATTATAATATAAATCCATTGACGAGGTGGTTGCACCATGTACTTTGGCGTTGATTATTATCCGGAACATTGGCCTGAAGACCGTTGGAAGCTAGATGCACGAATGATGCGAGAAGCCGGTATGAATATTGTTCGATTGGCTGAGTTTGCATGGGTGAAAATGGAGCCAGAAGTCGGTGTGTATGATTTCGCTTGGCTGGATCGCGCGATTGAGGTGCTTGCGCAGGAAGGGATCCAGATTATTCTGGGTACTCCGACGGCCGCTGCCCCCAAATGGTTGATGGACATGTATCCCGATATGTATCCTATGGATGTCTACGGTCTGAAGAAAGGGTTCGGCACTAGGCGCCATTATTGCCCGAATCACACAGTCTATATCGAACATTCGAAGATCATTACACGCAAAATGGTGGAGCATTATGCAGACCATCCCCATATCGTCGCTTGGCAGGTGGACAATGAGTTTGGCGGTCCTTGCTATTGTCAGAGTGATCTGCGCGAATTCCGCAAGTGGTTATCACGTAAATATGGCACGATTGATGCGCTGAATCAAGCGTGGGGAACGATTTTCTGGAGCCAAACTTATCGGTATTTTGATGAGATTGACTTACCGGCTTATTCCTCCAGCGATGGCTTCAGTCAGAATCCAGGTGCAGGAGATCTATCGACGCCGAATAATCACAATCCGGGTATGCTGCTGGATTATTATCGCTTTTTCACAGATGCTACCGTCGCCTACCAAAAGGCTCAAATCGATGAGCTTCGTAAGTGCACTTCACTGCCGATTACCCATAATCTGATGGGGCATGCGAGTGATTTGGACTATTTTAAAATTGGCAAGGATCTCGACTTCATCTGTTGGGATAATTATCCGAATAATATGTGGGGAAAAGCGTCCCCCTCTAGCGCTTCTATGGCGCATGATCTAATGCGAGGCATTAAGGAAAAGAACTTCTGGATGATGGAGCAGCAGAGCGGTCCCTGCGGTTGGCAGCATATGGGCGACACGCCTGAGCCTGGTCAATTACGGTTGTGGACGTATCAAGCGCTGGCGCATGGTGCGGAGGCAATGGTGTATTTCCGCTGGCGTGCGTGCACGGTCGGTATCGAGCAATATTGGCATGGGATTCTCGATCATGATGGGATAGGCCGCAGACGCTATCGGGAGATCAAACAGCTTGGCGCCGAATTAGCTCGGTTAGACGATTTGTTCGTAGGTTCTCAGAATGTGAGTCCCGTCGCTGTCATCAAATCCTACGACAATTACTGGAGTCATCGCCAGCAGCCTCACAACCGAAAGTTCAGTTATGGTATGCTGCTAAACGCCTATTACGACGCCATTGGAAATCAACATATCAATCTCGATGTGACGAGTGTGGATACGGATTTCTCTAAGTATAAACTGGTGATGATGCCCGCCTTTAACCTGATGACACCTGAAATTGCAGCCAAATGTGAAGCCTATGTAGCAAGTGGTGGCGCTTTGCTCATCACCTTCCGATCTGGCACCAAAACGTGGAACAACCAAATGTCGACACTCACTGTACCTGGTTTATTTAAAGAAATGGCTGGCGTCGAGCTGGAGGAGTTCGATTCTATTAATTTTGGCAGAACCGTCAAGGTGAAGGGTGAGTTCGGGGAAGGTACCGCCGCTATATGGGCTGATGTCCTGAAGAGTAATGGCGCCGAGGTATTGGCGACTTATGATAGTCATTACTATGCGGGAGAGCCCGCGGTCACGGTGAACACGTTTGGTAAGGGCCACGTCTATTACGTGGGATGTGACTTGGATCCTCACGCGCTTGGGGAGCTCATGAAGATCGTTGCCAAGCGTGAGGGGATCACGCCCTTGTTGAGCGAACAAGTGAGTGGCCTCGAGGTGATTGCTAAGTCGAAGGATGGGCAGGATTTCTGGGTGCTTTTGAATTATACGAATGCGGTGATTAACTTTGAATTACCAGCGGAATATGTGAATCTATTCGACGGTTCTGTGGTGGATAAGGATGGCACGATCGAACCGTATGGCGTCATGGTCATTCAAGCTTGCCATTGCAGTAAATCATCAATAATCTGATGTTGACCGCTTGGCCATATCCGATTTTATCCGATTCTTGGACTGAATTTATCATTGGTCGTACGTTCGAAGAAGGTTGGACGAGGAAGGGTAAGAAAAAGCCAAAGCCTGCACCCACTTGAGAATGGGTTCAGGCTTTGGCTTTTTCTTAGTTGATGGCCGACCGATTACATGCCGAATGAATGTATCGGAGCAGCTCGACTAGGTCCTGTAAACGTGTCGTGTGGGAGTCGTAGGCTGACAGCAGGTGCTGACGCCGTTTGATTGCAATAGCTTCCTTGATTAACGGATGCCATCGTTCAGGAAGGATCGTAAGACCATATTCGCCAGCACCGATTTTGCTGGTGATGTCATGTTCCTGCAGCGTATAAAGTTGCCTTAGCATACCTAATACGCACCATTCTACGGCCTCGTTTAATTGTTCGATGGCGGTGGGATTGGACGAAAAACTAATCGCTGTGTTAGCTTCTAGTCGTGTGATCCAGCTTAGCCAATAGGTGTTCATGTTGCCCAGAACGTAAGTTAACAACTCGTTTATGGGTGCAATGTAGGTGAATGGGACGTCCTTCCCATAAACACAAATCCCATACTTACGCATCACTTGAAGGGTAACTGGATTGATATCTGCTCCTGTACCATTCGTATTGATTTGATGGTTGTAATATGTAGCGTAGATTGGAATATCTGTGTAGGATTTATGAAGATCCTCTCGGCGTATATACGACCCCATGATGTCCGTGCCAGGAAGCGCCCGCTCCACTTCAGCGTGTGCTTGAGCAATGGCCTCTATGTCTGATTGACTAAGCGGCTGTCTCACCATAGCAATAAAATCAATGTCGCTTGAGCCCTCAATATAGGCGCCAAGAGCCGTCGATCCGTATACATAGACTGACTCTAAGTTCTCACCTAGATGAGTATGTAAAGAGGTGCAAAGCTTTTGCATGGTTATGGAAACAATGTGGGGTAGCATGGAAGCCTCCTATTGTATGTACCAAGAATGAATTCAGCACACATTATACCACACCCAATTCATCGATCCCTACGGAAAAGCTTTAGTATCTGGCCTATTGGCTGTATTTGTAACGCAGTATATGTGGAATATGCTCATGTCAATCGGCCTAGCTCCGTTTAGCTCCTTCCATCTTCCTTTTATAAGCTATAGCGGCTCGCTCGTTCTTTTTCAATTTGTAGCCATCGGCCTTATGCTTAGTGTGTATCGAGTGAAAGACCTCGGCACTTGCCAGATTAGATAGGCGTGCAGCTTGCACATCTTTCTCACCCAATCAGCCACTATCCCTTACCAATTTGTCCTATGGACATATACTTAAGAGAGAACCCAATAGGGAGGATCTGTGTGCTATGAAATCAGACCGCGTCACTATTATTATAGAAAAAGGGAAGAAACGCATTATTGCACAATCGCCCATTCATGGCGTTAATAGGCTGGTTTTCGTCATAAACCATCAATTTACCAATGCCCCTAACACGACGCAGCTCGCAAGTGGAGCAGGCCGCAGCAGTGCAGCTGGCAGTAACGCTGCTATTAAATCACCGCATAGTCAGCAACAGCAAAGCGTTGGTGCAGGAGGAACAGCGAAGAATAAACTAGTGAAGAGCGCCAAGGGAAGATTTTATGATAGCAAAAACCTAACTGAAATTCGTCGTAAAGGCAAAGAAATCATCGTTGTCATTAATGATCAAATCGTTAAGCTCCCTAAGCGTGCAAAAAATGCTTCAGCCACCCAAGTCGCCAGTGGTGCTGGAAAGTACAGTACGAGTGGGACTAACTCTGCCATCGATAGCCCTGGAACTAAGCAACAGGATGCAGTCGGTGGGAACGGGAAGGCTTCGAATAAACTGATTAGCAAGCGTAGGAAGCAAAAGAAGTAGTATTGGGGTATTAGGAGAAGGCCATCCTATTGGGGATGGCTTCTTGTTTGGAATAAGCTCGCCCTACTCCTTCCTTGGAAGGTTTAGAGCGAGCTCTTTTATACTGATCTATTAATGCTGTATATTAAATAGCACAAATCGTACAAAGAAAAAAGGAGCCGCCGCGAGGCAAGCTTCTTTTTTAATTATGAAATTCAATCTTGCACTCGCATGCCTTCATTGCCTAGGAATACAATCCATAAACATGTCGAGATATCCATCAAAAGGGAATTCCTTTTTGCTTACCTTTTCCTTTAAGGCCACTAACTCTTGCTCGGCTTGATGGATCAGTTCAACTGGATAGCCGAATTTGATCGCATTCGTCACGAATTCATCTTCATCAACAACCTGCCAGACACCGTTTCTCCGCACATAATCAAGATCTAAATCTACAAAAGAAACCGTATTTCCCTTCATCACTGCCGGCTGGTTGATATTACAATAGAATTGTTCGAATTTACCGTCCACGACATCTGCGCTAACCGTAAACCAAGAATCAAACGAGAAAAATTCAATGGTCCAATTTTCAACCGTGAATACGCTTTGCTTCGTATAGTGATGCAGCTGCCTTCCGTACTCTCCCAAGACAACGATATGTGAATCTGTCTTTTCTAATAAGGTTGTTTGCCATTCATAATGTAGTTGATTTCCATACTTTAAAGCTTGAATTGTGATCTGATTGTCCATTGTTTCGTCCTTTTACGTTTCGATAAGAGAGCTGATTTCTCCCGTTATTTCATCAGTGATCGGTTCATTCATCAATAAATGAAGTATATCATTATTTGCTCCAGCTTCCTTCAAATAAGCAAGCAATACGGCGGCCTTTTCCGTCCTGTTCATTAACGCATAGGCAACATACCAGACTTCAGGACTGCCAACCTGAATCCCGTTCCAAGTTGAACTCGGAATAGAGGGCAGCCTGCATAGGCCTTTACTTGTATAGATGGAGAGTCCCCCGATGATTTCCACTTGCGGGCCCTCGCTATGAACAACTAGCTTATAATTGGTTCCAAAGGGATAGTCCCCGCTTGTCTTCTCTTCAATTTGATCGTGCTGTAAAGCAATCAACACTTGTTCTTTCGGGGCTTCAACCATGACATCCCAGTCACCTACCGTGTTTGTTAAACCCAAGCTCAGCATTAAACCACTTCCGCCCAAAGAATAGCTAATGCCGGACTGCTCCAATTTTTCAGTTACCGCAACTAAATTTCTACGATCTGGATTCACGATTGGCTCTCCTTTTCCAGAAAACTTACCATTTGCTTTAACTTCTAGCAGCAACTCATCGGATTTTATACTTCTCAGAAGTTGAATCAGTTCCATTCTATCACATTTGAATTCGTGTAGGAGTTGTTCTTTCGATACACCCGAATTCGCATATTTATATGCCAGTTCGCTACTCACCAACTCCCCACTACTGCTACCTATCCACTACCTGCCCTCACAAAACCAGCCCCAAGTCTCTCCACAAATGAATGGATTTTCTACTGTTAAAAGTAGCGAATTGTTGGTGATTTAACGAATAGCTGGATTTCCTACAGTTAATTTTGTCCATTTTGAGCGATTGCTGCGATTCTCGCAGAATTAACTGCATGTTTTCCAGTTACTTTAACTTTTGAGCGAAAAATGCGAAAAATAACTGGAAATTTTCCAGTTATTCAATTTCTAGGCGTGGTTGAATCACGAACGGGCAGTCCCCGCAATCGAACAAAAAAAACCAGCAAACGCCATGTCTGCTGGTTCGGTTCAATGCATATCATTTTACTCGTAATCTACTCGTTAAAACTGCCCTCAAATTGATCCACTTCTTGCCGAGTCGGCAGCGAAGTCTGAGCTCCGAAGCTCGATACAGTCAGTGCGCCAACTTTCGCCGCAAACTCGATCGATTGCTCCAGGGTGTACCCTTCTCCATGCCATACCGCCAATGCGGCATTGAAGGAATCGCCGGCTGCCGTAGTATCCACCACGTTAACGCGATAAGCAGGGTAAGTGCCTGCTACTCCATTCAAGTGATAGGAAACCCCTTTTTCGCCTTGGGTAATGATCACATCGGTCTTCGTCAAGCTACGCAGCTCGTTCATGATTCCTGCATGATCTGCACCCGCAATCTGTCCAGAAGTCAGAATAGCTGCCTCTGTCTCATTAGGAGTTACCAAATTAACAAACGGCCAAATCTCATCCGGCAGCACCGCAGCTGGCGCAGGGTTCAAGATCACTTTCACGCCGTGGCTTTGGGCAAGTTGAACCGCGCGCATAACCGTCTCTTGGGGAATCTCAAGTTGAACGAGCAAGATATCCGCACCAACAAACACATCCTTGGCACGCTCTACATGCGCTGGCGTCACGCTGGCATTCGCACCTGGGACAACCGTAATCCGGTTTTCCCCATCCTGCACTTGAATGAGCGCCACACCTGTTGTTTGCTGAGGATCCACCAATACGTAAGATGTTCCAACGCCTTCATTCGTTAATTGCTCCAGCATCTGTTTCCCGAAAGGGTCGCCGCCTACGCAGCCAACCATTTCAACCTGTGCGCCTAGCCTCGCGGCAGCAACCGCTTGATTTGCACCTTTTCCACCGGGGATCATGACGAATTCCTGCCCAGTCACGGTCTCCCCTGCGACTGGAATATGCTCAGACTTCACGACAAGATCGATATTGATGCTGCCAACGACGACGATTTTCGCTGTCTTCTTCTGCATGTTACACCCCCTAGATTTCGCTATACACGGCTTGCACAGCATCTGATTTCAATGTAATGACACAGTCGAGCGCGTTAACACCTTCACCTTTCGGTAAAACAGCAAGCGGATTAATCTCTACACTCTCAATCGTATCCTGCTGATCATATACCCAGTAGGAGAAGGTTTCCAAGGTTTGGAGCAGAGCGTCCATATCGGTCTCCGGCATGTTGCGGAAGCCTTGTAGATACGTCAGAAGGCCCTTAATCTCGCCGAGCATTCGCTTTGCTTCCTCTTTGTCGAAAGGAGCCACACGCCAAGTAACTAGCTGGAACAGCTCGGTTAGCACGCCGCCAAGGCCGATCAGAACAACTGGACCGAAGATCGGGTCATTGGTCGACCCTAAGATCAGCTCCACTTTGTCTCCGACCATTTCCTCCAACAGCATCCCATCCACGTCCGCTGCATTTTGTTGAATACGACGCTCAAAGAATTCCTGCACCTGCTCCGGCTGCTTCAGGTTCAAAGCCACGCCGCCGCTATCACTTTTATGCGTAATCGTTCGTGACACTAGCTTTGCCACATAACGTTTGCCATCGAAAGGAATTGTGCTGAGGAACGAGGCAATATCGCCGTCAACCGGTAAGAAGTAATTCTCTGGAACGGAAATACCGACGGATTGAAGCACCTGCTTGCCTTCGATCTCCGTCAGTGTCAAAGAGCTTGTCTGCTTCGCAAATTCCTGCAATTGCGCCGCACCATCTGTTGTCTTACGATTGGCTGCAACTTCTACACTTAATTCAGCACCGCGGGAACGTTCATAAAACTCTACCAAACGCGTAAGCGTGGAAGCTAATTGCTTCGGATTAAAGAAGAGCGGGATTGGAAGCTTCTTAACAGCTTGCAATTCAGGGTCTTCCAGACTTCCTGTCCACAACCAGTACAAAGGCTTATTTGACGAACGATCCAGCGCGCCAAGACGTTCCGTTAGCGGAGCTTTACCATGCGTTGCGTATACAATTCCGTTCAATTCCGCCTCACCTTCAAGTGCGGCATGGATCTCAAGAATTTGTTCCGTTTGCATCGTGCCAGACAAATCGAGCGGATTATTGGCCGTCCCGAATCCAGTCAGCAGCGTATCAATGCGGGAAACGGTATCAGCCTGGAGTTGAGGTACACTAAGTCCTACAGCACCCATTTTGTCGCCAACGAACCCGCCGATACCGCCGGAATGCGATAATACCGCGAAACGACGCCCGGTAAGCGGTTTGCTGTATTCACTGCTTTTCACAAGCGCGATGAACTCTTCATAATCCTTAGCTGCCAGGATGCCTTTTTGACGGCAGAAAGCATCAAAGACTTGCTGATCTCCTGTCATCGAAGCGGTGTGACTAGCTGCTGCTTTTTGTCCAACAGCGGACTCGCCAATCTTCAGAGTAATAATCGGTTTACCCAGCTTAAGCGCTTTATCAGCCAGCTTGGCGAACGCTTTCCCATCTTTGATGCCTTCAATGAAAAGTCCGACAGCTTTCACATCCGGATCGTCCAGCATGAAATCTGCAAACTGTGTCATCGAGACACTTGCTTCATTGCCGGTCGAAACGATGTAACGGTAGCCAACACCGTAATCATTGGCGCGATTAAGCAAAGGACCGAATGCCGTAGCTCCGCTATGGGAAATAAGTCCGACAGATCCCCCGGCACGTTTGCTTTCCCCGATAGAGGAGGCAGAACTGGCCCACATGTTAGCCGTGCTGGAGCTGAGCCCCAAGCAGTTGGGACCACAGATTGGAATGCCTGTCCGTTCCGACCATGCGGTTAGCAAACGCTCGCGCTGTTCGCCAGCCTCTGTCCCTGACTCCCTAAATCCAGCACTGATGATTAATACGGAGCCAACTTGCTTAGCCTCACATTGCTCAAGCAATGTCTCGATCGCCTCTGCTTTCACAATAATGACAGCCAAATCGATATCAGCTTGTATGTCATCAAGTGAAGCGTAACAAGGTACGCCGAATATTTCACTGCTTTTTGGATTAACGGGAAATAATTGCCCCGCATAACCTTGCGTCAGCAAATTTTTCATTAATCTGCCGCCGTAATTCATTTTCTCGCTGGCACCGACGACGGCAATAGAAATCGGATTCAACATACGATGAAGAGCTTTATTCATTTGTCATTCACTCCTTGCCAACCAGAATCGTGTTGCGTTTCAGTAAGAATTGCGCCCGTAAATAAACGGGTGGATCAATCATTTTACCCATATAGGAACAGGACGATCTGCCCTGCTGTTGTGCTTCTTCATAGGCTTGTACAATTCCCATGGCCTTATCTAGCTCTTCCTGCCGCGGGGTATATACCTCGTTCAGAATGGCTACTTGGTCTGGATGAATGCATGAGCTGCCCATAAAACCTAGTTGCTTACTCTTCTCCGCTAAGCGTCGAAAATTATCTAAATTCCGAAAATCGGCAATCGAAGAGACGAAACCAAGCGGCATCACCTGATGAATTCGGGCTTGCAAAACAACCTGAGCATAATAAGGAAACAGCTCCTCACCTGTCGATGAGGCTTCAATCCCTAAATCAAGACAGAAGTCTTCATTGCCAAGTGTCACCGTGCTAATGCGATCACTAGCTGCAAGCAATTCACCTAATCGAGACAGTCCTAGGGCTGATTCAATTAAGATTGAGATTTCTGTATGTCCTTCCGACAAGCCGCGTTCCCGTTCCAAATCGGTCAGCTTCGCTTCCACGTCATGAATGATATCGATATCTTCAACTTTAGGAATGGTTACACTGTGCAGCCGCGGGGCTACACAACAAGTTAAATCCTTCTCACACATCTCCCATGCATTGTTCAATCGCACATTGATTTGTGTAGAAGTCAAAGGCATCGTGTTCAGTGCTTCACGCACCATCTGACGGCCGATGTCTTTCTGATCGACAGGAACACTATCTTCCAAATCAAGCTGTACCGTATCTGCACCGCGCGTTACCGCTTTCTGAATAAACCGTTCCACATTGCCAGGGACAATGAGGGTAGAACGTCTTACTTTTTCAACGCGATTTCGTACAAATTTCGTTTCCATAGGCTTAACTGCTCCTTCTGACCACGAGCTCTGGCGTCTCGATCATTTCATGTTTGTGACGCAGTATCGGATGTTCGATCATAGACAATACCATCTCCGCTGTCTTCATTCCGATTTCCTTCTTAGGCACTCGGACCGTTGTCAGCTTAGGGGTACATAACTTAGCCATACGAATATCATCGTAACCTACGATCGCAACATCCTCTGGTATCCGAATGCCGCTATTTTGCAGCCTTTCCATGATATTAATAGCTGTATAATCCGTTGATACGAATATGGCTGTTACTTGATGTGCCCGAACCCAGTCACTGATCGGATTGTCAGCGGAGAACATCTCCGAGCTGATCGAAAGCTGCGGATCCACTGACAGGCCGGCTTCTTTATGTGCTAATTCATACCCTTTTTTCTTATTGATGGAGTCATTCGTATTTTTCACATATCGATTCGTATAAAAGGCAATCCGTTTATGACCTTTTTCAAGCAAATGCTCCGTAGCTAACCGTCCCCCAAGTACATCGTCACAGAGTACACGGTTATAATCGGTATTACCATCTATGGGATAACGCGTATAGAATACAAAAGGAACCTTCTCTTGCTGAAGCTTACGATACATACGCTCTTTACTATCAACATTGGGAGAAGGATGAATGATCAGCCCCGCACTATTCAGCTGTAAAAACTCCTCAATAATGCTGTCTTCCGCTTCACCTTCATTGTTCGTGAGACCTACTAAAATTTTGTAGCCACGCTCTTTGGCATAATTTTCTATACCCAAAAACACCTCATGACTAAAGTCATCATGAAATGACGGAATAACCATGCCAATCAGCTTCATATGCTGACGAGCCAAGCCTTGAGCAATAACATTGGGACGGTAATCAAGCTCATCCGCTATCCGTTTCACTTTTTCCCGCAGCTCTTGACTGACTCTTCCTGTATTATTCAGCACCATAGAAACCGTCGCTTTGGTAACCCCCGCTAGCTCGGCAATTTCTTTTAATGTAGGCTTCTTCTCTCGAACCATGTTCTCATCCCATCCCCAATTCGCAATCGAGTTTCTGTATCATGCATCAATTGGCTGACAGCATAAGGGAAACCGCTGAAATGAGCCTCTAACAGCTACCATCCCAGCGGTGTCATCTTACTAAATCTCCGTTAATCTCATGTTGCTATAAGATGTCCTTGCCGCAGCAATTGTACTAACACCAAACATACCATACTCAAACGTGTTATCGGTATGCTTTAAAATTTCTTCTTCATTAATATATAGTGTAATTGTACTTCCCTGTACAGTCACTTTGAAAACATAATCTTGATCATGCTGCCAAGGATAAGATACGCCTGTTAACTTTTTGTACCCAAAATCATTGATATATAATGAAACTTCATTCTCACCGTCGAATCCAACGTGATAACCGCGCATTGCGCCTTGAACACGAACAGCTGCCAAATGGGAAGTACCATAATGAGGCTTCACATGTACCGTATAGGTATAATCCTTGGCGAAGTACGCGCCTGTGTAAGCTTCAGCTGTTTCCGCAGTCATGAGGTACATCGCGCCATTTTCAATGCTCCATGCTCCCAAGTTGT
The DNA here is from genome assembly GCF_059692215.1 of Paenibacillus sp. J22P51. Lineage (NCBI taxonomy): Bacteria > Bacillati > Bacillota > Bacilli > Caryophanales > Paenibacillaceae > Paenibacillus > Paenibacillus sp. J22P51. Next base: position 378,362 of record NZ_JCAUAZ010000004.1, on the reverse strand, counting down.
GAGCAAACGGTGTGATACAGCCAAAATTGATCGCCTGCTTAGTAAAGTCAATCGTATAATCAGCTTTGCCATTAATTCTAAACTGGTCAATGAAAATACGGCCTAAGCTTTTCGGTTTACGTGTCGAATAGGCTTCCAATACGATCCCTACTTCGTCGATCAATTCACCTTCGGAGTCCGGAATCTGGAATTCGAGATGAAGCCAATCATTATTAACAAGCTTTACATAACCCTGCACTAATTCTTTCTTACTGTTGGCCAATCGCACGTAGGGAGCAACACCCATCAATTCATTCCCGCCCCATTGGTCGAGATAAATTTCCATGGATACCGTTTGACCTGAGAAAGCTTTCGGCGAGAACACAGGTGAATATCTTTCATCACTGAAATCATCACGTGTGTAGAAAGGCTTGTAGAAAATTTTGGATAGCTCGCCACGCGTCATACGGTCAAATACCACTTCAAGAGAGCCAGTACCTTTAAACGCTTGTTCAGTAGAATGCTTAGTCATACAGAAGAATGGATCCGACACTCGGAAGTTATGCGTTGAACCTGGCAGCTCGAAATCAAAATAGATTTCATCTTCAACGAAGCTATCCTTCAACTCCTGCGGACAAGACTCACCAGCGAGTCTATACCCAAGAATCGCAAGCTCCTTCGCGTACGTTGGAATATCCAAGATGTTTAAGTAACCGGAAATTCCCGACATAACGATGGAATCATTGATCGGCTTACGATATTTATCAGCAATGCCTGAGATACCACAAGCAACCCCTAAAACCGTACCCACGTTACCTGCATTACAGTCCGTATCCCAGCCACACATTGTAGCGATTTCAACCGTTCGATTAAAGTCACCTTGACCATAAATCATTGCCAAAATACATACGCCCGCATTCGGAATCATGTGACATACGCCTCTGTATTTATCGTAGCCCCAATCCCGCTCCAGCATATCGCGACAAGCTCTGAAATCGTCAGGCTGCTCATCGTGGAATTTCAATACGGCTCTTGCGACTTTGGTATACGTAGACTCTGCAGGAATTTGGGCAAGACCTGCTTCGATAATCTCATTAATGTTATTAGTTTCAAAAGCGGCAGCAATCGCCGCGCAGAAAAATCTAGCTCCGTATACGCCTTCGCCATCATGGGATACCCGTGCAGCAGCTTCGCCGAAATCAGCAGCTTTCTTCGGGTTGCCTGGGTTAACCAAGCCCCACGTATCGATAAAGATTTGACCGCCAATTTGTTCAGCCATCAATTGACCATTTTGCTCGATCGAACCAGACTGAGGAGCCGGAACTCCTTTTTTCAAATTGATGTAAGCCGTGTGCTCCGTGCTAATCCCGTAACCGCCCCACCAGAACATACCGACGCCCTCACGCGTATAGTTAAGCCAAGCCCGAGCTACATCATTCGGTGTAATATCGCGATCTTTTGCATCATCATAGAGTGCTCTCAAAAAATAAAAGGGACCATTCGCATCATCGTCTGCTGCGAAATTTTTGTAATCCTTCACATAGTTCGTGATTTCACCATACGTGTTTTTAATTCTTTCATAGGTCCAAATCGTTGGCTCAACTGGCGCACCAAGCCTGATTCCAATGTTCATGCCCAAGTAGCCGGCATACAATTTCTCCAAATAATTTGATGGTATCAAACCAAACACCCGCCTTTATTTATTTAAACCGAAGTTGATCTTGTCTTCGCATGTTTATTTCTAAATCTTGTGTAATAATCGCTGTTGCTGCATCGACAAATCGATCACAATTCTGCTCGATATCTTGCTTATTCGCGGATTCCAGCACGGCAATCTCTGAAGCAGGAATGGCAGCCATCCCCTGCATACCACCGAGAATAGCACCAATCATGACACCAATAGAATCTGTATCACGGCCTGAGCTAACGCCATCCTTAACGGCTTCTAGCAAATTACCATCATGTAAAACGATATAAGCTAATGCTAGTGGAAGCTCCTCAATTGCAAACAACCGACTAGGCGTATAGTGATTGGATGGAATACCTACTTTATCAATGCTTCGCGTCACATCGTCTCCCATAGGAGAATAATGAGCAATAACTGCATGAAAACGAGCTACGACTGCATCGCGATCTTCTTTCACGTGTTTGAGCTCAGTTGCCGCTTCACAAATGTCTTGAATCGCCCGTTTGGTACCATCTTTGGCATATCGTAAGGCTGTTTCTACGATATCTTGCACCGTAGCGCCTGGTACGAAGGCTTGAGCCACACAAGCAGCCATCACGCCAGCCGCTTCTAAGCCATAGCTGACCTGATGCCCAGAAGCAAATAGAATTGCTTCATCGTATGCTGCCTTCGGATTACATGCATTTACAATCCCGATCGGAGCAATATACATCGCCGCGCCACAGTTAACCATATTGCCATAGCCGCCTTCGCGAGGCTCGCAATTCGCTAGCACATGGCGATTGAAAATGTGCTTTTCCGGGTAGAAGAGCCTATCCATAATTAAAGCCTCTTTACCAAACTCAGGAATATATCTAGGTCGGAAGGCAATTTCCTTCACGAACTCATTGGCAAGATCATAAGCGTCCAGATGACGCTGTTCCGTGCAATAAACATTCATCAGAGCAAGCGTCATTAATGTATCGTCGGTGACGATACCTTCGCCTCTCATTCGTCCAAGCCTTGCAGCTTCCGGCCAGTCGGCTTTCCACCACTTTGTCATCGTTGTATCTACTCGGCCGTACCTGCTTTTAATCTCGCCATACGTTAACTTCTCAACAACAGCGCCCATAGCATCGCCATAAGCCGTTCCGAACACTACACCTTTGACTCTCTCAGCAAATGTAATCATTTCTCTCCACTCCCTCTACAGGGAGTGTGAGGCATCCCTGCCCCACACTTTGCAGTTCTATTTATTTGATCGTTTTATTCGCGTATTCTGTAACGTCTTTACCGCCAGCAGCATTCCATTGCTCTACAAATTTATCGAAATCTGCCACTGTTTTCTTACCTGTCACAACATCAGCAGCAAATCCTTTGTAGACTGCAAGGGCTGCATCCCATTTCGCTGCCAAATCAGCAGGCATAATAAACGCATTGTCTTTGGTTGACATGGAAGTGAACATTTCCAAAGATTTCACTGCCGGTGCGGATAGGTAAGGCGTTGCTGGGTCAAATGCTTTATCTGGTTTGAAATTAAGCGTGGACTCCACGAAATGCGGGAACCAAGAAGCAAATTTATCTGTTAATTTAATTTTATTATCAACGATGGTATACTCTTGACCTTCAATACCAAGCTTGTCCAGCATTTGTCCTTTTGGACTAGCCATATACTCGAGGACAGCGAAAGCTGCGTCTTTATTCTTGGAACCGGCAGAAATCGCAAATCCACGGCTTTCTTTACTGATATCAACCGGCGTATAGCCTTGTGCTTTCCCTTTTGCAGGTGGAAGCGGAGTTAGCTTCGCAGCTGCGCCATTTTGTCCCGTCATCTTTGTGTTATAGATATCAATAACTTTACCTTGTGTACCAGCAACAACCGCTGCTTGGCCTTCATAGAAAGCTTTTTCTTTCGTATCAAACTTCTTCGTCAAATACTCCGGATCGAGCAAACCATCCTTGTAAAGTTTCGCGTAAAAGGCCAATTTTTCTTTCTCAGCTGCGCTTGTTCTGCTGTATACATACTTGCCATCTGCACCTTTAAGCCATGTGGATGTCAAGCCGAATGATTGAGCAAACATCACATCCAGCTCATCTAAGTTGCCAGCTGTTGTATAAGCGTATTTCGCGCCGTTCTTTTCTTTCAATTCTTTGAAGAACGTGTAGTAATTATCTGCAGTAGGATTAGCTAAAACTTCTTTGCCTGACGTTGTTTTATCCATCCAATCTTGGCGGACAACTGGAACGGCACTGTTGATCGGTGATAGCCATAGCAGGTAAGGGTAATTCTTCATTCTTTCTTTGTTGTAATCACTCATGGAAGCTTTCACATGCGTTGATTTCTCAATGTAAGGCGTCAAATCTGTTAAGATTTTTTGTGTAATTGCAAATTGATAGTCTCCACCTTGGAAGTACATTAAGTCAGGAATATTCCCGCCTTGCAGTAAAAGGCCTAACTTTTCGGAGTACGTTCCACTTTGCACAGGTACGATTTGCAGCTTAATGTTTTTGCCTTCTGCTTTCATACCTTCTTCAATACCTTTAACTAGCTTCTGAACGTTAGGATCATCTGCCGCGAAATCTTTCGCCACAATGTTAAGTGTTACTGGACCTTGTGTCGCTGCATTGGTTGCTGCAGGCGATGTTGTTTCAGTTGTCTTGTTCCCCCCGGAACTGCAAGCTGTGGTGAGCACCATTAATGCTGCAACCGACGTAAGTAGCACTTTTTTCATCGTATTTCCTCCTAAAAGTTTTTTGCCAGAAAAATTGGCATCGTAAACATAAGCTTAAAGCATCTATTCTTTAACGCCGCCTTCCATTACACCCTTAGCAAAATGCTTGAGAATAATGGGATATAGCACAAGAATCGGGATCATCGCGATAACAATGGTAGCTGCCTTTAAAGCTGAGAAATCAAGCTGAGCAATGTTGTTATTTTTCAATAGATTGGCTGAACCCACCAATGCGGAGGTATCACCTTCTACGATGAACTGTCTAAGCAATACTTGTAGCACTGTATTTTCACGACTGGAAAGGAAAATGCTTGATTTAAAAAACTCATTCCATCTGGCTACAATATAGAACATGCTAATAGTAAGCACGGGTACTTTGGAAAGCGGTAAAACGATCTGGGTAAAGACTCGCATATGCCCGGCCCCATCAATCTTAGCGGCTTCCAGTAAGGATTCGGGAATCTCCTCAATAAATCGCATCATAATGATGAGATAGAACACATTAATCGTCCGGTAGATCACCATGGCCCAGAGACTATCAAGTAAATGAAGGTCCTTGATCACCATATATTCCTGCACGATCCCAGGCTCGAAAATCATAATGATGATTAGGAAAATCATCAGCGGTGTCTTACCAACCAAATTTTTGCGTGTCAACACATAGGCTGTAATCGTCGTAAAGAAAACACTAAAGCATGTTCCTACGATGGTGATAAACAAGGAATTCATAAGCGCCCTGCCTATCAGTTCATTACTGAATACAACCTGAAAGTGTATGAGTGAAAAGCCCTTTGGCCAAATATCATAGCCGTGGATGAAGCGAACTTTATCAGGGCTGGAGAACGCTTTGGCAAATATGTTCATAATCGGTACAAACATCGTCAATGTAAGGACGGATAATATGGCCCCGATCAACAACTTGGGTACGGTAATTTTTCTACCTACCATGAAACTGCCTCCTTACCATGCACCTTTTGAGGTGAGTTTTTTGGAAATGAAATGTGTAGATAGGACGAGCACTACACCAATTGCGCTTTTGAACAAATTCGCCGCTGTGGCAAATGAGTATTGACCATTAATCAAACCAACCCGATACACGTAGGTATCAATAATATCGATCTGACTATTCACAGAATCGTTCGTGAAGTTTAACACCTGATCAAGCCCAGCATTCATAATAAAACCAACGTTTAGAATGAAGATCGTTACCATCGGCACATACAGATGAGGAAGCACGACGCGGGTGATGATATGCCAACGACTCGCTCCATCGACATACGCTGCTTCATAGAGACTTTGATTAATACCAAGAATTGCGGCAAGGAAGATGATGGAGTCCCAACCAATGTTACGCCAAGCTTCACTTGCGACCAGCACCCAGCGAATGGAATCTTTATCTGTTAGAAAGTCTTGCGCTGGGAAGCCGAAGAACTGAATTAACCCATTCACAGCACCCGTTGACTTGGAAAGGAACTCGAACCAGATCCCCGCGATAACGACCCATGATAGGAAGTGAGGCAGGTAGGAAATGACTTGAACTGTTTTGCGGAATTTGCCATTCATGAACTCATTCAGCATTAAAGCGAAAATGATCGGAATCGGAAAAATCAGAAACATTTTCATCGCACTGATGATTAATGTATTTTGAATAACTTGAGCAAAGATCGGTGTGCTGAATAATTCTCGGAAATATTTGAATCCTACGAAAACGTTATCCCCCATAATCCGAAAATCATAGAAGGCTAGTTTCATCTCAATAATGGGCCATACATGAAAGATAATAAAATAGACCAAGCCAGGGAGAAGCATTAAATAAAGTGTTTTGTCTGTCCATATTTGTTTCAATTTGGAACTCATGCTATCGGATTCAACCCCTTTCTAACCTAACAATGATTAACCGATTAAGCAATTTGATTAACCGATTAAGCAATCTTGCAAACTAAGAATATCCTAATATGAAAACGGTGTCAATCTACGATTTTTTCCTAAGTGAATAAAATTTTTCCAACTGCGGAATTGCCGAATGGACCAATCTCCGATAACCCTTGGAAGGAAATGACTATCCTATGCGCTTTATCCCAGTAGGGAAGCTCCATGTCTTCCTCGCTGCGAAAGGCGTTACGATTCAAGCAGCACTCCGTCCACCCTGGATTCACGGTTAGCACATGGGTCCAGCTTTGCTGCCCGGCTTGATCAGGACGATATAACAAGGTGACTGCCCAATGCCCAGGGAGCTCGTTATACAGCTGGATTTGCAGCTTGTTCGCATCACATAAGCCGGCCATTATGGGATCCACAAGCTTATTCGTTGCTAGCTGAAAAGGGATATCCGGCTCATCCATACCTAAGGCCTTGCCTCCCTGCGGATGTTCAAGAAAGGTATATTGAAATTCAGCATCATAGGGCTCTGTTCGCATAAATGGGCAACTCCACCCATCAAGCCCCTTCGAGAAATCGGCCAATACGAGGCTAGACTTCTCTATCGTAAGGTTCACACCGAGATAAGCCGGTGAGAAGCGAACTGGGAAGGAGCTCGTTTTGACGCCATCGGCGTATACGGCATCTATGTACAAGTAGCCGCTTATTTGTGGATCCACGACGGGAATCTTAATGCTAGCTTCTGCAGAAGCATCCATCTCCACGACATGCCAGTATCTCCCCGGCGGAAGCACTTCGCTGAAGTCCCACCAAGACCAACAGAAACGGAGCTTCTCTGGGAGCATGGTTGACGCATCCAAAATGGCATTCGCAAGTAAGCTGTCATAACCTTCCATGGTAGACAGGCTGAAGGTAACGCGCGGCGTTTGCCGCCATTGTCCTTCCCCTTTTACATGCACATCCATCCAGTGATCCAGTGTTTTCCCAGCCCATTGATCCAGCTGATGATTCTGATTCGCCGCGAAAAATAAGCCTCGATTTTCTTGCGGAATTTGGACCGTTGCCTCACAAACGGCATCCATCCATCCCCAATAATCATTGGTCGCTGACATTGCCAGAACAGGCGCATGCTGACGCGACGCTAGTGTCACCCCATCCAAGAAGCGGTTCCATTCGAAGGTATCCTCTAGGCTATGTGCCTTTCGGATATTACGATTCAGCCTTCCAGGAGCTAAATGCTTACCACAGCCGTAAATAGGAACGGCTGCCTTCAGTCGATTGTCCCATGCATTCAGCAGCCAAGTAATGCTGCCGCCTCTGGATATACCAAATACGCCAATCCGATTGGGGTCAACCTCTTCACGCAAGCTTAACCAAGTAACCATTTTCTTAGCATGAATGACTCTCGTTAGCATGACCGATTGCAAAGGGTCATATTCATCTTCCATATCAGAAAGTGGCATGTTTGCCAAATCACTATATCGGTCCGCTCCACTGATTTCTTCCTTCCAATCGTAGCTTAGAGCAACATATCCTTGACTCACCAAATGCCTGACATGGTCAAGATTAAGCGTCTGATTACCCCCGCCGTGAATGTGCATAACGGATGGATATGCATGCGCACCCTTTGGGAAGCCTAACCATAAATATGTACTCACCCATTCACCAGGCAGCAGTTCCGTTTCCATGTACATCGCCCAATACTCTGCATGCTCTTCGATCACACGCTCTACAATGGTCTCTTTGAATGTGCCCATCTGACCGGCAGCATCCATCCAATCTTGAAAGGTACTCTTCATAAAAATCAGTCCTCAAAATTATTTCCTTGTGGTTAACCGTTTAATCAAATATGATTGTGATTGTAAATGGTCTTAGATAGTATTGTCAACTTCTTGATCTATCCATGGCTCATTATAACTTGTCCTAAAGGAGCGACGATTACCATGACTTCCACTCCAATTGCTTCTGCTTCAAAATACAATGAACACGTATTCATTCCAGGTACATCCTACATTTATCGTGTGCAGCACCGCATCATGGAAGGGGATTGCCAATGCGATCATGGCCCTCGATTCGTTACCGTACCTGATTTCTATATAGATCGTTTCCCTGTTACCAATCTTCAATTTCAACAGTTTCTCAATGAAAGCGGTTATTGGCCAGACGACGACACTAACTTCCTCAAACATTGGCATGGGAAGCAACCTCCTATCGGCAAGGAACATCACCCTGTCATCTGGGTCAGCCAGCGGGATGCTGAGGCCTACGCTTCCCACTGTGGCAGCAGACTTCCAAGCGAGATCGAGTGGCAGCTCGCGGCGGGTGGAGATCACAAATTAAAATGGCCGTGGGGCACGGCTTTTCAAGCTGATCGCTGCCATGACGCGGGACAGGATACGCAGCCTGTTGATGCTTATCCGGATGGCGTCAGCCCGTATGGCTGCTTCGACATGAGCGGCAATACGTGGGAATGGGTGGCCGATGTCGTGGATGACGAGCAGCATAAATTTACCTTCCTGCGCGGCGGTTCCTATTACAAAGCTCAGCATACTTGGCACGCCGAGGGTGGACCCCATCCAACCGATTTCCATCTGAAATTTCAATTGTTGAATGAAGGCTTGAATCGTTGTGAAACCGTCGGATTCCGCTGCGTGAAGGAGGCTCACCATGATACGAACAGATAATCAAACCGGATGCATCACCATTGAAAACGAAAAAATGGGCTTCACCCTTCAGCTCACCGATCACCTAAGCTTGCATTCCGTGAGGCATCATGCGATACCTGTCCGCGAAGATTTGTCAGCTGAACAGCGGGAATTATTCGTCATGGAGGTAGAGGGTGGTCATTCCCTTCCGGCAAGCCATTGGAAGATTGACAAGGTCGATACCGTCACCGATCTTACGGAAGAGATGATATCCGTTCAACTTAGCGTTGAACTCGATCAGAATCGACTGTTCGCGAAAGTAATTCTCCTGCATCATCTTGGGGAGCAGTCGATCCGTTTCCTGATCCAATTGGCCTCGGAATGGGATGAATGGGGGCCGCGCGAAATCTATATGCGCATGCCTTATCTTGCCCAGCTTCAGCTCGTAGAGGGAGAAGATAATCATTACTTCTTCCCATCGAACCCTCAGTCCAAGAGAGATGGCAGCAGCATTGTTCAAATGCATGTTGAATTCACGATGCCCCTAGGCATCTTTCATCCCAATCTGCAGCAGGGGTTCAGTTTAGCCTTTCCGAATTTGAACGAAAATTGGTTCATCTGGGTCCAAAATCGCAATATGGACATGAAGCCTTGGACTACGTTAAACGAATTGCAGCAGCATCGGTTTCTGCTTCGTCCCGATCAGGTGTTAGCTGATGTGATGGAAATCAAATTTACAGCTATTGATCACGGCTGGACTGAATTTTTCAGTGAATGGCGCAAAGATGCTCGCGAACCGATTAATTTCGAGGAATATAAGCGTCCTGAGCTTCACTGGTACAGAGACACTTTCATACAGCATTTCACTTACTTGTATAGCAAAGAAATTTACAATTTCGAGACGAATGAGATTGAGGTCGATCGCTTTCTAGCGGAAGGTGAGTCATTCGGCGGCTACGATTCCGTACTTCTCTGGCACCAATATCCGCGTCTCGGTGTAGATCGGAGAAACCAGTGGCAATTTTTCGAGGATTTTCCGGGCGGCATGCTAGGACTTAAGCAGCTTGTTGAGAAATTCCATGCGAAGGACGTCAAAGTATTTCTCCCGTTCAAGCCGTGGGATATTGGATTTGACGAATCCCCTAAACAGTCTACCTTCAGCATTGTTGAAGTGGTTCGGGAAACCGATATCGACGGTGTTTTCCTCGATACGATGGATAGCGTGCCTGACGGCTTTCGCGAAGCGATCAACCAAGTTAAGCCGAGCTTTGTCTTCTGCTCCGAAGTCCGTCCGAAGAAAAGGAATCAAATCAAGCTGATCACCGGTTCCTGGAATCAATTCAAAAACCGCGAATCCATGCCAGAGGTGGATGCTTTCCGGTACGTCATGACGGAGCATTTCTCTCCCATCATCTCTCGTTGGCACGTTGGTGTTCGCAAGGATTTGCTGATTAAACGAGCTATTTTCAACGGGACAGGGATTCTGATCTGGCAAGATGTATTCGGCAGCTGGTTACCTTATCACGCTGAGCACAAAGCACAAATTAAGAAATGGAAACAGGTATGGAAGGCGAATAAAGCCAACTACCAAAGCAGCAAGCCGCTGCCGCTGTATCCAACACTGAAAGCTGGCCTATACTGCAACATGTTTCCTAGCGATGATGAATCCAGTGTGATTTACACACTTTATAACGATACGGATGAAACAATTGCTGGGGAATTGTTTGTGCACAGCTACCCGGAATTGAAGAGTGTCTCGGAGTTATGGCATGAGCGGCCTGTTTATCTCGAAGAGGTATCGGGAAAAATCTCTGGGGAAGTGAATCCTAAGGAGCTCGTGATTATTAAACTCGGGAGGGAACATTCACATGGAACGCGTACAAATTAATAATTTGGGTATGCTGCCATTAGCTGGTATATGTGATTATGAGAAGGCGTGCACAATCGGATATGACGTTGATCATAATGTAAACTTACTTAAAAGATATGTTTACGCAGAAAGTCAATTGACTCAAATTTACGCCGCTCATATCGCTCATGTTCCGGAGTGGGAAGTGAAATGTGCTTCCGGGTTGCATATTTGGCTGGATGCCGAACATAGCAGCATGCTGCGGAAGAGAATCATTGAAATGCGGGAACCTCCATTGCATCTTGATACTGTACCTGATGAAAGGATTGAAGCTTTCTTTGGCGAACTCCTTCGTTCAGAGACGACTCTTGAACTTATGGTAGGGATTTATTCTGTTGCCAAGCCTGAACTTATTCGCTCCCTTCGAAAACACTTGGCGGAAACCAATCCTCTGGTGGATCATCCTACTTGTCGTGTTCTCAAATTCATCCTCATGGAAGAAGAAGAAATGCTCGTCTGGGGTGAACAAGCGATTCAGGCATTGATGTTAACAGAAGAAGATCGAATTTCCGCTCAAAAATGGCAGCAACATCTAACATATTTCTTATGCGCTGCCGGCGGTATTGCTGGTGATTTAGAGAAGCCCCATGATTGGGCTCCTCCCCTACCTAGAACCGTTGCAGATCAGCCTTACGAAATGAGAGTCGAACCACGTCGGGATGCTCGATTCGTGGATACCGACAATATGAGCGCTAAGTTGGATAAATATTATTTAGACGAAAATCGACCAGCCGACGAGAGAACCTACGCACTTCTTTACAAAAGATTGAAGGAAATGGATGTACCTGAGTGGATGGGGCCGATCATTTATAAAACCAAAGGAAAACCTTGGGAATACTATCAGGACATGAGCAGGCAGCTCTGGGATGAAACACGTCATTCCATGCTAGGCGAAGCAGCACTCTATCAAGACGGGATGCCTTTCTATAAATATCCTGTTTCCTTCAAAACAAGCCTGCTGCTCAACACGGTATTCGAGCCTTTGGAAGCCCATATTATCCTCTGGTATATCGAACAAGGACTCATGCCCAAGGATACAGGAAAGCGATTAGAATGGTTCATTGCCAAGGAATCGGACAACGAGCTCGCTAAAATGTTCCAAGACTACGATTGGGCTGATGAGGTGCTGCATGCACAAATCGGCAGGAAATGGCTTGTTCCAGAAATGGGAAGTTTGGATGCCTTACGAAAAAAAGGCAAAGAAATCATGGATAAGCTCAGCGAGGAATTCCCTAAGCTGGATTCAAACTCCGATCATAAACAATGGTGGCCTGTATTCCTTGAGGAAATTCGCGCAGGTCGCGATCGGAATCGCAATAATTCTACGTCTGAATAAAGTAATGGCGTGTAAACTGAGGCCAGTTTGCACGCTATAATGAAAAATGACCCTATAAACGTCTTCTAATTTCATTCAACAATACTTTCTTCTCCTCTTCCGTTATTGCATCCGCTCTTAACTTTCTAGCTGCAACAGGCGCAATCCACGGTTCAACCTCCTCGATCGAAATTCCTGCTCTTTTATCGTACTCATCCATAAAAATCTCAATGATAGACTCTCGCAAAGAATTGAAATAATCAGTGACTGCTTTTGGAAGGAACGGCGGTAGAATTCCATACCTGATCATGACCACATATTCAGCTAGATCAGCTTCAGGATTACCTAAAGAGGCATCCATCCAGTCAATCCATACATACGTGTCATCATTACGCACCATGATATTACCTGGATTCGGGTCCCCATGACAAAATACATGTTTGACTGATAACCCCTCTAATTTAGCTAAAAGGTTTGATTTTTCACTTGCAGTTAAATGCTCAACGGAATGGATGCTGTAAACCAAGTTATTTCTTTGATTATTTAAGGTACCCACTGGCTTCTTCGCATGAACTTCACTAAGTGCTCGAGCAGTGAGTCGAATGTTGCTTTCATCCATGGTGAATGCTGTTTGACTCATCATCAGTTTCATAAAACCTTCCAATAATGTTTCTCCAACAACTCTCTCATAAACAATACCAGGGCGACCGTCCAACACCACGAAGTCGAATGCTTGAGGTACAGGAAGCCCGCTTTCCCATGCAATTTGATGATTATGATATTCGCGTCTCAAGGCTTCATCATTTGTGTTCGGTTTTGCCAATTTGATAATTTTCTCACCATTTTCCCATAGAAAAACTTCCGCACAACCACCCTCACCGAGCTTGCTTCCAAGCTTATTCATCATGCTGGATTCTCCTTTACAGGGCAAATATCCGCCTATTTTATTACCCTAAATTTACCATATAATTGGAAAATGTGCTGTTTTTTCTTTCGACCATAATTGCCCCCTTCAAGATAATTAACTGGAAAAACTCCTGCTATTTTCAGCAAAATCCACGTGAAATTAGAATTAACCGGAAATTATGTAGTAAATTTCTTCGAAATCGCTCCATTTCCCCAAAAGAGCTTTAATTAACTGCAGAAAATCCATATATTCCGCAAATTCGCCGTTATTCGTCCAGATTAACTGCATAAAATCCATCTAGTTTGCGAGAGAACTAAGGTCGGCGCGGGAAGGCGGATGTATTGCGAGTGAGCTATGGTCGGCGCGGGAAGGCGGATGTATTGCGAATGAGCTATGGTCGGCGCGAGTAGATGGGTAGTGCGTGAAAGCTAAAGTTGGCGGGGGAAGGCGGCGAATGTAAGACAAGTTAGTGTTTAGTAGTAAAAAGACGCCCACCCCAAAACTGGGATGGACGCCAACGATTCTGCCGTTAATTGCCGTAAACTTCGAATTCGTAAATACGCGCGTTGCTGCGATCGCCTGGTATAACTGCATACCCCGCATCACTTTGAACTGTCGTCGTGATGTAGAGTCTGACGTAACGGGAGGAGAACGAGGTTACGTTGCGATCCGTTGTTGCTGCGGTGTTCCATTACTAAAACCTCCTCATTGTTAGTAAATACCGTATTAAATCTATAGAAAAAAGCCGCTATCATCATTCTAAAAAGAAGATAAGCGGCTTTCATTCATGGTGTAAGTTTTTCGTTGTAAGTGTTTAAGTATAACTCCCTATCGTCTATTTCGAAGCTTTCCAAGCATCAATTTGCTTCTGCATTTCAGCAAGAATGTTGTCCAAGCCTGCTTTTTTCAGCTTCGCATTCATCGTTGGCAATGTTGTATCTGGATCAGCAATACCCGTGATCAATCCAGCATAGAATTCATCCACGACGGATGCGGTTTGTGCCAATTCACTTTTCACGTTACTTGGGTCAAAAGAGAATCCGAGAATTTTGGAAGGAATCGCTGCGGCATTCTTATCCGGACCTGCTGGGAACCATTTCGGCTGCGTAGCACTAGTACGGTACGAATTGAACATGTTACCGTACTCCCAACCGGAATCCACCCAGTAGCCGGCATTGTCCATCTTTTTGATCAAACCATCCGAAACCTTCGTATAGTGCTTGCCTTCGATACCATAGCTCATCAAATTGAATAGTTCCGCATTGGAGTACATCAAGTTGTAGAACATCATCGCTCTTGCTGGATCTTTGGATGTGCGGGAAATAGCAGTCATTGTCGCGATAATGGAACCTGTGCTCATATAGGGTTTAGAGAATTCGATGGCTGCTACATTCGCTGCATCCCCACCACCAAAGCGTTGTGCTTGGTTGGCTGCCGAGTCCGGATTAATGACCGTGAACGTGGAGGATACATATTTGCCTGCCAGTTCATCCGAGTTCGTATCTTTAATCGTTGCTGCATCTTTACGAATAATGCCTTTGGAGTACCATTCGCGCATTTGTTTCAAAAAGGCCGTGAATTCCTTCGTCTCATACAAATTCACAACTTTGGAGGAAGCATCGTCGATGCGAACTACACCCGGGTTCTTTTGTGAGAAATACTCAAGTCCGATGGCACTGCCGTAGTTCCCCATAACATCCGTATCACCCTTCAGGCTGAATGGATATTTGTCTGGCTCAGACGCTTTCACTTTTTCGAAAAATGGCGTCAAATCGGCCAATGTTTTGAACTGATCGGCTTTATAGCCATATTTGTCTAAGGTCGTTTTGTTCATCAGTAAGCCTGGCGTACGAGCTAGAACTTGGGTATTAATAATCCCGTACAGCTTGCCCTTCACTTTCGCCGCATCCCAAGCAGATGGAGGTACTTGCTTCAGAATATCGGGACCGTATTTCGGTAATAGCTCCGTGATGTCGAGGAATGCTCCTTTGTTCACGTTTTGCAGGTAGTCATTCGTCCAGTTGGATGTGAAAATCAAATCCGCTTTCTCCCCAGAAGCTGCAATCGCTTGCATTTTCTGATCGTACGTACCCCAATCCACCAATTGAATGTTCAATGTTGCGTTGATTTTCTCTTTGGTAATTTTGCTCATCGCATCCTGAACGAGCTTCGCATCAGGGAATACGCTTTGCGGCAAATACCAAGTAATTTCATATGGCTTAAGCTCCGCTGTAGCTGGGACTGGTGACGCTGTCGTAGCAGCTGGAGATGCAGGTGCAGTGCTGGCAGCTGGGGACGGTGAAGAGCTGTTCGTGCTGGAACCGCAAGCGCTGAGCAACATAGAAAGAGACACGCAGCTTACAATAACGGGAGACAACGCTTTAATTGTTCTATTTTTCATATGATCGAACCCTCCTGATTTCATGGTCAAAGTGGTACTAATGGAGCCATTTATTATCATCCGATCCGGATTCGGATTGACAAACGTTACTGGACTTACACTCAGTTAGCCTTTAACTGCGCCAACTGTCAATCCTTTGATCAAGTATTTCTGGAAGAATGGGAAAGCGAACAACATCGGGCCTGCTGCCAGAATGGCAATCCCCATACGGGAGGATTCAGCTGGAATCGCACTCATATCAATGCTGATACCTGCTTGCATATTTTTAGTCAAAAACTCGATATTAGACATGATTCGCTGCAAGTAGTATTGAAGCGGAATCAGATTCTCATTTTGAATATACAGCATCGCAAGCCACCAATCATTCCAATAAGCAAGTGCGTAGAACAAACCTACTGTAGCAAGGGCTGGCTTCGAAAGCGGAAGAACGATTCGCACGAAGGTGCTCAGTTCGGAAGATCCATCGATTTTGGCAGACTCAATAATTTCAAAAGGCAACCCATCCATAAAACCCTTCATGAGCATGGTAAACCAGGCGCTGACCCCATACGGAAGAATTAAGGCCCAAATCGTATCCTGTAAGTGTAAAACACTCGTCATAACGATATACGACGGAACCAATCCGGCATTAAAAAGCAGCGTGAAGAAGACGAAGTAACCTGTGATTTTGCTATATCGATAATCCTTCCGAGTCATAATATACGCCAGGGAAGAAGTGAGTATCAAGCTTAACACGGTTCCTACGACCGTCACAAAAATCGTCACCATGTAGGATTGAAGCAGCATCTTCGGCGTTTGAAAAATATACGAATACGCGACAAGCGTAATTCGCTCTGGAATTAGCTGGTAGCCATACTTGGCGATGTCCCCGTCGAAGGAGAGTGAGACCGAAATGACGTACAGCATCGGATAGATGAACAGGATGGATAGAACAATAAAGAATAGAATGATCAGCCAGTTATTTTCTGACTTTTTCTTGATGGATGAATTCACCGCCACCCTCCTCCCTAGAACATAGCATTCTCTTTATTAAATTTCCTGACGAGTAAGTTGGTCGTTACGACTAGAATCAGACCAACAACAGCCTGGTACAAGCTAGCGGCAGATGCCATTCCTAGGTCACCTACAACCCGCAGCGAGCGGAAAACATACGTATCCACGACGTCTGTCGTCGAGTAAAGCATCCCAGCATCCCGGGGCACGAAGTAAAATAATCCGAAATCCGAGTAAAATATGCGGCCCACATTGAGCATGAACAGCATCGTAATCAGCGGCAAAATGAGCGGGATCGAGATCTTCCGAATTTGCTGTAATCGTGAAGCACCATCTATAGAAGCAGCCTCATAATAACTGTTGTCGATGGACAGCAGTCCTGTGAAGAAGATGATGGCGGTGTAGCCGACATTTTTCCATAAGTATGTGAGTGTTAAAATGAGGGGCCAATAGCCCGGCTTACTATACCAGTCGATTGGGGCAACATGGAACTGATCCAATACCTTATTGATCACGCCGAAGGATGGATTCAGCAAGATGTAGCTGACGAAACCGACGACAACCCAAGATAGAAAGTATGGAAAGAACAAGATCGTCTGAAACAGCTTCACCCATTTACGGCCCAATTCAGCCAGCAATAATCCGATGACCAAAGCGCAGGACATGCCCACCACGATAAATAATCCATTTAGCAGCAGCGTGTTCCGTGTAATCCTTAAAGCATCTTGCGAGTTAAAGAAAAACTTGAAGTTATGCAGCCCTACCCAATCGCTTCCCCAAATGCCTTTGGCGTAGTTGATATCCTTGAATGCAATCACGATGCCATACATGGGTAAGTAGTAAAAGATAAACACAACAATAATGGCAGGCAATCCGATAAAAAATAAGCTTTTTGCCTTCCAGAAATGCTTCCATTCCTTGCGTATTGCTGAGAAGATTCCCAAGTATGCTACCTCCTTCTGTCTGTGTTTCCCTGCTTCCTCTTTGCGATTTCATCATACGAAATCTGGTGAGGAATTGGATACTGCTCATTTTTGCTGGGGTTAAAATGTACTGTACGATTTGAAAATCGGATGAATTTTCACTGTACTTTATGTAAAAGTGGCAGAGAAAACCCTTATAGAATGCGGGTTTATTATGGGTTGAGGGAGCGCATGAGGCAGATAGAATGATACGTACGACTGAGTGCAATATCGGTCTTGAGAATGATCATAAATAACTGAGTATGTAATACACTGTTTATATGATCCACAATTCAAAGGACGGGGAGATAACGAATGACTACTAATTCCATTGAAGTAAGCGGCTTGCGCAAAAGCTTCGGCAAACAAACCGTATTGGATGGCATCGATTTACAGGTGGAGAAAGGTACGATCTTCGCATTGCTTGGGCCCAACGGCGCTGGTAAAACTACACTGATCAACATCCTATCGACACTATCCCAGCAAGACGAGGGGGTTGCTCGAATCGAAGGACACGATGTAATCACTGACCGTAATGCGGTCCGGCGCTCGATCTCGCTCACGGGGCAATTCGCTGCGGTGGATGAAGTGCTGACGGGCCACGAGAATATCATCATGATGTGCCGCTTATCTGGCTTATCTGCGGGCGAGTCCCGCTTACGAGCAGCCGAGCTGCTGAGATATTTCGAGCTCGAAGGCGCAGCAGGCAAGCGCGTGACAACTTACTCCGGCGGCATGCGCCGCAGGCTGGATCTGGCCGTTAGTCTTGTCGTCAGCCGTCCCGTGCTCTTCCTCGATGAGCCGACAACTGGCTTGGATACGGTCAGCCGCCGCTCCCTTTGGGAGACGATTCTGCGATTGAAGCAGCAAGGCATGACGATTCTGTTGACGACGCAATATTTAGAAGAAGCGGATCAGCTTGCAGACGAAATTGCTGTGCTGAATCATGGACGAATCGTCGCATCTGGCTCTGCGGAGTCCTTGAAAGCTCGTGTTGGCGGCGAAGTCATCGAGCTCCGGAATCACTTGGACGAAGTCATTCGATCCATACCGACGAGCGGCACGGTTCAGGATGTTCGCCAAACGTTGAACGAGATCGCCAACTCGTGTCCGCTAGGTACACGAATCTTCATTCGTAAGCCAAGCATGGACGATGTCTTTCTAGCGTTAACCACAAAGGATCACAAGGAGGCTTCCTTCGTATGAGCGATTTCCAAACGATGAATAATCTTCAGCCTGTGAATATGAACAACTCTCAACCTATGCCAAAGCCCGCTTCTTTCGCTGCAACGAACACTGTCTTTATCGGACGCAGTATTCGGCATAGCCTGCGCAACATCGAGTCGCTCATGATGGCCATCATGCTTCCCATTATGTTAATGCTGCTGTTCACCTATATCTTCGGCGGTGCACTCGATCCAAGCGGCGACTACGTGAACTATGTTGTACCAGGTATCATCCTGTTGTGCGCAGGCTTCGGCTCATCAAGCACAGCTGTTGATGTTGCAACAGATATGACGAACGGCATTATCAATCGATTTCGAACAATGCCGATCAGCAGCATTAGCGTTATCACGGGGCATGTCGCGGCAAGTCTTGCCCGGAACCTGCTTGCTACTTGCATAGTCATCGGAGTTGCCCTGCTTGTTGGCTTTCGCCCGAATGCCACCTTCATTGAATGGCTAGGAGCAATTGGCGTCATCATCTTGTTCATTCTGACCTTTACATGGCTATTCGCCGCGATCGGTCTCGTCACAGGCAGCCCCTCCGCTGCCAGCGGTTACGGTTTCGCGCTGCTGTTTCTCCCTTATTTGTCCAGCGCCTTCGTCCCGACGAACACTATGCCATCTTGGCTGCAAGGGTTCTCTAACCATCAGCCGATCACGCCGGTCATTGAGACGATTCGCGGGCTATTAATGGGTACGCCGGTGATGGATAATGCCTGGTGGGCGGTCGGCTGGTGCGTGGCTTTGCTGGTGATTGCCATTAGTTGGTGTATCCTTGTGTTCCGTAGGAAAAGCGGGAAGTGAGTGCATTCCACACTCCTATGCACCACGCGCAACTTCCAGCGTGAGGTGCGTAAAGTTAGGTGGAACCAACTTACGGCATGTTGAGTTAATAACGTTGTGGCATCATCTTATATCGCAGAAAAATTCGGACTGTACCCGTTTAACGTTATGGCATAACGCTATTCTCCTTTAAATAGCTCATTTTCTACTAAACAGTAGAAATAGCGTTATGCCATCGTTCTATTTTCCTTGAACGTAGGCTCGTAACCAAAATAACGTTATGGCATAACGTTATTCATTCCCTGGCACAATCGGCCAAAGCCAAAATTGCCAAAAGGCACTTTTTTTCGGGGAAAATGCCCCAAACTAGATAAATAAGTGCAAAAAGGCATCCTTTTGCACCGAAAAGGTGCCCAAAGGATGATTGGGGGCAGAAATAGTTGCACTTTTGCACGCATTTCAAATGGAGGGATTGGCTCGAGTAAAAAGGTTGCACTTTTGCACTTTTCGTAGCGACATAAGTGGCTTATAGTACTCCCTCGACCTATGACTGAGCGGTATTTCGCGCAATAATCCATATTAACGAAGGGATACGATACTCCTATGAAGAATGAGTATGTAAATCATTTGAAAATAAGGAGTATGATACCTTTACATGGTTATTCAGTCTAAGATTTTAACCAAAACTGCATTAGCATTAGGCTTAATGCTGAGCTTCGCCATTACTACTTCTATTCCACATACCCACGCTGAGGTAACTAATGTTGGCTGGAAGGATATCGCTGTTGGAGGGCGCGTCAGCCTAGGAATTAAAAACGATGGCAGTGTCTGGGTATGGGGAGAAACGAACCGTGGAGGCGTTTTCGGCAATGGCGAAAAGGGCCCAAGTGCTACTAACACGAAAATTCCTACTCAGGTGAAAGAGTTAAATGAGGTCATCTCCATCGCGGCTGGTTCCGAGCACGCACTCGCGGTTAAAAAGGATGGTACTGTGTGGGTATGGGGTGACAATTTAGGCGGACAAGTCGGTGACGGCATGCAGACATCTCTTGAGACAGGTTCAGGCAAAATGGTTATAGATAATAACCGAGCTCTTCCTCATCAGGTCGAGGGATTATCACATGTCGTTTCGGTTTGGGGAGCTCGGGGGAAAAGTTATGCGATTAAAGATGATGGTACCTTATGGGCATGGGGAGGCATCTATTATAAAAAACCAGATGGGTCTACGGGTACCTACACGTATCCTGTCCAATTAAGATTTCAAAATGTGAGCAGCATTTCAACGGGATATGGCGATAACCTATTAGTTCTTGAAAAAGACGGAACAGTATGGACGTTAGACCGAGGAGCCATTGTGAGGATTGACGGACTCAGTGATATTACTGCTATCGCGGCAGGTGGAGTCAACTCCTATGCACTACAAAAAGATGGCACCGTTTGGACATTTGGCTCAAATGGTCAAGGTGTTATCGCCGGACAAGACACAGCTAACAAATCCGCTCCCCAGAAAGTACAAGGCATCCAAGACATTATCGATATCGGTGCTACCGCTGGCGGCCCTCTTTATTTGAAGAAAGATGGTACCGTTTGGGCTAGCGGTGATAACCGCGGCGGTCAATTAGGGATCGGGTCTTATGATAATAGTGATATCCCTATACAAGTAAAAGGCCTGATGAAAGTCACTAAAATAGGAGCACATGGGACTGGGTTTCGTTCTTTGGCACTTAGAGAAGATGGCACACTCTGGTCATGGGGTGGTGGTTATTCCGGCGATGGTACGGAGTGGTATCGGACTGAACCCGTTTGGATTAAAAGTAGTGAGGGTGAAGCTGCACCCCAAACTACATTGATCTCTGTACGTCTAGATGGGACATTGCTCTCGTTCGACCAGCAACCCACAATCATCAACGGAAGTACACTGGTCCCCTTACGTAAAATATTTGAATCATTTGGAGCCAAAGTTACGTGGGATACTGATACCTCAACAGTTACAGCAACGAAAGGTAACAGCATCCTAACTTTAGTCGTCGGAAACACGACAGGTACCTTAAATGGAAAGTCGATTTCGCTTGACGCTCCTCCTACCATTATGAATGGGAGCACCTTAGTACCTGTCCGTTTTATAGCCGAGTCGCTTGGTACCAAGGTTGATTGGGTTCCTAAAACACAGACCGTTAACATCCTCACAAAATGAAAAAAAGGCCAATCCTTCTTGCAGAAGGATGGCCTTTTTTGTGTACTAGCTTTGTATTAGTCAAACGTGATGAAATCGAAATCGATGTACCGATCCTGCTGCAGTTTCATTTTCTCTTCCGCATTTAACGCTGTCACCATAACCTCTTCATCATCATTCTCCACCACAGCGAATTGATATCCACTTGCCTTAATCATGTCATTTATTTCCTTGAGTAAACCATAGGTATTCATATAACTACCCACATACTCAGGATGAATTACTCGCTCTTGACCATTCAACTTAAAGCTAACAGTGATTGGCCCCTCTTCTGCGTCCCAAGTTTCCTTTATATCGGTTGGCTGAAATGCCCCACGGGATATCTTGCTCCACTGTCTTAACGTGGTTACGTAAGCATCTTTTCCCTTACCGACATCTAATTCCCAATCCTCTACCCAAACACGGTCTTCGTCTCCTATTAAAAGATAGAGTTCTGCTAAATCATTGTAATGCTCGCTAGAATCGAAAGGATTCCAATCCGTGAAACTCTTGTAGAATTCCAACATTTTTTTATCAAATTCTTGACTTGTCAGTCCCTTAACACTTTCAAAAAAGCCTAGATTCCGATAATATTGCGCTGCATCTAACAACCGTTCGGTAGGCTTAAGAGCACCAAACTTTTCTTCGCTTAGCTGATAGGGTGTTTTTATTTCTTCTAACGTTTGTAAGATATTTTGATATTCTTTGTTGATTTCCGAGTAAACGAGTTCTCCCGAGATGAGAATAATATTAAAATAGCTGTACTTCCCGTCGACTATTGTATGGGTGACTGTAAAATCTTCACCATTCGTCCCGCTTTTTGAATAAGTAAATTGCCGGGCTTTCAACCTGTTCGTTGTCAATGATTTTTCATCATAAAACTTTGTTACCTTCTGGTCCTCCAACACTTTTTTTATACCGACTTCATATTCATCTAGTGTCAGAGTCTTATCGAATAGTGACTTTGACTCAGAAGAAGATACCAAAGCGTTGTTTCCGCTCCCCGCATATAATTGGAAATTAGCGTTAGCTGGAGGCGTTATACTCAACCAATTGCCACCTAATGTTGCTCTTAACTTCTTATCAGGGGTAACAATGGATCTAATAGATTGAAGATAAATCGTTTTCGAGCTACTTTCCCAAGTCACAACAAATTTGGACGCTTCTCCTACAAATCGGATTGGCACAAAAATACTGCCTTCGATATTTCTCGGCGCTACGGTTAACGGATTGGGCACGTCGTTCAGAGTTGCATTTGGATTATCAACTTGCAGAGAAATCTTCACGCCCTCCTTCTCCGCTTGAATGGTTCGTGTTGTCCCATCCCACTGAATAACGAAACCTAACTTTTCAAAAAGAGGTCGGAACTGCACTAATGTCGTTCCTGCATCTACCAAAGGAGCAAGATCAAACAGAACGCGATCATCGTTCACTAGTACAGATATGCCAGATACCTTATCCGATGAAGCAGAAGCCCGATTTACTGCAACTCCCGATTGTTCTAATTGCTTCAGTAACGCGTTAGAGCCTTCATTAAGTGAATCTTTGGTAACATAGATATGGTGTAGTTTGTTCATTGCACCGATCGGTGATATATCTGCAACTGGATTATTTGAGACATCAAGCCATCCTAGTTTAAGTTTGGTAAGCGGCTGAATATTCTTGATTTTATTGTTACTTGCCAGCAAATCGGTCAGACCAGTCAGACGAGTGAAACACCCGATTTCCTCAATTTGATTATTGGTCATGACTAGCTTTTGTAAGGCATACAGATTGGCAATCGGACAAGCATCTTGAATTTGATTATGATCTATGGAAAGAAACGTTAACTTATACAAACTGCTGAGCGGACTGATATCTGTGATCTCCTGATTAGGCAAGTATAATTGTTGCAGATTACGTGCCATATTCAGGCCTTTCAAACTCTTAATTTTCTCATTCCCCTTCGGATATAGGGATGTTAGTTTTTGTAGATTTGTATAATCCAGTGCCGTACCCTCTTCTAATTTCAACTCGGCCCGAATTTCTTTCTCGAGGGCTGGGTCCTCGATTTTAACCTCTGGTGAAGCAGCATATGTCTGAGATGGGACCAAGCTACTCCATGATAATATCCCGATTAAAGCAATAGCGAGAATTTTGTGTTTCATTTGTCATGCCTCCAATTCATTCTATTGGCTTTCAATTACAACCATTTGATTCTGGTCATCCCACTCTACCTTAGCGCCGAGCGTTTCGCTGACAAAACGGACGGGCACAAACGTCGTTCCATTTTGTATCTTAGGAGCAATTACTAGTTGAATGACACTGCCATTCACGAATGCTTCCTTCGAATCAATCGTTAACAGCACTTCCTTAGCATCTTTCGTCGCTTTTACCGTACGCGTATGCTCGTCCCACGTCACACTAGCACCTAGAGCGTTGAAAATTCGACGCATCGGAAGTAAGACACTCCCCTCTTCACGCACAGGTTTCTCATCGTTAGAAAAGCTTTGAATATTCGTATTGATCATGACAGTAAGCTCATTGCCATGCGAAATGACAACACCGCGATTCTTGGCAACCTGAATAAATGCTAACGAGTTCTCATCAAGTCGATTGTTCCCAACATGAATTTCCCAAAGTTTTGGATGATCATTTAGTGCTTCAATATTGGTGATCTGATTGTTTTCCAGGTATACCTTCGTTAAGTTCATAAGGTTTGATAAAGCCGATATATCCATGATCTGATTGAACCTAACATCTAGATCAGATAAGGTTGAAAATCCTTTTAGTCCCGAAATATCAGTGACATTATTTTGGGATAGACTTAAACTCACTAATCGACGAAGGTCTTTTAAAGGTGTCAGATCCTGAATACTATTCCCATCTAGTGAAAGATAGCTTAATCGCTCCAGGTTAGATAAATAACCGATATCGGAGAGACCATTGTAGCCCAATGTTAAAAAAGTAAGTGAGGTCAATTGTCCAAGCCTTGAAAAGTCCTGCACCGGCACCCTATCCAGAAATAGCGTTGATAGTTTATGCAGCTGAACTAATGGTGTAATGTCAGTGATTGGATTATAGCTGAGCTGTAAATCGGACAAGTTGGTCATCAGTGACAACGGATTAAGTTCACTGATTTGGTTATTCATTACGTTCAGATGTTCTAAAGAAGTCAACTTCGTTAGAGGTCTAATATCTCGAATATGGTTTTTAGAAAGATCGAGTCTAGTCAAACTTTGCATGTCCTGCAAGAAAGTCAGATCTTCGATACCGAAGTTGGAAAGATCGAGCCACTTCAGTTTATTTAGATTTTGAACAGCTGAAAAGTCCTTAATCGGGTTATCATCGATGTTTAGATAAGTAAGCCCCGGCATGTGTTTGATAACTTGAATATCTGCTATTTGATTACCACTGAATGAAAATGATGTTAGTTTCGTCAACCTGCTCAGTATGCTAATATCTTTGATCTCATTATTGCTTATGTATAGAGAAGTTAAATTGATTAAGCCTGACAGCGGGGAAACATCTTTAATGTGGTTAATATAAATCTGCATTGAAGTTAAACTCACCAATCCCTGCAAGGGAGATATGTCATAGATATCGTTACTGTAAAGGGCTAAACTTTCGAGCTTAGTTAGTCCTCTTAGAGGCTCCAGATTTCGTATTTTATTATCGTACAAGGTTAAATCTTTTAAATTAGTCAATCCGCTTAAAGCGCCAATATCGGTTATTTTATTATGATTAAAATCAATAGATACAAGATGTGTTAAGTTAGCAATCGGCGTTAAATCGGAAATTTTATTTTCTCCCATACGAATCGATGTAAGATTTTTGGCATACTCCAGGCCATTCAAGTTTTGAATACCTAACCAGCTTGCTCCCGAAATCGATTGTAATGACAACATATCCTTCTCTGTTATTGGCGCATCTGAAAGTTTCAACTGTTTTCGAATTAATGCATCTAATGCGGGATCTTCGATCGTTACCCTAGTCGTCGATTCCGCATATACTTTGCTAGATCCCCCTGTGAATTGCCCTATGGATAAAAGAAGTAGAACAACTGCAACCATCCAAATATATTTCTTTATTTGTTTCAAGATTTTATCCTCCTATTCAAATTTCACCTTACAACCCTTCACCATTATAGTTGAATGAAACCCCACGAGTATACTAAATATTACAATTTATTCAATATATGAAATGAACACACGTCAATAGGTGCCCCACTGTCTATACGATATGGAACTTGTGGTCAATTGAATATACACACAAGATAGAGGGTGTACTGATGACGATCAACAACGCTTTCAACGTCCCCCCCAAAAGAAACGGCTGTCCGCAAGTAGATCCATCTACTTGTGAACAGCCGCTTTTTTATGCCTAATCAAAATAGAAAGAGCAACCTCTTACCCCAGGCCCTCTTTTTTCTGCTTCAAATAATGCTCAATCCCATCCAATATACGCTCGAGTCCGAAATCCAGATCATTGCCAATCGGGTTTTCCACTTCATCCGTGTAAGCACCTGCCATCAAGATGGGATGCAAACTGGGGAACCGATCCGGCTTAACCAACTGCTTCAGTGCCGAACCATAGGGAATGCCGCTGAATGCTTCCGGGCTCGCGCCATCGCGGATAGCTTTGTCCATATCTCGTGCAATTAAACCACATGCTCTTGAATAGCTGCTTACGAGCAGCAGGAAAGACATCTTCTCAAAATCGTTCAACGGGAAATCCCGCATGATTCTTAGCATCCAATCGATCACCTGGAGATTGTTTGGCGTGAGGGGAACGCTCGTAATCGGAATATCGCCATACCAAGCATGTTTCCGAAACACATCCACGCAAGCCCAGACGTATTCCCTCATTTCCTCGCGCCATGGTTTACCCTCCACTTCCGGTGGAATTGGAATATCACAGACGGCTTCCTGCATCAGGATGAGCAGATCTTCCTTACTTGTGATGTAGCGATACAATGACATCGTCGTGAACCCCAATGATTGAGCGACTCTGCTCATCGAAACCGCCGTAAGTCCATCGCGATCCGCAATGACAATCGCCGCATCGACGATTTTTTTGATGCTAAGCTCACCCTTCGGCCCCCTGCTAGGCTGCTTAATAATTCCCCAGCTTAGAGCTACCCCAGACGGTAAGCTTTGTATAACTTCCTCATCGATCTCGTCGCCGATCTCCATGTTGTTCAATCCTCCATCATTCTTGCAATCCGGAAATGTATATCATGTATACAGTATATCATAATCGCTCCGGCATCGCTCTGATGGGATGAGTTGTGTAATGACTCAATTGGCTGATCTTCTCCCGGCTAAAAAAGTACGCATGACTTGCTCTGCTTTCTGCGCTAACAGATCAGGTGTACGACTCATCGCCTCCTGAAGCGATATCGGTCCGTCCACGATACTGTGAATACTCGTCATGCCATATTCATAAAGCTTCTCAACCCCTTGTCCGACTGAGCCTGAAAGGACGATGACGGGAATGCCAAGCTGCCCCGCAGCCTGCGCAATCCCCATCGGCGCTTTGCCGGAAGCGGTCTGGGCATCCGTCTGCCCTTCGCCGGTAAATACGAGATTCGCATCCTGCAGATGCTCATCAAGCCTGGACATTTCTATCACCACATCGATACCACGTTTCGTGCTCGAGGGAAAGAACGCTTGAAACGCACCGCCAAGCCCTCCCGCTGCGCCAGCCCCCGGCAGCTGATGAACAGCTGTACCGGTATGCGTTTCTATGATATCGGCCCAATGGGAGAGCGCTCCATCTAGCGCTTCAACCATCTCCGGCGTCGCACCTTTCTGCGGTCCGAAGACATACGATGCTCCTTGTGGGCCAATGAACGGATTCGTGACATCTGAAGCAACAGTAAATTGCGATTCGCCTATGCGCTCATCCCACCTGGAGGCATCGATGCGCTTAATGTGAGGCAAATCTTGACCTCCAACCCCAATCTCGCGCCCTTCCTCATCTAAAAGCTGTAAGCCCAAAGCTTGAAGCATGCCACAACCACCATCGTTCGTCGCACTGCCGCCTAGCGCAAGTATGAAGGAACGATATCCGTGATCGAGCGCATGCCGGATCAATTGACCGGTACCGTACGTTGTCGTCACCATTGGATTTCGGTGCTTCGCTGGAACTAAGATTAATCCAGAAGCCGCCGCCATTTCAATCACACACGTGATGCCGTCTCCGAGGACTCCATACGTGGCGGTCACCTCATCTTGCAGCGGGCCTTGTACAGGAACGGAAATCTTAACGCCCTGTGTTGCCTGCACAAGGCTATCCACCGTTCCTTCTCCTCCATCTGCTATAGGAATAAGGAAGGTTTCTGCCATTGGCATAGCCCGCAGAATCCCGTCCCTTATCGCCATCGCTGCCGCTTCTGAGCTAAGGCTGCCTTTAAACGAATCTGGTGCAATCACGATTTTCATAAAACTAGCCTCCCGCTCGGAAAGCATTTCCCGATTATTTCCCAAAGTAGTAAGTCTGGGCTCCACGCACTTCGGTCTCCACAGCAAAAAGCGCTCCCGCATGAGGTTGGCTCAGCAGCTCTTCAGCCGTAAGACCGCATGAGGCCGTTGTAATGTACAGTGTCTTCAACTCTGGACCTCCGAATACGCATGAAGTGACGAGTGCTGCCGGAACTGGAATGCTTTCAAGACATTCTCCCGTATTCGGGTTCCATCTAGAGACCTGCCACCCATTCCAATGGGCAATCCATAACATGCCTTCGGTGTCTATGGTCATGCCATCTGGCCATCCTTCAACAGGTTTAAAATCAATAGCACAGCGAGGGTTAGAGATGTTCCCTGCCCAATCGTCATAATCAAAAGCCATCACTTGTTCTGATGCGCTATCGATAAAATACATCGTCTTATGATCCGGACTCCAAGCTAGCCCGTTCGAGATCGTGACGTTATCCAGCTTCTTATGGCACTCCAAGTTTGTATCCAAACAGTATAAGCTTCCCGCTCCCGGAGCATCGTCAAGGTCTTTGGTGCCTGCCCAAAACCGCCCCTGCGGATCACATTTTCCATCGTTAAAACGATTGTTAGACAAATGTTCCTCAGGATCATAGATGGGTGTCAGACTTCCATCATCTAACGAAAGAGAATGGTAGCCCTTATTTGTGACGACTAGAAGACCGCCGCTCTTATTGGGTACAACAGCACTTAATGCTTGTTCGAAGTGATACACATTCTGCCTTCCGGAAGCTGGTTCCATGACATACAGATTGTTGCTTAGGATATCTACCCAAAATAATAATCCATGTTGTGCGTCCCAACTGGGACCCTCGCCTAACAATGCTTTAACGTCTGCAACTACTCTAAGAGAGTTAGCCAATATAGCGTCACCTATCCTTTAGCGATCTGCTGCAAATGTATTCCGAAGTGTACCAATTCCCTCAACTGTCGCTTCCACAACATCACCAGGCTTCAACCATACCTGTGGCTTCTTGCCCATTCCAACTCCCGGTGGTGTTCCCGTACTAATGATATCACCCGGTTGAAGTGTAATCGTCTTAGAAAGAAACGAGATCAAATGCGGAACATCGAAAATTAATTCCTTCGTGTTCGAATTCTGCATCACTTGTCCGTTCAACGTCAGTGAGATGTTCAGTCTTCCTGGGTTCTCAATCTCATCTGCGGTAACAATCCACGGACCAGTCGGCGCGAACCCGTCTATTGCCTTTCCACGGGTCCATTGTGGTTCGTTAAGCTGAATATCACGGGCACTGACGTCATTCAATACCGTATATCCGAAAACGTAATCCATAGCATCTTCTTTTGTTACCTTTTTTGCCGTTTTGCCAATTACGACTGCAAGCTCGACTTCGTAATCACATTGAGAGACTTCGCTCGGGATCGTAATGAAATCTTCGTGTCCGGTTAAACAGTTGTTGTACTTTGGAAAAAGTACAGGAACCTTCGGTACCTGCATATTGGATTCAATGACATGATCATGATAGTTGAGTCCGATGCAAATAATTTTCTCTGGATCCGTCAAAGGTGAAGCTAGTTTGACATCCTCCAACGGATAAACAGAGCCGTTTTCCGCAAGTCCAGTGAGGTATTCTTCGGTACTCTTACCAGATTCAGCAAGCCCACGAATCACATCTCGTGAACTGCCAGATACGTTTAATGCTTGAATCGAATTCTCACCTTTTACAACTCCGACTTGCAGCCTATTCGGGTCTTGCTTTGTGTAAAATTGCAGTAATTTCATCCTATTTTATCTCCTCAGATTTTTATTTGAAGGTTACATTTTGATGCCGGCCTTTATAGTTGTTTGATAATAATAGAAGATCGGATAGTAATATTGCGCAAACTTCTTCGGACTATCTCCCCAGAAAATAAGGGCATCTCCAGAGATTTGTCTACCTTCTCCCTCGCCCCCCCGGATATCAATGCCTTCACGGAACGTCGCTCGACCCGCTTCCAGATACTTCACCTCACCGGTAAACTCATAGGCATAAGACAACGCCTCTAGACAGATCGGATTGCTGTGCAGTTTCTGCGTACTAGGTAACTCTTTATAGTAAAATAAGCCCGTTTCTTTCACATAGCAATGCGTTAGATAATCGTCCATTACCTCCACGATCATCTGCTTGACCCGTTCCTGTGGGCGAATGCGATAGTAGCGCATCAAGCTGTTGACCGCCACACAAATCATGAAGCCTGACCGATATACGGTATGATCCGTAGCAGGGGACAAGAATGTGCCGAATTTATTTTTCCACATTTCAAAATGATCGACAATGCGCTCTGCAGCTTCCAGCCATTTCTCTTCATAAGTTTCATTATATAAGGCTGTCAGACTGCGAAGCGCCCATCCACTTTCTCTAGCGGCAATGCCTCCCTCTCCTTGGTAACGTGGCGTATTTAAGATCCTTGTTATGTTGTCACCAATACCAATAGCGGCCGCAAGCGCGGATTGTTCACCGGTCATGTGATAATAGTCAAGTAGGCCTTCGACCCACTCATGACATATTTTAACGACTCCTGTTACATGCTTGGCGGAATGCATGATTTGCCCATTTTGACGCAAAGGATCCTCGCTATAATGGCAAATATCCACATCCATCCAATGTTCAGCGCCTCTTAACATGTAATCATAGAATCTTCTTCTTCCGGTTCTCGCGAACAAATGCATCATAGCATGCGGAAGGTCATACTCGTTGTTCACCCAAACCCAATCTCCGTCGCCTCTGCCTTGGAACGTATAATTCTTGTCAGGCGCATCGCCCCAATGCAGCATGCCGAAGGTTTTCGCTCGGCCGTCCGCCATTCGATAAAATCCACGCTCTACCCAGTCGATGAATTGATCGCCTGGAATGGACTCGATAATGCCAGCCCGCTCATAGGCTCCGCGCTCTAGCACAGGATGATCCGGCATCTGCATTTGCAGACTTCGTACGTTCACCTGCTCCAGCGTTTCTTCCGCTCCATGCACATGCAGGAAGAACCGATGAGTTTTGGCCATCCCCTGCATCATGGTGATAGGGTGTCCCGCAGGAATGATGCCCACGTTGATTTCTTCGGATGCTACATCCAGAGATTTCGGTAGGTTTTGTTGGGCTTGGAACAACGTCACACTAATGCCACCATGATTTTGTTCATGGATATCTGCCCAGAATGTACCGCAAAATGTTTCCGGTATGTCTTCGATAAATTCTTTCTTAAGAGATTCGGCCGTAAAGGCATACGACAACCGTTCGCCCTTCACTCCGCTCTTCGACAATCTCTTATCCGCTCCGAAGCGGCTGATTCCCAGTCGAAGCTGTTCGGATTGCAGAATGTCCTGCGCAGATTGAATACGCAGCTCTGCAGCATGAATCACTTGCTCCTTGTCCGACTCCTTGTTGATGATCTGATAATCGACCATCAACCACGGTTTTCCTGCAAACGCATAGACCCGGACAACGAAATCGAACCAGCGATTCTCTTCAGCACTGAGATGCTTCCCTTTGGCTTCAACCGAGCACCGAACAGGACCAGCTTCGAGAACGCGCCAGCCATCAGCGGAAATTTCGCATACATACTCATGGTTCAATGCATCTCGAAGCGACGGACCTACTACGCTATGCGTCGGAAAGCCATCATTGCGCTTCAACGATTTGAATAAGCCTGTTTCGCCCGGAGCTGACAACTCGGCTTCCAGCGCACCTGTCGTGATCACAAGCGATCCATTACCTTGCTGAAGCCCGACTGGTTCTGATGGCGAAACAGTTTCACAATCCGTTGATATAACGAATTGTTTGCCAAGATTGGCCGGAAGATCCGCAAGGAAATGCAGCAGCAGCCATTTCACGGAGCCATCAGGCCACGTTGCCGTTACTCTGGTCTGAGTCGGAACTACCTCGTTGCCGTCTAGAACAGAAACTTTTGAGCTATCAGACACAATCCCTTCCGCAAAAGGAACAGCAATCGTGCTTGGTTCTTCATGGCGTGGAAACTTGGAAAGCTTCTCAAAACTCAATGAAATGTTCATCGTATTCTCCTTCTTCCTCTAATTCTTAATACTCATCCTCATCTGCTTATACTCGTCATCAATTCGCTTCCGTTCAGGATGGGTTTCTACCGTCGTTCTTTGTTTAAGCAAGCTCTGGCATTCCAGCATATGCTCAATCAGTTTGCTTTTCAGATCGCTCTTTATGCCAAACAACGTCTCATCCTTCGATCTATTAGTAATCTCTTGTGGATCTTCCTGTACATCAAACAGTTCTTCGCCACCAGAAATATAATGAACATATTTATATCTACCGTCATACACCATAGAACGTCCTAAAAATTCGCTAAAAACGTATTTATTAATCGGCTTTTCAGGGTTCTCGATTAATGCCATTAAGCTTTTCCCTTGAACCGTATTCGGTTTAGGAGCCTGACAAATATCCAAGAACATAGGCATGAGATTAACCGTACTTACCAACGAGTCACAAGTACTGCCTTTCGAGACGCCCGGTCCGTAAACTAGGAGTGGAACTTTGACCATCGATTCGTAAAAGAAATATTTATAGGATAAACCATGGTCACCCAGCGCATCGCCATGATCACTTGTAAACACGATATACGTATCTTCCAGCACGCCTTTTTCCCTTAATACATCTATCATCTTGCCAATGCCTTCATCGATCAGAGAGATTGTCGCATAGTAATGCTTCCGCCATCTTCTGATTTGCTCGGGAGTTGCCTTTGTAGGATCAATTCTGAAAACCGAATTATTCTCCGTATCCCTGCAGAACGCCAATTGTTCTTCCAACATATAGTTCGCTTCTACAGAACCTTGAATCGGCTCAGGAATCTCGCATTCTTCATACATATCCTTCATTTCTGCAGGCGGGTCGTAGGGATCGTGCGGGCTTGGAAAACTAACCCAAACGGCAAAAGGCTCATCGCCATTCGTTCCCAGCCATTGTGCTGCGCTTTCTGCAACAAATACATCTGGGTGAAACTTCTTTTCATGAATAAAATAAGGCGCTCCGAGCGATTCCTGGTATTCCGGAAACTCAACCGGACTCGATCGGTCCAATCCATTGTGCTTGAGAAAGGTATAGTGGTCATCCGGCAAATAAAAATGCCGTTTATCCTCACATATAATTCGCTCTTTAAAACCGCCTAGTTGATCCCACGGGGTAAAATGCATTTTTCCAATCGCTGCCGTTTGATAGCCTTCTCTGCCAACGATCTCGGGCCATACCGGCGTCCCCTCAGGAAGGTTAGTATCGTTGGATAATGTCCCGACGACAGATGGATACTGCCCACACATCATGGCCGATCGGCTAGGTCCGCATACGGGAGCTGTCACGTAGCAGTTGTTAAATACCATGCCATTATTAGCAATCCAATCCAAATTAGGCGTTTTCATAAAATCCAACCCATAACATGGCAGTGAATCCTGTCTTTGTTGATCCGTTGTAATAAACAATAAATTCTTTTTTTTCATTTTACATTTACCTCCGTTAAATAGAGCTGTATCGTTCCACTTCGGTCGGAGGCGAATAAAATGCTGTCAGCCTTCCAGCTGAAAGTCGGATGGCAATGCGACATCTGGGAGCCCCATGAGGTGTGGTGGGTACATAATGTTTCCAGCTCCGTTTCACCATTGTTCAATGTGATGAGGACAATATCATCGACTTCATCCCCGACCAATAGGCTGTTATCGTTGTTGGCATGATAATGGTTGCAGTAATGCGGCATCGGAATCGTTTTGAGCACCTCGCCGTTCTCATCAGCTAACCCGATATAAGG
Organism: Paenibacillus sp. J22P51; assembly: GCF_059692215.1. Classification (NCBI taxonomy): domain Bacteria; kingdom Bacillati; phylum Bacillota; class Bacilli; order Caryophanales; family Paenibacillaceae; genus Paenibacillus; species Paenibacillus sp. J22P51. Next base: position 344,512 of record NZ_JCAUAZ010000004.1, on the reverse strand, counting down.
CGTTTGCCCGCTTTCCTCCGTAACAATCGTAGCCTGCGTTCGCTTCGAGGTAATGGTGCCGTCATGCCCTTTCCTACGATTATCGAAGAAAATCAAGCCGTCTCGCGTCCAAAACTCATGGCCTACGCAGTCGTCCTCCTCCTGCCTGAAGCAGGGTGTTACTTTACCAGAGGAAATTTCCAGCAGCCAAATACGTTGATGCACCTGATTCCACGGACCTTCATGACAGAACATGGCCAGATCGCTGTTATGAGGAGAAAATTGGAAATGCCCCAGCCAGTGGGTATCTTCAAAAGCATTATAGACCTGGGAACCATCCAAATGGGCAATCGTGACAAAGCCCCGTTTGATCGCATACATAGTCTCCTTAAAGCCGGCATAGTTATTGCCATATTTTATGGAGACATCCTCATTACGGCAAAAGCCCACTAGCTTTTTATCTGGACTTATAAAAGGAGACCATAACGTCATGCCTTCGGTCTCTTCGTACACAACGGTGATCTCTCCCGTTCGGGTATTAACCTTTTTGATCTTGTTGCCGGTAATGTAGACTAACAGCTCGCTGTCTGGTGTCTTCGTGCTGAATCCTGTATGGCCGACGCCTTCGGGTTCATCTGTTATTTGTGTAATTTGACCTGAAGCCAGATGCATCTTGAAAAAGTTGTACAGCCCCCGGTCACTGCCTCGATCGGAGAGAAAGTATATTTCCTTATCTCCCAGCGAGAAGGAATTGTCCGTAAAATAGAGATGCACATTGTTGGAGGAGCCTGCGGTCAGCTGCCACACCTGTCGTCCCGTTTTTTCATCGATGTACGATTTCTTTTCCGATGGATATACTTTACCTATCAATGGGTTCACTCTCCTATGGATCTAGCTGATTTCCAACGTTAACTCCCACTCTTTGACGCCACCGCCAGGCACTATCAGACAACTGTTCAAACCATGAGCAATGCTCACATTATCCAAATACCCGGTCGCTGGCTCCATTGCAAGGTGATAATGATCATTCCAACCGCCGCCATTCATCCAGAAGGCCAAATAAGGAATTGTTTTCACATCAAAAATGAGTGTAAATCGTTCTCCTGTCGCTTCCTCAACTACGGAGCACCAGCCCTCTTGAAGGGGGGACTTTACATAAAACTTATCGGCCACGCCGGAATTCCGGGCAGGCATCTTGTTTACTTCTACTTCGGTCCCGTCCTTGCCAATAAATGCTGGCCATGCATGCTCCGTGCCCCATTTTCCCAAACGCTGGTCTAACGAAACGGTCGTTACGATTTGGCCTACGGATGGCGGCAAACAGATGCGCATAGATTCCGTAGCAGCGATGATGGGATGAGGAGCCCACAAATAAGGCATATCATGCTCGCTCAAATTCGTTAAACGATAAAAGAAATGTACCTGACTACCTTTCAAAACGATCTTTTTCTCCAGTCGGTAAGGCAGTTGACATCCTTGAACCTCACCATGCATCTCTAGGTCGGAAACTTTGCTGCACGCCCACGGCATTGCCCATACTTCTCCGTGATCAGGAATCTGGACATGTTTCCATGGATCAACAGGATAAGAACAGCTATCTATGCTTGGAAATAATTCATCCCAACCGCATCGATCCCACTCCTCCCACAAACTGCCGTAGCGAGGCTGTTGAAACCCTACCATGCCATCTGGTCGATCCATCCATTGTTTTCCCGTCTTTTTATTGATGAGCGAACAGATTTTGGTTCCGAGTGCAGGAATGATGTCAATCAACAGGTTCTCATTTTCCAAGCGGATTTGTTCAAGTTGTTGATGTTCGGACTTGTTTTCCATTCAAGCACCACCCCTTCACCACCGTGGGATTATACAATGAGCAGTTCGTGAAATTCGCATGAGCGCGCACCATGAATAACGAACGGGTCTTGAGTGGCAAGCTTTTCAGCTTCTTCCAAAGATTTAGCGTTGTAAATAACCATGCCTCCTGCTCCGTCTACAAAACGAGCTTTGAGATAGATGGAGCCCTTCTTTTCCAGATCTTCCAAATAAGCTAAGTGAGCCGGTCGATGGAGTCGATTCTTTTCCTCATCAAGCATCGGCAAAATCGCGATGTACTGTTTCATAGCTCAGCCAACATCCCTCCGTCTATAACTACACCCGTGCCAATCATAAATGGCGCCTCATCGCTTAACATAAAGCAAATGAGGTTGGCAACTTCCTCAGGTTTTCCAATGCGTCCAAGCGGCTGGGCGTCTTTCCATTCCTCATTTAAATCAGCGCCATGCAATCCGCCCAATTCCGCATATCTGTTTAACATGCCAGTATCTGTCGCGCCTGGAAGAACCGCGTTAACGCGAATCCCTTTTTTGGCGTAATCGATCGCCATGCTTCTTGTCAAAGCCATCAGCCCGCCCTTTGAAGCCGCATAGGCTGCATAGTTTGAAATGGTTGCTTGCGCGTGAACGGAAGCGACGTTAATAATGACGCCTCCGCCACTGTTGATCATAGGTGGAATGCCGTATTTTCCCAACAAGAACGCGGATGTTAAATTCACATTGATCGTGTTGTGCCACTCCTCCTCGGATAAATCTACAACTCCAAGCAAGGATTCAATCGCAGCACTATGGACAATGCCATCCAGCCTGCCATAGGTATCAACCGCGGTCTGGATCACCCTTCGAATATCGTCAGACTGTCCCACATCGGTTTTGACGAAAATAGCTTTTCCCGCCGAGCCTTCCATCTGCTCCAGCGTTTCCATGGCGTTCTTTTCAGAACGATTGGCTATGACGACGTTAGCCCCTTCTCTGACCAAACGTAGGGAAGTGGCTCGGCCAATGCCGGTTCCGCCGCCGGTAACAATGAAAACCTTTTTCTCAAATCGCATGGTATCGCCCTCTTTATTAAGGATGTAAAGTAATTTTGCTGAATTCGGTCTTGCCTTCCACTAAAGCTTTAAATATGTCGGGTCCATCAGACAAGCTGCGCTTCGCCAGCCAACCTTCCGTTCTGATTTTCCCACTGACCAGCATCTGAACCGCATGTTTAAAATCCGAATCCGTATAGGAATAGGAACCGAGAATGTTAACTTCTTGACGGACAAGATGATTCATTTTCATAGGGGATTCATCGCTTCCCAAACCAACCAGCACGATGTTTCCGCCAGGATTAATCAGTTGCAGCGCTTGTTGTCTCACTGCTGTTGCACCGACGCAATCAATAATCGTATCGATTCCCCGCTGAGCGAACAGCTTAGTCACTTTGTCTTCCACTTGTTCCGGCGTCGCAACTTCAGCACCTAGAAGCTTGACATGATTCAGCCGCACTTCCTGCCGATCCACGACCAACGCTTTATTCGCCCCCATATTCAATGCCGCCTGCAAAGTCAACAACCCTATCGTCCCAGCTCCATAAATGATAAGATCATCCAAATACGGAAGACCGAGCTTGATCGCATGGATGCATACGGCTAGTGGTTCCGCCAACGAGGCGACAGCGGCATCCATTTCTTTGGGAATGGAATACAAGCTGCTTAAAGGTACGGTCACGTACCCCGCAAAAGCACCCGGCCGATGAATGCCTATCAGTTCACGATGACGGCATAGATTACGCTTGCCGATTAAGCAACGGTCGCAAGAGCCGCAAGAAATAAGTGGATTGGCTACAACTTTGTCTCCGATGGAAAATCCTTCAGTTGCGCTTGCTCCCTTATGTATGTCAACAATCGTGCCGCAAAATTCATGCCCCATAATTAACGGCGGAATTCTGACACTGCTATGGCCCAGATAACCTTCCAATTCGCTGCCGCAAATGCCTGCGGCTTCGACCTTGATGATGGCCTCTCCCGGAAGCGAGCGCGGATCTTCCATGTCTTCAAGACTTAATTGCCTCGGTCCGTTATATACCAGTGTCTTCATGCAGACTAGACCTCCACACCGTTGACGATATGCTTGGGACGTTCTCCGCTAAGTATACGTTTTACTTCCAAAGCCGCATGACGTTGCAGCCGGTTCACTGAACTTTCCGAATACCAAGCGCAATGGCTTGTAATAAAGCACTGCTCTATTTGCAGCAGGGGACTGTCCGGCGAAACGGGCTGCTGCTCCAGTACATCCAGTGCTGCACCGGCAATCTGGTTATTCGTTAGCGCAGCAATCAAACTTTCGGTGTGAACGACCGCTCCTCTGGACGTATTGATCAAATAGGCCGTTGATTTCATTCGCTCAAAGGCTTCATGATTGAAAATATGCTTCGTATCAGGCGTTAAAGGAAGATGAACCGAGATCATATCGCTTTGTTCCAGCAGTTCATTCCAATCGACCTTCTGCGTGTTCATTTGTTCAAAAATAGGCTGCTGCACATAGGGATCGTAGCCTATCGTGTTAATGCCGAAGCTTTGCGCTCTTCTTGCCACATCTTTTCCGATATTCCCGAAGCCGGCAAGGCCTAACGTTTTCCCTTGAAGTCCCATAATAGGGCTGCATGGCGTTATTTGCCAAACGCCTCTGCGGACTTGTGCAACAATTTGCGGAATTTTGCGGACGCTCGAAAGCAGTAAGGACATCGCATGATCGGCAACTTCCCCGGTCCCATAGTCCGGAACGTTGACAACAGGAATATTTCTTGCCTTGGCCGCTTCAATATCCACATTATCGACACCGACGCCGTACCTGACGATGATTTTACAGCGCTCCAGACTGTCTATGACTTCCTTGGTGATCGGCGCTCTTTCCGCTATAATCGCATCAGCTTGTTTCGCCATACGAAGCACTTCTTCTGGCGTTTTGCATTGTCCCGAAATGAGCTCAACACCCATTGGCAACAAGACTTCTTCTTCTTGCTTTAAATCCGGAAACCCGTAATCCGTCACTACTACCTTGTAGGTTGTCATCAATTACACTCCTTTTTCGTGCGTTTTTATATACTTCTCATAGTTCCATCTTCTGCTGACATTGTCGCATAGCAATCTACGAACCACCCAGCCACACCATCTACGATTGCAGCCAAATAAGACTGTCCTTGCTCGGCGGATGCGGCCTCACTACTATCCGTAATGCCATCAGCGCCAGTTAACTTGCCATGACAGCCGATAAAAGTGCCCGCCGGCCCACCAAATATCCAATCCAGCTCGGGATGCTCCTGCGGAATGAGGTCCTTACGTACAAGACCCTCATTAAGCGCAAGCATTAACGAAGTTTCAAATCGACCGGCATGTCCAGCCACCATCCCCCGATTTTCTTCCCGAGCAGCCGTAATCGCTTGCCCAGCTGCGTTCCAATAGGAAGCGGAAGCGACCCACACCGGATGCCCCACAACTAAGTCCTGTGCCGCCTGGTTCATCATGTTGGCATTGCCGCCATGCGAATTAATAAAAATGATTTTGCGGAATCCGTCCTTGATTAAGCTTTCTCCGATTTCCCTAAGCATCCGTAAATACGTTTCCGGGGAAAACGAGAGGGTGCCACCAAAGGCAAGATGATGACTGGAGCAGCCGATCGACAATTGCGGAGTCAGGAGCAGCTTCGCTTTTCCTTCTGCGGTCGCTTTACGGACAGCCTCTGTACTCACATGCTCGCAAATCAGGCTGTCCGTATAGACACTAAGGTGCCTTCCGTGCTGCTCCGTTGCCGCCAGCGGCACAACTGCGGCGTAACCGGCTCTTGCGCATTCCGTAATTTCTTCCCGTGTCAAATGGTGAAATAGGAATGTATCCATAGCGTGAACCTCCATTTATGGTATTTAGCCTGATATATACTGTATTTACACGCCTAATTAATCCATTATATGTAAGATTATAATTGAGCTAACACGCGATCCATTGCCAGCAATGTCTCTTTAATATCAGATCTATTGTGTGCCGTGGAAATGTACCAAAGACCATTCGGACGGAGTAATACGCCTTCGTCCAGCATCAATTCGGCAAAGCGGCTATATTTGGCTGAGTCGCGTTTATTGAACGTATCGAAGTCGTTAACTTCCACGGCATCAATAAACATCATGTGAAGCACAGGGCCAACTTGGTTGACTACGCCAGAGATACCATGCCTGCCCAGCAAAACGCGTATTCCGGTAGCAAGCTCTATAAATAAAGCTTCCATTTGTTCATAAGCAGCACCGTTGTCTTGCGAGAGGTGGCTTATTGTAGAGATGGCTGCTGCGGTAGAAACACAGTTTCCGTTCAGCGTACCCAGATGACTCACTTTACCATCATCCACGAGCTTCATGATTTCAGCTTTACCGGCCACCGCGCTGATGGCGATGCCGCCGCCCATCGCTTTGCCGATAACGACTAAGTCAGGAAGGATACCGAATCTTCCGTGAGCCCCACCCAAGCTAAGTCGAAAACCGGTAATCACCTCATCCATAATCATGACGATATGGAGCTCTTCGGTCAGTTTGCGGATCAACTCTAGATAGCCGGGCTTAGGCTGGATACAGCCGGAATTGCACATGACCGGCTCCGTTATGACAGCTGCGATTTCATGACCGCGGGTGCGGAACACAGATTCTAAGGCAACAGGATCATTCCAAGGAAGTAAGATGATATCATCCAGACTGTTTTCGCTTTGTCCGAATGTACCAGGGGGGATTTGAGAAGCTTTGTCGTCGGAAGCTTTTTGACTCATGTCCGAGCTGGGAAAAGAGGTAAAAATTGAATCCGACCAGCCATGGTAATGTCCATGGAAGCGCACGACCTTTGTTTTATTCGTGAATGCACGTGACAATCGGAGCGCCAGCATAACAGCTTCCGTTCCGGAGCCGCTAAGCGATACTTTCTCAGCGCAAGGAATGACCTCTGTTAGCAAATCAGCAAGCTGAATTTCACCATCATGCTGAAGCCCGTAAGTAGATCCATTGAGCAAGGCTTGATGGATGCTTTCAGTCAGGCCGTCATGCGCGTGACCCAGAATTAATGGACCGTAGGCAAGCAAGTAGTCGATATATGCATTGCCATCCACGTCTCGGATGCGAGCACCTTTCGCTGACTCTGCGTACAAGGGGGTTGGTTTCATTGACGCACGCAAAGAACTGGCTACTCCGCCTGCAAGATGTTGTTTGGCTGCTTGATGTTTAGCAATGGATTTTTCATAAGTTCTCATTGGGATGCCTCCTTGTAAGACATGGAATCAAGCGGATAAATAGGACGTGTTAGATGTACATACTGAAAGTGGAATAGGTTTTCTCCACAACAGCCTGGCGTATCGACTTGTATGATTTTTTTACACATAGGGCCAAATGCTGTTTTCCATGCAATGGCTGATTTCACAACGATGACATGAAAGTCTTCTGCACGTAAGCCAACAGACGTGACATGTCCAAGATCCCATGGCGCTGTACGCTTTTCCGTTAAAATAATGGTTAAATTTCCGGCTTCGATGACAGCCGTTTTGCCCATATCCGCCCATTGTCCAGTCATATAAGGACCGATATGTGTATATTTACCATCAAATAAAAGACGGATGACACCTGTAATTGGAATCGGCTCACCATTCAATTGATCGCTTTTACCGCCAATTGCAGCATCAAATACTGCTCCAACTCCTTGGCGATGTGCAAATTGAGCTGCTTCCGCATCACGAATTACAATGAGACATTTTTGAGGTGCGTTGGTTAGATGCTTCAATACGTGCGTCGCATCTGCTGGAGCGCCTCCTCCTACATTATCCGCGCCTTCTACGAGTATGACGGGTCCATTGTCTTCGGCAAAGGCCATTGCAACAGCTTCAGCTGCCGGGTATCCATTGCTTTTCAGCTTATCCCGGAGTTCCCATGCCATAAGGCTAAGCTCCTCGGCATACTGCTCGGCAAGCGGTTGATCGTTATTCGTCGTCACCACAAAAGCAACGCCAGCATCAGGGACATCGCTGTAGGGAAAGCCGCCAGCTACGGTAACATTGAGTACCTTCGGATCACGCTCTATGGCGAACGCACGTTCCATGATTTCCATCATCGGACCTGCCACGTCAGTCAGCATCACCTGCGGTACAAGGAGTAAACGCGGTTGAACGAATGAACGAACTGGCTTGATCTCTCCGCGGATCGTCTGTGCTAATAAATGAACAGCTTCCACCGCTCTTTCATGGGCATCTACATGCGGATAGGTGTCATAACCTACAAGGATGTCGGCGTGTTCCACCATTTGAGCGCTGATATTGGCATGCAAATCAAGTGTTACTGCAAGGGGTTTGGAAGGACCTGCCTTTTCTCGGATGCGGCGGATTAGTTCCCCTTCCATGTCTGGAAATCCTTCGGCTACCATTGCGCCATGCAGAATGGCAACGATTCCATCAGCTGATAAATCAATAGAGGAAACCACTGAATCGAAAAGGGCCTCCACTGTTCTACGGCTGACCATTCCGCTTGGAGGAGCCGCGGTGTACAACCCGCATGCCAAATCCGCGAGCTCCAATTGAGCCCCATCGATCACGCCACCCATGGATGTTCGCGTATGCTCATATCTTTGATGAAAAAGATCATTACCTTGAATCCATTCCGGAGCAAAATCGTCCATTTCGGTCATACCTGGTGCAAACGTGTTCGTTTCATGAAAAATGCCGACAATTGCTAGCTTCATAAAATTTTCTCCTTCCGTTTAGCTCAATCCTCTTGAAGTAACTGCCAGCACCTACCGGGAAGATCCGCCTGAAATATTTGGATATTTCCTACATCGGCAACTGTCACAAAACAAGTGCGCCCGTCAGGCCCGCCAAAAGTCAGGTTCGTACAGTCTTTCCCCGACAATGGTACTTCCAGAAGTACCTCGCCGCTTGGTGAAATTTTGGCAATACAGCCTTTGCCATGACGGGTTACATATAGGTTTCCGGCTATGTCGCAACGCATCCCATCTAGTCCGAAATCAGGGAACTCAATAAGGAGCCGTTTATTGCTAATTAGATAGTCCGCAGATAGATCGTATGCCCAAATTCGGCGTTGTCGTGTTTCATTGACATACAGTGTCTTCTCATCTGGACTGACTTCTATTCCGTTTGTCGTTCCCATGTTGGCTTCCAATAAAGTTGCTTTGCCATATGTATCAACGCGCCAGAGTTGTCCCGTGGAGTCTTTCCAATTCGGGTCGCTAGCAAAAATAACCCCGCTTGAAGTAATCGCAAGATCATTGGGTTGATTCATTGCCGGCTCATGAACATAGACGGAGATTTGGCGCGTCGCGATATCGACTTTGAGAATATTATGTCCGGTATGATCCGCAATGAACATGTCTCCTAGCCTATTCGTACGGATCCCGCAGCCAGTGCTGCCATTTTCCAATTCAAGGAATATAGAGCATTTGGCTGCAGGCGTTACCTTCCCAATTGTATGTCTACGGGCAAAATTCACAGCATACAAATTGCCTTCTCGATCGCAAGCAGGTCCTTCAATGCTCTTGGTGAAACCAAAGGGTTCTGTAAAAGACCGACTAATAAAATTGGAATCACTCATCGAGGGAAGCTTCCTTTCCATCCAAAGTTAGCGATATACTTTTTGACTTAGTTCTTCGCAAGCTCGCTTGATCCAGACATGTACTTTATCCCAGATTTCTTCGGTAATACGCACTTCGGGAACGGAAATGCTGATAGAAGCTACGGTTCTGTTAGCCGCATCAACGACAGCGCCAGCGACACAATGCACGCCGAGCACCGTTTCACCCAGGTTGTAACCAATACCTTGTGCTTTTACTTTTTCTAATTCCAAGTGCAACTGCTTTAAAGAGGAGATCGTTTTACTTGTCACTTGCTCCAGTTTTTCTTGCGGATAAAGCGCGTGCAATTCTTCTTCCGTGAAGTCGGCAAGCAGGATTTTACCTGAAGCCGTAGCATGCAGCGGAAATACATCACTCTGATTAGGCGTAAACCGCAATGCTTGGCTGCTTACTTTCTCCCCCAGATACAAGAGCTGGTTCCCGCTTCTCACGGATAAACTGACCGTTTCGTTCAAATCCTCCGAGATCTTATCGGCAATCTGATAAAACTCACCAGTCAAACTCGTATTCTGAATATAACGATTGCGAATCGTGAACAATTTATATCCAATACGGAATTGCTTCCCGGACTTATCAGTCTCAAGGTACCCACGGCTCAACATGTTCTGTAAAATGAGGTAGGTGCTGCTGGCAGGCATATTTAAATTTTTGGCAATTTCTGATAAATTGTAGGAATCTGTCCCTCCAGTAAATAGCTCAAAGATGTCCAGTACCCGATCTGCTGATTTGACTTTATGCGCTTGTTGTTTTTCCAATTCGCAATTCCCCCTTTGAAGTCGTTTCATATACATGAAAACGCTTTAATTGTAGCTTATCCGATTGCTTATGAAAAAACAAGCACTCCAAATTTTTCCGGAACATGGAAATTCCTCGATGCTCCAGTAGGCGACCAAGCCCAGTAATGACGCTGGCCTGAGGGATTTTCATCAATCCGGTAAAGATTAATTCTCCAGGTCATTCCCGGAGCAGGAGCTGGGTCGAAAGAAGCGACAGGAAGCGCCATGTCATACACGGCCGTTCCCTCTTCTGGCCACGATACCTGAGTCAGCAATCCGTCCAGATTCCAGCTAGCATCGACCTTCTGTTTCTGTCCCTCTTCTTTATCAATGAGGGCATCGAATACAACGCCCCGGGGACTCAGCTCGAATTCTTTATAAAATCTGCCCTCCCCGCTCTCATCGATGAAGATTTCTACGACATCTTCCTTATATATGGGGTCGTCCCGATTCTCATAGGTGGCAACAATATGATCGTCGGCACATTCAAAGCGCACATGGATATAGCTATCGGTGCGGCAAATTTTCACGGTTGTGTTTAAACGTGCTTCTTCTCCAGTTACATTATCAACAAGCGGTATGCTCCCTATTTCCTCCCAGCGCACTTCGCTTCCACTCTGATAGATGCAGTTGTAAACGTGCGCAACCATAGCGTCTTCTCTCCCTTATTTCCGTATCTGGGCGATAACATCAATCTCAACGAGCAGATCATAATTCAAGTCACAATAAATAGCTGTACGGCTGGGAAACGGGCTTGTGAAAAAACGTCTGTAAATGGTATTGAATTCCTCATACAGCTTCCTATCGCTCAAATAAATATTACATTTCACCACATCGTCCAAAGTAAGTCCGGCAGCGGCGAGAATCTGTCTAATATTTTCCATCGTCTGAACCGTTTGCGATTCCAGATCATTGCCAACTACGGCGCCTGTAAGCGGATCAAGACCGCCTTGCCCCGATACGAATACCAATGAGTCCGTTTGGATCGCTGGAGAGATCGGTTTACTGCTGTTTGAACCCATTATCTCAGTTCGCATAAAAGACCTCCATATTTTGTAATGTAAGAGTAGCTAGCTCGTATATAAACCTTTTGGGTCATACGCAACGCTCCATGCGTCTAAGGACAACGGGCGCTTAAGATATAAGGATTCCATGGCCGTATTAATGAGATACGTAGTTAACAGGTTCCTTTCAATCGGGCAAGGAGGTGTGCCATACTGTATCATTTCTTCGATTAATTCGGTCAATTTAGTAAAATGGCTGTAAGGCCGCTCACGCCCTGTATTACAATACGCAGCGATACTAGCGTCTGCATGATCCTGAACGGCAAAGCTCCATCTCGTAGCGAATTTATGAAGCTGCGCCACATAACCCATCGTGCCGTCATTATACACGACAACGAATAGTGCGGGATCAGGGCATTCATTGCGGGGATGCCTTCCAACTAGCTCCGGCTCGAGTGCGAGTGCTTTCATCATCAGCGCCTCCGGCCATTCCGCTCGATCCATCGCTTGCCACATCTCATCGCCAGCTAAGGCATGAACGAACGCAACACCCGACTCGGCACCACGCCGATGCTCAGCCAAAACCTGCAGCACTTCCATGCCATGAAATCCGTAGGATTCATGCCCACCATGGCTGACGACAAAGAAAGTACGGCCTCCCTGCAGAAAGGAAAGATCGAAGTGAGGCACATAATCCGTATATGGAATGGAGGATCCCGCCATGCATGGAATACCCCGACTCTTAACTTCATCATAAATCCATCGCGCATCCTCATTATCGTAGGAGAAATGCTTATCAAGGAATATAGGTACGCGGACTCCGTGACGATCCATGGCAGCTAACGTCTCTTTCATAAACCGCAGCCTTGGATACAAGTGCTGTTGTTTCTCATTCCATGGATAATCTCCATGCTCCCCAATGACGACAATGCCGTCGATTTTCTGTTCAGGAGCGCCCCAGGCAACCGCTTCCTCAATGGTGGCGCAGATCGCTACACCATGCTTGGCGGACAGCTCGCGACTCAAGTCTCTATCCGTTACTTGCTCAACATACATCGCAACCAGCTCAACTTGCGGTTCATAGCCAAGCTCGCCGAGCAGCCTGCTAACAATCACATCTGCGTGCGAATTGAGCTTATACTGGGTTATGATCGCTGCGACACGCTTCTTCATCCTTCAGCCGCCTCCATCTTCATCGATCTCATATCCGAATCCCTCCGTCTATCGTATACAGTGATCCCGTTATATACGAAGAAGCATCAGACAGCAGGAACGAAGCAAGCTCGGAAATCTCGTCCGGCGTGCCGCTGCGCCCTAACCAGGTACTCTTTCGCAGCTCTTCCGCCTTCTCAGGCGACACCGGCTTCGGTTCTTTAACATCCCCCGGTATGATCACGTTAGCCCGTATGCCGTGAACGGCATTCTCGGCAGCGATGACCTGCGTCAAGAAGTTGACCCCAGCTTTCGACGACCCGTATGCTCCTTCTCCTGCCCTCGGTTTTACCCCAAGGATGGAAGATGTATTGACGATTGAACCGCCTCCGGAATCCTTCATTAGCAGGATGGCATGCTTGCTTATGAGAAATGTCGAAGTGAGCGTACCTTGGATAACTTGATTCCAGTCCTCCAACGTGTATTCCGCAACGGGCTTTCGATTCTGCGTATAGCTATTATGAAAGGACCCATCCAGGCGGCCAAACTGTTCGCGGATTTGCTGGAACATGCCAGCGACCTGATCTTCATTGCTCGCATCGGCCTGCACGAAAAGCAGGCAATCTGGGCCATACTGCTCTTGAAGCGCCATCATACGGGGAGAATCCTCCGCAGCTACCCAATCATTGGCGATGACCTTAGCTCCTCTGCCCAGAAACATCCGTACTGAGGCGAAACCGATCTTACCGAGCGCACCGGTCACAACAATGACCTTATCCTGAAGTGGTAAATTCATTCAAATACCTCCTGCTTTAGACAATAGGGACACTTCTGGCCCCGTTCCAGCTTATCCCTTCAAGCCGGTCGATGCCATCCCCTGAATGAATTGCTTCTGAGCAAACAGGAACAAGATGACAACCGGTATGGTGATAATGAACGCAGCAGCCATAACGATCGGAATTTCATTAGGTTGATCATTAACCGCCTTAAGAAATAAGAGGCCAAGCGGCAGTGTAAACATTTTGTTATTCGTTAAATACAAAAGAGGTCCGATCGTATTACTCCATGCACCGATGAATGTGAACACAGCCAATGCCGAAAGCGCAGGTTTGGACAGTGGGATATAAATGCGCCAGAGCACTCCCCATGGGGTGTAGCCATCGATAAGCGCTGCTTCAAAAAGTTCCTTTGGCAATGTTTTATAAAATTGATGCATGAGGAATATGCCGAATGCTCCTCCAAGAAAGGCTGGCACAATTAATGGATAAAAGGTGTCAAGAGCATTTAGATTTTTCCAAATGAAGTATTGCGGAACCATGGTCACCTGACCAGGCAGGATCAAAGTCGATACCATGGCCAGGTAGATCCATTTTTTTAATTTAAACTCAAACATGGCAAGCCCAAATGCGATAACGGCACAAGAAATCATCGTTCCGGCGACATCGAAAAAAGTCACAATGGAGCTATTTAATGTGTAACGGGCAAAATGAACATTCTGGCTGTTCCATGCAGCAACATAATGCTGCCAAGTCACCGGATCAGGAATCCACTGCGGCGGCATCTGCAGCACTTTTGCTCCGGTTTTGATCGAAGTCACTACCATCCAATAGAATGGAATGAACATGCAAAATCCGCCTATGATTAGAAACGAATAAAGCAGCGTTGCGCTTAGTTTTGATTCTTTAGTCATAGTGCACCCACCTCTTTTCCATCTGCCGTTGGAAGATTGTAATGACCAGGATCACAATGAATAGCAGCCATGCCATTGCGGAAGCAGGTCCCATTTTGAATAAAATAAAAGCATCACGGTAAATCATAATGTTCACGGTCAGCAATTGGTCCCTAACTCCTCCTGGTGCACCGACCAACGTAAGGAATGAATCAAAGGCATGGAAGGCGGAAATTGTCGAAAGAATAAGTACCATATAGGCCATCGGTGAGACGAGCGGAACTACAATGCTTCTGAAAACTTGCCACTTGGAGGCACCATCTAAATCTGCCGCTTCATACAAGTCTTTCGAGATATTTTGCATACCTGCCAGCAGCAGCACCATCGAGCCCCCTATACCTTTCCATACATTCGCTATAGCTACACTCCCAATGACTACCCACCAATTCGGATTATCGAGATATTTGTACGGCCCTAGGTGAACGTAACTGAGAAGCAAATTGACAACACCGAAGTGAGAATTCAGGATCCATGACCATACCATACCTGCTGCGATCCAGGGCGTAATCACAGGTAAAAAGAAAATGACCCGAAAGAAACCTTTGAAGCGGATAGACTGGTTTAACACATACGCCGCAACGAACGCGATACCCGTTTTCAGCGGCACAAAGATCAAAGCAAAATAAAAAATATTGCGAAACGCATAATACATTTGCTTCTCATGAAAAATCGTTTTCCAGTTTTGAAGACCTACCCACCGCGGAGCATTGAACATGTCCCATTTCGTGAAGGTTAGATACAAGGAATAAATAAAAGGATAGGCTGAGAAAACAAGAAACCCGATGACAAACGGCAGTGTGAGTATGTATCCCCAATAATTGTACCTTTGTATGACGCAGCACTCCTCATCTTCATAAATATAGGAGGAGGTGTTGACCTCCCCCTAAACATTGCGACATGGCTACTTGTTGTTATTAAGAACCGTTTTCAACTTTTCATCAGCTTCCTTCAAGCCTACCTCTGGCGTTTTGTTCCCTTTAAACATTTCGAGGAAGATCGGTTGAATCGCTGATGTCATTTCGCTCCAGAACGGTGTTTCATCCGTAGTCACACCAGCTTGAGCAAGCCCTTCGGTGAATGCTTTTTTGTTTTTCGGATTGGTGTTCAGATCCAACTTTGCGTTAGCGGATACTCTGAGCGGAAGTGAAGCACCGCTTGAAGCCAGATATCCCTGAGCCTCATCACCCAAGAAATATTTCAGGAATTCCCATGCTGCATCTTTCTGTTCCTTCTTCGCTTTAGAGAAGATAACCCAGGAGTTCGCAACAAACGGAACATATCGCTTGCCATCGAAGCCTTTAGGAACCATGACTGTGTCATAATCCAAGTTCGGATAATCTTTTTTGTATGTAAGTTGTCCGCTGTATTGCATAATCATCATACCGATTTTATTTTCCCCGAACATTTGAGCAATTTTACCATTGGCTTCAAGCGTATCGGATGTTGGAGCAATTCCGCTTTTCATCGTATTTTGCCATGCCGTAACACCCTGAATTGTTTTCGGATCCAAGAGCATGGACTTCGTTTTGGTTTCATCCAACCAACCGCCGCCGTAAATCTTCGACCATGGCCAGTAGCCTTGCGTCATATTTTTTTCGACGGACATGCCGTAAATATCTGTTTTGCCGTCGCCATTTGTGTCTTTGGTTAACTTCTTAGCTGTATCCAACATATCCTGGTAAGTCCAGTTATCGGTTGGAGCTTCAATGCCTGCGTCTTTAAAAATTTTCTTGTTATACGCCAGCGCAATCGGGTTCAAACCATGCGGTATGCCCCATACCTTGCCACTCTCATCCTTGGCTGCATATAAAGTGCTGACATAGTCACTCTCTTTAAGATCACGTTTGATATACGCTGTAAGATCCTCCGCTACCCCACGCTTCCCGTAACCACGAATAATCGCATTTTCCTGGAACCAGATGTCTGGAGCATTGTTGCCGGCAATTTGCGCTGTAATTTTTGTAGCAAATTCAGCCCATGGCGCGTCTTGAATTTCCAATTTAATATAAGGGAATTTCTTCTGAAAACCTTCGATAATCTCTTTTTTGGTAACGTCATAGCTTCCTGGCAAACCTACCTTAAGTGTCACTTCTTTGGGAGCGGCAGTTCCCGCAGTCGCAGCAGGTGCATTACTGACCGTTGCCGTCGATTCTCCTTGACCATTGCCGCAAGCTGCAAGCGTTACTACCATCATACTGCTCAATATAACCAAACTCGTCTTTTTCAATTAAAACCCTCCCATATATGTGTACTTGTAATGTAGAACACCTAGTTGGAATCGCTTTCTTATGTACCTTAATTATATCCCGACTATTAATTCACGTCAATGAAATGTTTTCACATTTATGAATAAAGTGCATGTTATCCTGACAGATCGATACAAACAAAAGGGCGGCTATCTATAGCCGCCCTAACTGTAAACTTTATTATTGGCAACGTAATTTAACCAATAAAGTGAGGAGGGAGCGATTTAATTGCTGTCAGTTAACCTACTTGCTCGGTTTTATCTCAACAGTGTTGCTTCTTATAGTGCCTGTTTTATCTGTATATTCGATATACGCATAATAGCTCTTTTCGTTTGTAAGCCCCTTGATGTGCGCCCCTTTGGCGTTGTAATTGACATTGCTGTATTCTGTGAATTCTCCATCTTTGCTGTTTGCTATAAACACCTTATAACCGTTGCCGTTTGATGAAAGAATGGCAAAATTCACATTGCCTTGCCCATTACCCGGGGACACACTTGTAATTTCTATATCATATTTTTGCGCCCATTTCGCTGTCAGCTCGATGTCTCCTATTATTGGCGTGTTAATGAAGTCAAATGCCTCGCTTGCATTGCCCTCGAACCAACCTTCGAAATTATAGCCGTTCTTCGTCGGGCTTGCAGGTGCTGATACAAATGAGCCATGCGTTGCTTTTTGTGCTTGAACGTCACTGCCGTCAATAACGAATTTGACGGTGTATTCCTTTCTCTCTACCCACGGCATTAAACGGTAATTTTGGGTGATAGGTTCATTCATACCCCAAAATGGATTGCCGCTTTCGGCTATATACCAACCCATCCATACATCGGTGTTCGTGTTGTATTCCACAGCGTTAACCATGGTCCAATCAATTGTTTTGCCTTCTTCGACAATCAGTGTCTGTACAACAGTCGAACCGTCAAAGCCGATAAACTCAACCTTGTACTTGTTTAAGGCAGTTTGGATTACCTCAAATGGTACGGCCGCACCAACCGTTGCAAGTTCAGCCCCCGTCCTCTTAATAGGCGTAGCGTTCGGATATCCAAACAAAACTTCTTTATCCGTAAGCGAAGTGATAACGGACATGTTCGTCGGTGTTGTATTTAGGTTTGATAACACGCCTATGGATGCCGAGAATGGAGCAGCATTCAGCGGAGAAGGTAATTCCGCTGTTACCGTGCCTTGTGAACCCGTAGTTGACGAAAATGCAACCGTATTGCCTAGATCGGCAGTTAGGCTTCTCAGTTTGCCTTTTGGCAATGCCACAAAGACGTTCCCCGTTGAAGTTGCGCCAGAACCTGCACCGATGTTGGATGCTGAGGCCGCTTTAGCAATAGCCGTGACCTGGGTATTCTCGCCATAAATCAGTATACTTCCGCTTGCGCCGTTTTCTCCGCCGCCGATGCCTGCGCCCATAGCGGTGGTCACGCCGCCACCTGTAGCCGTTATCGTTCCGCCACTGATGATGATATTGCCGCCTGCGCCATTCTTACCTCCGCCGATGCCTGCGGCTGCGTTGGCTGAATTGCCACCGCCGATAGCCGTAATTGTTCCGCCGGTGATGGTAATGTTGCCGCCTGCGTTGCCCGTACTGCCGCCAATGCCTGCGCCTGCGGAACCGCCGCCTGTGGCTGTAATCGTTCCACCGCTGATGGTGATGTTACCGCTTGCGCCGCCGATACCTGCACCGGAGGAACCGCCGCCCGCCGTAATCGTTCCGCCGGTGATCGTGATGTTGCCGCCCGTACCGAGGGCGCCGGCACCGATGCCTGCTGCACCGTTAGCACCTGTGGCAGTAACCGTTCCACCACTGATGGTAATGTTGCCGCTTGCGCCGCCGTTGCCACCGCCAATGCCAGCAGAGTTGCTGCCGCCTTTGGCAAGAGAAATCGTGCCGCCGGTGATCGTAATATCGCCGCCTGCGCCGCCTCTACCGCCACCGATGCCTGCGGCATTCCCGCCGGCCGTCGCCGTAATCTTGCCGCCGGCGATCGTAATGGCGCCGCCTGCACTGCCTTTACCTCCACCTATGCCCGCAGCCTCATTGGCACCGGTAACGGTAAGCGTTTGGCTTGTATCCGCTGCATGGATGGTCAAGGCGCTGCCAACAGGAATGCCTATTCCCGCTCCATTGCCGACGATGAGTGCAGTGTGTACGGTGGTGATGACGTTTGTGCCGACAAGCATGAGACTATTGCTTCCTGTCGCAAAGTACAGAGCTGCTTTAGCTTGCGCATCTGCTGATTTCATTTTAAGATTGTTGATTGTCAACTCGTTGTTGCCTTCGTTAATTATGGCAACTCCAACAAACTCAACGTTAGGATTGCCTTTGATTGTAAGATGCTTGTTTAAAGGTACGTTAATTGTCACGTTGCCCGTTGGTGAAGTTGTAAATCCCGACAAGTCAATAATACCGGCAAAATTCGGATTGTTTAGAACAGCATCCACTCCAGCTTGATCCCATGTTTGGGGTATCGCTGTGTCTAGAGAAGTCCATTTTGCGTAAAGTGTTAGGCTTTGTGTAATCACGCCAGTCTCAAAGTCAAAAGCGTTTTGGAATTCCCCATCCGTATACCAACCGTCAAAAGCATAACCATTTCTAGTCGGATCTGACGGTTTGGCAATCGTTGCTCCGCTGGTAAGATCGGATATTGCTGCAACAGCCGATCCGCCATTCGTGTTAAACGCGACGGTGAAATTTTGGATGCTCGGCTTCCATTTGGCATAAAGAACCGTATCCGCTTCGACGGCTTTGCTGAAATCAAACTTATTCGCATACGTCTCGTCGAACCAACCTACAAACGTATAATTGGCTCTCGTCGGCGTCGGAGGTGTAACGATTTCACCGAGAGACTCTCCGTTTGCATGAACGGTCAAGCTTGCATCAGATGTAACGCCGTCATTGTATTTATAAGTAAGACTATAGTTCGTATCATAGTCACCTTCCGAAACATAAACGGAAATTGGTAACGAAAGACCACCGTCCAATTTTACTAGGAAAGCTCCCTTGCCTTTTGCCGGTTGACCCGTTAATACATTCGCTTTTGTATTAGCAAGGTCAGCAAGACCTTTCGTAATGGTTGTTCCAAATTGCTCACCTAAGAAGTTTTTGCCGATTTTCTTGGGGTAGCCTGTTACAGTGAGTACCAAGTCGACACCCTGAGTTATAGTGCCTTTGGTATTTCCTTCTGAATTGGTAACGGTGAACCAAGCATAATCACTGTTCTTCCGCAAATCATACTTTGTTCCGGTCGGAATACCTGCTGTTTTAATAACAACTTGCTGCGTGGTGTTCCCTGTAAGGTTAAGCTGATACTTACTGCCACCTGATCTTAAAGCGGTTGGTCTAGTCGGAACAATCACATCTTTGCCGCTTTCTATCGCTCCGATATCAGGTGCTGCGCCAGCGTAGTCGGCTGAGGTTACAAAGTTATTAATCGTTGTGCCCTTATCAAAACCAAGGCTTCCGCTTGTTTGGCTCAAGTCACCTTCTGCTCTGTTCGTGAAAGTGGCCTTTTTGCTTGAATCCGGATTGATTGCCGTTACAGGTGTTCCGATTTTTTCACCGGTTATCCCATTTGGCTCAACAATCGGCGTAGGTCCACCGGTAGTACCGTAAGCATTAGTGGTTACCGCAGATCCGTTAAACAAGTCGTAATCGTAGCTAGCGCCAGGATAATTGTAAATGTGTTTAATCGTAATGATGACTTGGCCATTAGCCAAAGGACTATCCATCGATTCGATAATATTATTGCGATAATACGGTCTGTATATTTGACTATCTTTGCGGGTAATATGACTAGCTGAGCTAAGAATTGTATTGTTGAACAGATAGTTAGCGCCTAACCCCATATTCGCTTCCTTCGTAGCAGCCCCGTGCTTCAGTGCGCCTTGAATCAAGCCCCATTCATCACCCAAGTTTGTTAGGACATTTCTATACAAATAAATGGGACCAACATAGTTCGTATCGAGACCTACGCCATTAGCGACCCCTTCTATTTTGTTGTTGTAAAACCTCACGTTCATATCCGAGCCTTCTAATTCGACGCTGTCATCTTGCGTATACGCGAAATAATTTCCGTACACGTCGGAATCTTTCCCAACACCGCCGTCTACTTCGCCATTCCCCCAAGTTTCAATGGCATCGTTAAAACGATGATCATCGCTTCCGACAATGTCGTTGTATCGAATAACGACGCCTTGCCCGCCTCTTGCATACATAGCGCTTACACCTTGCGGATGCTTATCGTCCCATTCAGGGTACCACGCTCTACCGCCGCCGCCGTTCCATGCATTGGTTTTGGTTCTTGCATCATGAATATAGTTTTTTTCAATGACGAGATTGCTTGCGTCGCTGATAAAAATACCGGAGTCATTGTTAACAGGCGTTGCGTTGGCAGAGTAACTTTGCCCTGTACGCAAGTCAACAGCCAGGTTTGGATCTGCATTTGCCACTACCGTTTGCTTAGCTAAGTATTGTGTTGCTTCTCTTCCGAAATTTGAAATATCACTATTAATAATTCGGATGTGGTGACTTGAACTGAGAACCGATATCGCGCTTCTCTTGCCTCCACGAATCATTAAGTTCTCCAAAATAACATATTCGGACTGCGCAATAGATACCGCTTCCCAAAATTCGTCAGTTACTTCGATAACGGTACTTCCGTCCCCAATGATTCGGATATATCCGTTTTCCGTTCCTCTAATCCCTTGAACCGACAGCGGTTTTCCCGGCTCATAGATGGATGCGATAGGTATATCTCTAGCAATTGGCACGTCTTCTTTCCATGTTCTTATTTGCTTGGTGTATGTAGAACCATCCTTAAGGACTTTAACTTGCACTTCATAATCCGTGTCGGGTTCAAGACCGACAATAGAGCCTCTGAACTGCTTGTTGACCGAATCCCATGCCAGTGGAAGGCCGTCTTCCCATGTCGCAACTCCTGTTTTCCTGAATCGCACCTCATTAGCAGGGTCAGGGACAACCTGTATGGTGGTGACAGGTGATGTCGGAAGCTTATATGCAATCGTATCTCCAGGAGTCGTATAACCGGCATAATTTAGATACAAACTTAAATTATTGAACGTAGTTCTTAAAAGCAAATCGTTACCTGTAGTTGGTATGCCAGAACCACTTTGAGCAGCGCTTGTGGAAATGGTTGTTTTAAATTCCTTATCTGGCCTGCCATCTGAGTATTGTATTCTCACTCTAATGATGTCGTCGCTGCCGCCGCCGGACAAATAACTAAGGCCTCCCTCAAAGGCTCCTGTTGCCGCATTATAACCGGGCTTAGGTGCTATTAACCAAGCGTTTCCGGTATTTCTCGGTTGGGCTACTACATAGTTTGCCGGATCCGCTGACTTCCGCCATACGGTTACTTCGGCGTTCGGATCATCGCTCGGAATACTATAATAGCCGTCTCTCGATTTTCCCACGGCTGTTATATCAACACCCGGTACGGCTACCGGCAAAGCGGCATCAGCGGAAATATGCCGATTTTCATCATATAGAACTTTTGCCGTATTGCTCGAGGCATCCCACGTGTAGGTTGCTTCAAAGGCATACATGACAGTATCCAATGGAATAAAACTTCTAATACCTTCTTTAAAGGGCATTTCGGTCGTAACCGTTGAGCCGTCTTTTAATGTGACTTCGTTGCTTCCATATGTAGCTGTCATCTCATAAAAATCATTCTTTAAAGTAAATGCTTTGCCATCGATAGACTCATAAAATACCGAATATAAATAATGAGCAATTGCCTCGGTAGATACCCATATTTTGCCGTCCATAAACTTAGGCGATACATCCGATTTCATATTTTTGCCGTTCACCGTGACCTGGATAGGCGATGCAGGTTCTTGAATCTCGACAGGCTGATGCACATATGCTGCAAATGCTGAATTAGGAAGAACAAGTGAAATGAATACTGCAACAATAAGTAAAAATCTCATAATTGGTTTCATTTTGTTTGCCATTTGAATAAAATCCTCCTTTTTCATTTGCTGATTAGAATTATTAATGAATCCGCCTTTCTTTTCTTGAATTGCAATATGTGTATCCATCCTCCCATGGAAGCGTTTTCTATGACAGTATGATTATATCTCGGGCATTTATACACGTCAATGAAACGTTTTCACATTTATGAATTTAATAATTGTGATATGCCAGTTCTGATGTATGGAAGCTGCAGAAAATAGGGAAGTTTTTCGCGAGCTTAGCTATTTCCTCAGCGGGTACAGTTTCAAGTTCGGTTAATCGACGGACTCTCGTCATTTCCGCCATTTCCTGATAAGTAATAATCATATCGGCCTTCTTGAACAACTCCGGTCCCCATCTCACAGAAAAATCAATATGGCGGCGTTCATCAATCAAGTCAAATTCACAGGTAATCGCAGATAATACATCGCCAAATTTCCAAAACGCTTCTGCCGACTTTCGCTTCTTCTTGAAGCCGCAAGCTTCACCTAACAGAGTTAAGTTGGAATACAATTCGGTAAAATGTTCTTTGACATCCTGCTTGCCTGGACCCCCCAGCCACTGGAATTGGTCGACTGAATAGCCCATCTGCAGCAAACGGCGCATACCCATCTGACTGTGACGAAATTCGTCCCACATGTGACGGGCCAGATCAAAGTAAAAAGGCAAAGGCATCCGATCCACATAATAATAAATGCAGGACAACGTCTCTCCAGCAAAAATCTCAGTAGCATAGATGTATATCATTTGTTTCACACTGTCATGCAGCACAGACATACTGGTATCTGTATAGGATTTTTGCGGTTTTGGATTCGTATATCGTGGATATTTACTTTCAAGCTTTGCCTTCTCCGGAAGCGGACCAGCTGGATCCTGCACCAGGTTAACTGGCCAGGTCACAGAGTTCACATCATCTACGAGAGCATTTGCTTGGAAAACTGCCCAGACAGTAAGGATATACCGTTCCCATTCCGCCAGCTTTCGCGACCCTTCTTCACTTCCACAATGGACAAACTGCAATTGCTCATGCAGCCAGCGCTGTGTTGCTTCCCGTTCCATGAAGATGATCTTGATCTGGTCCAGTGTAGGCGCATTTAAAATTGGATCCAGTTTGGCCACCAATGCATCATATTGGGCATACAAATGTCTAAGGATAAATAAGTAACTGACCAGAAAAGTGTGTTCATCTGGCGCACCGAACATTCTTTCGAATGCCTCCCTCGTGATATCAGGCATCCAATCCTTGTCATGCATACCGCCAGGCAGTTCCTCGATACGTTCATACAAGCATTTCACATTCCGATTATGCACATAGCATAATCGACCAAGTTGAATCTTCTGCTCATATACCGGAATGGCCGGTATCCACCCTCCAATTAATTTGGATAGTGCAAGCTCCTGCCAGAGTAAATGCTTCAGCTCGTTGCACGTATCCACAGGCCGCAAAAAACGATTTTTCAGAAAGCTGTGCTCCGTTGCCATATTCTGCTGCAAACCTTCAAAATCTTTTTCGTCTCTCATATCAGCACGATCCCTCCAGTAGCTTCTCTAGAAAAATAAACCGCATCCTGCTGATACGGCTTACCCCATTCATCCCTGTTTCCATAATCCCTCTCGAAACGAGTGCCCATGTCGGAAATACATGCTTCTGTTCTCCAACCGATGCAACGTCTCCTTGACAGCAATATCGACAGCCAAATCGATCGTTTCATTGCCGAAAGCTGCGCTTGAATCCCTTGGATCCATCACACCTCCGACGCCGATAAGCGGTTCCCCTTTCGGTGGAAGCAAGTCCAGTCTAACCGTCTCAGGATGAAGCGCCATCATGTGCGAAGTCTCCCACCCAGCAGCGTGATCCCCAGCACATTCGTACCGGTCTTCCACCAGCATATAATCAACAAACGCCCAAGCCTGCATGCCGCTGCTGCTGCGGCTATGCAACCGTTTGTTGAACAGCATCGCAGCCGCTCTGGCATGATCGATTAGCGGATAATGTCCAGCAACTAGAACGCCTACCCGAAAGCCAAGCGATTCCGCTTCCGCAAGGATATGCAGGAGAAGCTTCTCGTAATTGATCACTTGTTCCATAGCGGAAAAAGGCATTCGTTCCGGAAGAAAATTGTCAGGATTCAGCTGCATCATTTCTGCAATTTGCTGTCTGTCCGCCGCATTAGCTTCCATCAAGCCTTCAACCCGGCTTTCGCCGTAGTACAATGGCGGAAATACAAGTCCGCCTCCCTTTTGTGCGCATCTAATGGCAATGCCTTCTGCCTGCAAGGAGTCGGCTCCAACGGGATTATGCAAGCCATGCCATTCCAGCGTGCCTATAGGTATGTAAACTACCGGACATTCCGTTCTCCTCGCAATAATCTGCTCAGGGCGAAGCATATGGTATCTGACTTCTTCGCTCATGGTCCACCTCACTCTCCACTGGCCCAATAATTTTTCAATCGTTCAACTTCAATGCCAGCCAGCATCACGATGCCGATACCGTGTGTATCGTTGGTCTTCCATGGCAAGTCATCCTTATAATAATCAGCGGTGAACGCATATTTGGATCCCGTACACACCCCGTGTACATTGCCGTACTGATCGATCGCATTGCTCGTCAACCCTTTCCAACCAAGCCTAATGGAAGCTTCAAATGCGGAGCGATTATCCTTCAGGATCCCCATACGCAAACCTCTACAGAAGGCGTAGATGAACATGGCTGTGCAGGAGGTCTCTTCATAGGAATCGGGATGGGTCAGGACTTGATGCCACAAACCATTTTCCCCTTGAAGTGAAAGTAATCCATCACAAAACTCTTGGAAAAATGCAACTAAATCTCCTCTTCGAGCGTGAGCCAACGGTAGTACTTCCAATAGCTCCGACAGTGAAAATAGTGGCCAACCGTTCCCTCGGCCCCATGGCACATAGGTGGCCGTGTTAAATTTGAAATCGTAAACATGCGACATGATTTTCAGCTCAGGCATATATAAATACTTTTTATAGGCCATAAATTGCTCAGCTGCATCATCCAGAATGCTCATATTCCCGGTGAGTAAATAATAGCGTTTCATGAACGGGGTGCTCATATATAAATCATCAGCCCAGAGTGTTTTTTCCATGTAATATCCAGGACTTTCCCGATAAAATGCCCCGTCCTCTCTACGTTCCTGACGGTTCATGATGAAGTCTGCTATCACTTCAGCTACTTCCAAATAGGTACTTTCCTGATCTTCTGTATACGCCTCGAGCATCGCAGATCCAAACGAACCGCAATCATCCAACATGTCCAATTCAACTAACTGATGATTGACCCATGGAAAACCGTACTGTTTGCCATCCCATTTTGCATACTCGTAAATTTGGGTACACTCCGAGATATGATGAGTCACATAACGTACGATGTCTTCACGCCCAAGCATTCTACCTGCCTGCAGCAAACCATACAGCGTGACGCCAAGCGGATAGTTCCAACGCGCATAATTCGTGTTCTCCATATAGGGACGAACCCAAGCATCCGGTTGATCCAGCCGCCAATAAAGGCCTCCGTTCTCTGGTTCCCAAACGGTATACATCGTTTGCAATTCTGCGGGCGTATATTCCCTTTCATTTTGAAAAGGTCCTGCATACAACCAGCGTTCGTCTGTGCCTTGGATGGGATGCGGAAGCTCAACCTCACATGACTTGCCATTTTGATGGATGAATAGTTGGAAGCCCCAATCCTTCCCACCGCTTTGTGACCGCACCAAGAGTTGATGGTGGCCATAGGTCAGATCGATGTCAAAATGAATGGGTTGTAAAGCCTGCGCATGAAAGACTTCCGTTTCGTCTATCCACAAGGTTAGCGCTCCACTCTGGTTGGTTCCTCTAAAGGAATAGCGCTGCTTTCCTGGAGATTGACAAAGCAGACGAGTCCAACCATATGCATATTGACCCGTTTTAACTTGATCCCCGAACATTCTCGTGAAAACAGGTTGCCTGATCTCGTCTGCTTCCCACTTCAGCGATGGTCGCCATTCAAGGCCCGTCTCCATCTCACTTTGTCCTAGGACGGGCAACGCATGCGCTTTAAACACATCCTCATCTACGGGAAGTGAGTAGATCCATCCTGCTTGACCTTCTCGCTCGCTGAATGGGGATAAGGCAGGTGGTGTAGTCCATTTGCTGCGAATCGTTCCTAGGATACAGCCGAACCCGGCTGGCGTTTTACGCATTTTAATCAGGATCGTCGTCCAACCCGAACTCAGCGGTATTTTCAGATGACGTTTGTTCGCAGAGTTCAACTCATCAAGCGTCTCTGACTTATAGAGCAGTTTTCCATCCACATATACGGTTGCCGGGCCATAGCAGCTTAGTGCCGACTCGATCACCCTATCCGTATCGCTCCATATTTGAGTGAAGGCATAGCCAAACTGTCCATTCGTCGCATCAGGAAACTTCTCTCCCAAGTTGAGATCATATCTGGCATCTGCCATTTGCCTAAATCCTTGTCGGCTATACATCCGCCAAGTGAAAGAATTCGCGGGGTGCGTCCCGATATAGTGATTAGCAATATTTTCTAAGATACGCGGGGTATTAGAGCCGCATCGAGCTTCTATACTTTGCTGCTTGTCAAAATGCCGTGTTGTCATCATTTGAGTTTGCTCCTTAATGAAATCGTGATTATGATTTCATTGTAGCCACATAGTATCATATTGTCTTTGCCCTGCATTGTGTTAAAATGTTGTTGTATTGTGATTTATTTAGAGGAGGTCGTCCTACTGACTCTCATTAAGGATTTTCAACTTAATAACGAACCGGTCCAAATGACGTTTCACAGTCAAACGACTGCCTTCTGGGACATTTATCATGCTCACCAAGGCATGGAATTTATCTATGTGCATGAAGGGGAAGGCTCCGTCATCATTGATCCTTATATGTACGAGATAAAACCAAACACATTAATGTTCTTCCAACCTTATCAACTGCATCGGGTCAAAATGGATCTCAATACGAAAACGCACAATTCCTATGAACGCTCGAAGTTTTTATTTGAACCTTCTCTTGTAGACAACATGCTGAGCACCTTGCCCAGATTGCAGAGCTTCTTTCGATCCTTGTGGAAAGATACCCTAACCTGCCAAGTCCTGTACTTGCCCGAATTAGCGTCTGAATGGGATGTTCAGTTGAAACAGTTAGATGATGCTTTACGGATGACGCCCAAGGAAGAACATATGGAAGCGTTCACGATCTTCTTGATCGCCTTCCTGCAGGGGCTGCGAGCGCAATGGCCAGATAAACAAGACCCCGCATCCGCCATCCAACGCCCCATTCATCATGTAGAACACATCATGAAATGGATTGATGACAACTATCAGAATCCCTTCAAACTGGAAGACCTAGCAGAATCCCTGCATTTAAATACCACGCATGTGTCGCATCTCTTTCGCAAATTTTCCGGCAGCAGTATTACGGAATACTTAACGGCCAAACGATTACGAGAAGCTTGTTGGCTGCTCAGAACCACATCCGAGCCTGTTCATAACATCGCCTCGGCGGTCGGGCTGAACAATGTGTCTTACTTCTGCCAGTTATTCAAAACCCACATTGGCACTTCTCCGCACCAATATCGCAAAAACAGCGCACATACCTTATAAGGGAAATGTGCGCTGTCTTTGCATAACTAAACGACGCGACCCGGAAGTCCATGAATTTATGGACAACCGGGTCGTTTTCTTCTTATTGCATTGATTCCGAATCCACTTATCGCACCCGCTTCGCCATATACTCCCTTGGCGTCATGCCAAACTTAGCCTTGAACAGTTTATAGAAATAACTTTCATTCTCAACACCTACGCGCTGCATGATCTCCTGGATGCTTAGTTTGGAGTTCTCCATCCATTCCACTGCTTTATGCAGCTTCACCTGATTAATATATTCGGGGATCGACATCCCGAGATGGATCTTGGATATTTTGCTCAATTTATACGCGGGCAGTCTCATCATTTCAGAAATACTTGCAGCAGAGAGGGAGGAATCGAAATAGTTGGAATCGATGATCTCCTTGATCGTATCGGCGACCACTTGGTTGCCTTGAATCCCTTTTTCTTCTCCCTCACTATGAATGGCGCGTACCGCTTCCAACAGAAGTCCCTCGAACTGTTCAATCGTTTCTTCCTCATACAACTCACGACTCATAAGTCTAGCGGGCACTGCAATCGGTTCCTTGCTCGTACGGTTCATCTCAAATATCGTCTTCTTCAAATGGTGCACCACCTGCATACTCACCAACATGATGCTGCCATAGTCCAGCTTGCGGATCTGCCCGAACACTTCACGCAGTCTTTCTTCTGTTTTGATCGCATGCCCCTTAGGCACCGCATCCATAAATTTACCGACCATTTCCAACACTTGCTCAATATCTACATTTTGTGTATTCGCGTCAATGAGTGCTTGCGTAATCACGGACTTCGTTCCAAAAACATATCGATAGGAGCTATTAGCCAAGGTATGATTATAGGCGCCAGCAATCGCTGTATATTCGCTTATGACATCGCTGACAGTCGCTGAAAAAGAGATATGGTAGTGCTTCTGAATGTAGTTCTGTGCTTCCTGCAGCGCTTGTTCCACCTGTTCCACGGATTCCTCATGACTATCAGACATGTTTAATAGAATGGTGAACGAGTCATCTTTCATATCCACGGTTTGGGCGACACTCATTATCGATAGGGCATCCGTCGTAACATTAGTGATAGCGAAGCGCAGCAATTCTCTTTCGGCTAAGCTTTTATGGCTTAGGAATTTCTTGTACTCATCGATACGCAAAACACAAATCAGGAACGGTTTGTCTTTCATTAGGTTGACATTCAACAGTCGCAGCACATCTTCAAATTCAGCTGCATTCATACTGTAGCTATCTGCCATCAACTTTTTCAAAAAGTAAATCTTCATGATGCTTGTATTATTATTCTTCTCGAGGTTGTATTCATACAGCTGTTCTCTCGACTTCCGATACACTTCGGTCAAATAGGAAAACTCGTCTTTCACGCCAGGCTTCAGGAACCCATCCCTTCCCGCTCCGCCGGGCGATGTCTGTTCCATCAGCCTTCTGACCGGCTTGTAAATACCTCGAGAAACCGATAGCGTTAAGAGCAGCGCCCCGACAAAAACAGCTCCCGTAATTAACAGAATCGTATCCATCAGCTGCTTCAGATTCGCGTACACTTCTTTATACGGCTTCGCTTCCAACAGCGTCCATCCCGTATTTTCCAAATAGATATAAGAGACGATGAACTTCTCACCATTCACTTTGGACTCATAAAATCCAGCCGGCTCTCCCGCATGCATCCGATCTTGGGAAACCGACGTTTCGAAGGCTTCCTTAATCGTAACTGCTGAGGCATTGTCAGCGATCAAATGGTTCGTATCGGCTTCAATGAACTGATTTTTATTGTCTAAAATGTATAAATCACTCTGCGTCCGCGAATCAAACTGGTTAATCGTTCGAATGTTATCGACGAGCCAGTCCAATTTCACATTGAGAATGATAGCGCCGTCCATCACACCTTTTTCATCCACATTTTCAAACATGACATAACTCAGTACGGTATCGTACGTAGGATTGGCGCTGCTGCCACCGGTTTGCATTTTCCGCACAATCGCTTTCAACGGCGTAATATGAGGATTATCCGCGAGAACCCTATCTAATTCAACATCCTTATGGTACAAATCACCGAATGTGGAGTAATACATCTTCTTATGATTGTTATAGACATAGACAGATTGAACGAACGGATAATTGGCGACGACGGTCGCATTCAGTTTATTAATCGTATTCATATGATCATACGTCTCTTCGTCATTCAAATACATGAGCGCCTTGACGTCATTATTACCGTATGTAGAAAAGGTAAGCTTACTGATCATCGTGTCCAAATAATCGATATTGTACTTCATTTGGGACAAGACCTTCTGGCTTCCCTCGTATTCGCTTTGAAACACATTTTTCTCCACATTTACGTAAATAAGGCTGGAAAATGAAAGTAAGATGAGCAGGATAATGCAGTTGATCCATAGAAAAATACGCAGCAAATACTTCTTTTCCTGTACGATTCGCCAAAGTTTCATTCCAGTTCCCCCTTATGTCTAATCTATATTAGGCACGAATCCCATGCACCTTATTATAACGCTTTCAACGGGAACAGTCCCTACTGATTTGCATCATAGGGACTTTCCAGTGCGTATATGGCTATCTCATACGAATCGTCTTCACTTCAAAAGGTGTAAAGGATAAGGCTAAGGTACTGGAGCCTGTTAGATCTCCGAAATCTGTTATGACATTCTGTTCCAGCATGTCGGTTTCATAAGCCTGTATGATGGCTATGCCCAAGTGAAGTGAGCAACGTGTTGTTGCCCCTTTGGCTTCGTAAGCTCTTACGATCCAATCGCCGGAGCCATCTTCGGCAAGCTTGATCGTGTCGAGAATGATGTTAGCTCGATCGCAGCACATTAGACTAAAGGGATGGTGCACGGTGCCGGCAGCAGCTACGATTGGACTGTTCAACTCGTAAGCCTCCTGGATAACTGGATTGCTCATAAAGCCTTTATTCCATATGTGCATCGCATACGTAAACTCATGCAAACCTTCATCTGCTCGATCATCCGGGTAGCTGGGAGCGCGCAGCAAGGTTAGATTCATATGCTTACCTAAGGCATTCATGCCGTATTTGCTATCGTTCAAAAGGGAGAAGCAACGGTCTCCTTCCACGAAGGCGGACCATTTGTGTTGATTGACTTCGTAACGATCTGCGTCATGGAGACGGGAAAAATGATTTGGCCTTTTGGCATATCCAAATTGAATCTCATTGAGGACCTCATGGCTGTGCAGGTTCACATGAAAGCCAACCTTCAGAAGCTTGTGCTTCTCTTTCCACATGATCTTCGTACGGAAATCAACACGTCGGCTGTTCGCTTCCAAGCGGATTTCTTGCTTGAGCGTAGATTGATTTAACGTGCGCTCGACAAGTATTGATGCGAAAAGAGGGCCTTCCGCTAGCACGGTGACTCGTGCTTTTTCGTGAAGTGCTATAGGTGAATCCGCGTAACGTCGGTCGATTTCCCAGGCATCATAATTGGATGTTTGATCGCGAAACATGAGAAATTGGTTGCACAGACCATTCGACCAGTCCTCGCCGGTTTCTTTATCGATCAGGCTTGTGATTTCTCCGAATTCGTTGAGGCTGAGTTTCAGCCATTGATTTTCTAGAGATGCTGGTGTTGCAGAAAGCTTGTTACTGATGACGGATTCGTTGCGCGTTGCGGCCATATCCAATGTGGTATAGCCCATAGCTGGAAGCTGCACTTGGATATAGGTTTTGTCGCCATGTACTTGCGAGTAGGAATGGTGTTTTCCTCCGTCGCTGGATGGAAGCTCCACGATTGCCGACCGCTTCCAAGCTAAGGAATTGAATAGCGTCTGTCTTTCGCTAGTTGGCGATACTAGTGCCTTTAGCGCTTCACCCGTTGATTGATTCGCCGAATTCAGCACGTCTTCAAAAGCCTTTTCCGCCTCAACGTGTACCCTTGTAATCGAGGTCCCCGGCAAAATATCGTGAAACTGCAGCAGCAGCAAT
Organism: Paenibacillus sp. J22P51; assembly: GCF_059692215.1. Lineage (NCBI taxonomy): Bacteria > Bacillati > Bacillota > Bacilli > Caryophanales > Paenibacillaceae > Paenibacillus > Paenibacillus sp. J22P51. Next base: position 312,575 of record NZ_JCAUAZ010000004.1, on the reverse strand, counting down.
TGACGCCAGGTATCCGCTAGGGATTGTTTGGCATAGGGATGTCCATGTAATTTGGATGCTATCGCGTTCCAAAGCTCCGCCTCTCTTAATGCAAATTCCCCAGCACGATTGCCGCTCTTCATCTTCGCTTGACTGGTGAACGTTCCCCTGTGGGCAGGGTAGTACAGCTCCCCGACATAGTGGCTTTCCGGCATGCCTCGCCGCTGCACATCTTCAAAATAGTCGATCGGTGAAGCGATCTCCGTCTGTGGCGCACCTTCCAAGTTGCCTAATCTTCGTAGGAATTCTAAGTCGTCGCGATTCGCTCCGCCGCCCCCATCCCCGTATCCGAATTGAACAAGTCGGGTGGAAATATGTTGCTTTTGAATACGTTCGTTCCACTGGAGGAGGACATATGCCGCATCTGTTGGATTCGGGAATGGACCATAATCCAGTAAATGAACATTGACGGTCGAACCGTCGATCCCCTCCCAAGTAAATGTATTATAAGGGAACGGTTCCGCTACGTTGTCATAGGTCTGATACATTTTGACCGAAGCAAAATAACGAATGCCACACTTCCGCATGATCTGCGGCAAGCTCCCCGAATAGCCAAACACGTCCGGCAGCCACAGCATTTCATTATCTACGCCGAACTGTTCGCGGAAGAACGCTTTGCCGTACAAGAACTGACGAACCAGACTCTCACCGCTAGGGATGTTCGTATCTGGCTCGACCCACATTCCGCCTTCCGGAATGATTCTGCCTTCCGCAACGTAATACTTCATTCGTCCATATAGTTCAGGGTATAGATCTTTGACCATTTGAAACAAATACGGCTGGCTCTGCACATACTTATACTCCGGATACTGCTCCAGAAGCGCCATCTGATTGGATAAGGTGCGAGCAATTTTCCGTTTCGTCTCTTCAATCGGCCATAACCATGCAATATCCAAATGCGATTGCCCCATCATATACAACTTAGGTACTGTAGAACCATTCACGCAAGCTAGCAGCGGTTTCAGAATTTGCCGGCCTTTATGCGCTAAATTTGCTAGTCCAGCATCGTCGCTAGTATTCCAGTCTAAACTGGCTATGAGTTTGCGAAAGCTTTTATCGATCTCACTAACGCGTAAGGAAGCAGGCTCGATCCCGTTTCGGAGTTGAAGCAAGGTTTGCAGGTCGATATAGAACTGATACAGTTCTTCCTGAACGATCACGACTTGTGAGGATCCATAAACGGGTAGTGCACGATCATGACCTGCATAAACCTCCGCCAAGATCTCGTATACGTCCCCTCTCACAGCATTTCGTGTTAATGTGACGCCGATGTGCTGTAAATCGCTCGCGCCTGCCAGCTTCCCGTTGACATAAATCGTACTCTCTCCGCCAATGTTCAGATGCAGCTCTACACGTTTTCCCGCACACTCAGGCGTAATAGCCACTGTGCCTTTGAACCAGCCGTAGTGTGAGCTTTTGCCCCATTGGGTGCCTGGTTGAATGGTTTGGAACGAGCTTTGAACAGCTTCCTCGTAGGGAAGCCATTTATTAACGAGAACATATTGAAAATCGACGTTAGTGATCGGTCTGTATATGTGCTGATCTTTTTCTTTGAGCCACTTCTCTATGTGAAAAAGCAATTCTTTAGCTGGCATGATGAGAACCTCCGTCTAATTTGAGGAATGAATGTCTGTGTTAATAATTTTAATACAGATTTAAAATTTCTGTGTTATTTATATAAATGAATAATATGATCAACCAGTAACTGTGTCAATTAAATAATTAGTTTAATCGACTATTTAATACAGTTGACACAACAAAAAGAGCCCTATCACATAAACAGGACTCTTCTCTCTATCACTTCACTGTATCAATTGTATTTCCCTCGTGGATATCCGCCTTGCAGATCTGGCCTTGTACGGAATAATGATCCTTCCCGTTCAGCTCGTGCATAAGCTGCATCGCAGCCACTCGCCCCATATCATAGAACGGCTGATTGACCCCCGTAATATTAAGCTTCAATTTACGGTTCACATTCAGGGCATCGTAGGTGACGAGCGAAATATCCTGTGGAACAGAGAAGGCAAGCAGCTCCGTGGCTGCGATAACCGCCTCTGCGATTTGATCATTCGCTGCAAAAATAGCGGTACATGCACTTTCTTTTATCAACGTTGCAACCTTGTGACTATAGGCTTCCAGCTCATCTTCAAAATTTTCAAACTCCGTTGCAATCAACACATCCTGATTCGCATCAAAAGGGAGCCCCGTATCCATAAACGCTTGCTTCATGCCAAGCATTCGTTCATGGAACGTGCTCAAGTCTGAGTTGCGAACGAAGAGAATGCGTCTATGTCCCTTTGCGAGCAGCATTTTCGTTAGTTTGTATGCCCCCGCAACATTATCGCTAGTGACATATGGAAGATCGCTGTTATATAAATGGCGGTCGAGACAGACAACCTTGATGCCATTGGTGTGCAATGATTGATACAGCCGTTGATTACGTTCCTCATGCTTTGTATCGTAAATCGGGCTAAGGATCACGCCGTCGACTTTTTTCGCAACGGCACCTTTCATTAACGACTCCAGCTTATCTAGATTACGATCATCGCTGTAGCTTAATAAGTGAAAGCCGTGCAGATGCAGCACATCTTCAATCCCTCGCAAAGCAGTGGCCCATAGCGGATTTTCAATCCCGATGACGGAAGCCGCCACTAATCCGGAGCGGTTCTGCTGGTCGCCTGTGAAAGTAACACCCTTGTCTATATATGTGCCCCTGCGGTTATCCCGCTTCAGCAACCCTTCCGCGCATAGTTCCTTGATCGCTTTCTCCACCGTGTTCACACTGGAGCTATAATATTTAGCGAAATCACGCGACGACGGCAACCTTGCATCGCCCAGCCATTCGCCTTCCATGATCCGCTTTTTGATTTCATCCTTGATACGTGAGTAGGGATAAGTTGTCATCGTAGTCCTGCCTTTTGGATCAGATTACTTTGACTATAGGGGAATTGTATTAACTGTGTCAAATGTTGTTCATTAACTAATCAAAACTCCCCACGCTCCCTAGCTCAAATTCCACCTTTGCATATCGTAGCTGCTTTTAACACATATATCTCTACTGGGCATGTAAGATTCCACTCACGCATGTTCTCCCTCTTGATCCGAGAATTAGAATAACTGGAAAAACTACAGCTATTTTTTTGACAAATTGGATCCAAATTCAGTTTAACTGGAAAACATGTTGTTAATTTTCGCCAATACGGCCAATCTGACCATTTCGGCTTAAATTAACTGTATAAAATCCATTAATTCCTCATATTTCCACTAAAGTGGTTAAATTAACTACATAAAATCCATCTATTTTTGGGGACGGGTTGCGGCTTGCGGGGGGGCGGGTTGCGGGGGGCGGGTTGTGGATTGTGGATTGCGACTTGTGGCTTGCGGGTCGCGGCTTGCGGCTTGCGGCTTGCGGCTTGCGGCTGTGGATTGTGGATTGCGGGTCGCGGCTCGCGGCTCGCGGCTTGCGGCTTGTGGGTTGCGGCTTGCGGCTTGCGAATTGCGGATTGCGACTTGCGGGTCGCGGCTTGCGGCTTGCGACTTGCGGCTTGCGGCTTGCGGGTCGCGGGTCGCGGATTGCGGATTGCGGGTCGCGGGTCGCGGATTGCGACTTGCGACTTGCGACTTGCGGCTTGCGGCTTGCAGGGGCGGGGGACAGAGCCCCCCACTCACCCCATCCTACTTTTATACTGCGTAGGCGTAAAACCCGCACACCTTCGCAACATTCCACCGCCTCCGCCCATCGTTCCATTGGATAAATCCAGTAGAATGCTCTAAATAGTAGCCTGAAAATGAATTTGATTGGATAAATCCAGTCAGATCGACCGATATAGGCCTTTTTTTGCCCGTTTTCAGAAGCCACCATTGGATAAATCCAATGAAATGATCATTTTATCGCTTAATTAGCCAATTACACTGTATTTATCCATTGAGCGACGCTGCTATTCTGTAATAAGCATACAGCCAACGCCGTTTCGCTGAGCGCGCCATATCCCTCCCTTTTATCCCAGGGGGCGCGATAGCCAACAACAAAAAAGACCTCCCGCATGTTAGCCGAAGGCCTATCTTTATCCACATTAATTATTCGTACCAATAAGCCTTGAAGCCTTTTTCCAAGCGAAGCAGCGCTTCTAGGTAATAGTAGTCGCCCCAAATCACGTAATCATCCGGAGCCGCGCCACCGCGAACGCTGTAAGAACCGCGCTCAAGAAAGCCTGTCCCCGAAGCGTTCAATATTGACCTTCGTTTTGTCCAAAGCATCCTCGATAGCCTGGTTCCACATGATCAAATCACTCCATCTCAGACTAATTGGGTTGTTTCACGTTCTATGAAAGAAAGCGGAACTTCAAATTCTCGTTCCTCGCCTGCCTCTACGGTATGCCCAAACTTATGAAGCAATTTATTGATAGCCATTTGTGCCTGAAGTTGATAAGGAATATCCCAGCTTGAAATGCCAGGGTAGCTATGCATCGCTATATAATCATTATTAATGCCGATCATTTGTAGTCGGTCTGGGAAGTCGATCTTCAATTTATTGGCTGCTGAAAGCAGTTTCAAGGCAATATGATCATCAAAAGCAATGATGCCCGTTCGCTGAGACGGCCCTGCCAACATCTCTTGGAAAAATAACTCCAAGTCCAGTTCTTTCATCTCCACGATTTGATGCGGAATCTCCACAGTCAGTTGTTGGATACCCGTCTCAAATCCCTGGCGGCGCTGTTCATCAATCACATTGGCGTGCTTACTGCCCACGTAGATAAGTGAATCACAGCCGCGGTCTACAAGCAGCTTCGTTGACTGCCTGCAAGCCTCGGCAAAGCCTAAATTCACGGCGCCAACGGCAATATCCTCAGGCCAATCCCAGCCATTAATGAGCACTAAAGGTGTGCCGCTATTTACAATTGCGCGTGTTGAATCCATTCCCATCGCTAATCCATGACAAATGAGTCCATCCACTCTTCGCTGTAACAGAACCTCTAAATTTCTCCGTTCAATCGTCGGATCGAATCCACCTGAGGAAAAGACCGATAAATGATAACCCGCATGATGGGCTTCCAGCTGTAAGTACTCCGCTAACCGTCCGTAATAACTCGTCAACCCGGGAACAATGAGGCCAATTTCAAAGGTTTTGTTACGACTTAACCCCGCTGCCATGGTGTTGCGTCGATACCCCAATTGCTCTGCCGCCAATTCGACTTTGCGAATCGTCTCCTTGGACGAGCGAATCCCACCTCGATTCAGCACATTGGAGACCGTGGCAATCGATACCCCTGCTGCTGCTGCCACTTCTACAATTGTGACTTGTTTTGGTTTACTCATATATGTTTTTCAGCTCCATCGGTTAAACGTTTAACATTCTCCTCTAGATTAAATTGAACCGTTGAACCTGTCAAGCGAATCACGACGGAATCCCAGAACTATTTGCAAAAAAAGAATCGCTCCCAGGCCAAACTCTGCCTTAGAACGATTCCTACAATCCGTTATTCCTATTTAATGTGGGTACACTGTTTCAAACTCGTTGCCGCACGGTCCGCCATCCGGGTTAGCCTCCAAAGAAACAGCTTCCCCGTTCGCTCGGAACAAAGGTCGGTAATGAGTATTAATGTGCGTCGATGAGGCATTGGCGTAATGGCAGATGAACGCACGGCGGAAGCGATCCTGGGACTTGTTACGATACGAACCATGAATCAAGTTCCCATTGAAAAAGAGCACATCGCCTCGGTCCATGATGACCGGCATTGCCTTCTCATCCTTGGGCGGTTTCACGTAGTGAGTCGTAAATGATTCCTTCGCATCTGCGATGTCGGGACATGAAATTTCGAGTGCATTCGTTTTCGGTACAACGAGCAATCCCCCATTTTCCTCATCAGCCGCGTCGATCGCCGTCCAAGCCGCAATACAATTGCCTGGTTCCACCTGCAAATAAAAGTTATCCTGATGAAGCGCTTGCCCCCGGGAGCCCGGTGGTTTGTAATAAAACATACTTTGAGCAGCCAGTGCCTCTTCCTCATACAAATCTGCTAATACTTCTAATACGGGCTGATGCAGCATATAGGTTTTGGCAGTCTCATTAAACCGATGCGGGTGCATGACACGCGGGTAGCGTTTCAAGGGATCTACGACTTCAGCCGTCAGCTCAGGATCAAAATAACCAGGAATCTTTTGATGGCTAATCGCTTCAAAGGTCTCGTCAATTTCAACAAGATTTGCCTCCGAAAACAACCCTTTCACGATCACGTATCCCTCTGTCTCAAAATGCTGCTTCTGTTCCTTCGTCAGTTTCAATAGTGCTTTCGTCATCGCTCTTACCTCCGTCATCAACTTGTTTTTCTATGTCTTAAGCATATCGAAATAAGCGGTTACATAGAAGTAATAATCTTGCTAATCATTCCTACAATCCTGCTATTACATGGTATACTAGAAACCATCACACACGTAGAGAAAGGGATTCTCCATCATGAAATTGGATATAAATAAACTCATCGCCGGTCATTACATAGAGCCTGATACGTATGCAATTAAACGCCCTCATGGTCTTAATGATTGGCTAATCATGTTTACCTTAGAGGGGGCTGGCTTCGTAAAACAACACGGTATAGAACGTGTCTGCAACAAAGGGGACATCATTTTACTAGCACCTGATACTCCCCATCATTATGGCACGATGAAAAACCAAATCTGGCAATTTGTATGGGCGCATTTTCCCCCAATCATAACGGAAACCAACTTACTTCCACAGGAAGATCAGGTCTTCTTAACGATCGAAAACGAATCCATCCAAGAGCGAATTCACCTAGCCTTCACCCGCATATTAGCAGATTCCCGGGAACGTGGGGAGTATTGGTTCGAGCTTTGTTGCAGTTCCTTGCGGGAAATCCTCCTTATCATGGCACAGAAAAGCATCCGCAAAATGGACCCCCGCATCGAAGAAGTTCTTCACCTGCTTTCGCAGCAGATGCGCGAACAGATACGTATTGAGGATCTTGCACAAACAGTCGGTCTCTCCCCGTCGAGATTATCTCATCTGTTCAAAGAGAGCACCGGCTATTCCATCATTGATACACTGAATCGTATGCGGATCCAACAAGCGGTTCTGATGATAGCCCATTCGGGACGAAGTGCTTCTGACGTTTGTTATAATGTTGGCTTTCAAAATTATAATCATTTCACGAATCAATTCCGTAAATGGCAGGGCATGACTCCGAGTATGTTTATGAAAAATCCGCGGTAAATAATTTATTTTATTCCTATCAGAATACTCTGAATTAGTGTATAATGAAGATACTAACAATTCATTGTGAACGGAGGATGACCATGACGAACCAACTATTACGGGGCGATTACGATTGTGTAGATGAGGTTCCTTTGCATCGTGTGCGGGGTAATCAACTAGGGATTCTGCTAAGTATTCTTGTCAGTGTTCTCAGTCAACAGCTTTGGATTCTAGTCCTTCCATTGATTGTACAGCTAATTAGTCGTTCTTATGGCGTAAAATACAATCTATTTGTCCGGCTGTTATCTCCACTCTTTCCTATCAGTTCACGAACAGAAAGCCGCGAGCTGCTGCGTTTCAACAACTTGTTGGCCATTCTTTTTCTCATCGTTATCATAACGGCTTCGATTTTCAATTTCACGACACTGGCCTATCTAACACTAAGTATGCTAACCATAGCTGTCGTGCTGGCGTTATGCGGATTTTGCTTTGGATGTTTCATGTATTTTCATTGGAAGCAATATTGGGCTCGAAGACATGCTTAAGCGCACATACTGAAAACCACAACCGTCGCGGTTGTGGTTTTATTTGTTTTTACATTCACGAACGCCCCTCAGGAGCCGCTATATCCACATACACATCACCAGATATGATGAGGGGTTTATACGTTTCCAATCCCGGCAGCACGATACCGACAGCATTTCCCATCTTATCAAATTCAGCTCCGTGACAAGGACACCAAAAGAACAGCTCCTTTTTTTTACTCCGCTGCGCTTCCGTAGCAGGCTCCACCGAACAGCCTAGATGCGTGCATGCCGGTGAAAGAATGACAAGCGCGCCGCTCTCGTCTTTCGTCACATATACGAAACCTTGTTTAGGCGTTTTTACCCAAGCATCCTCGATCGTAGCGGTATAGTGAATTCTATCAAAGCCAGTCATGGCATTTAATTTCTCCAATTCGCCGATCTTAACGAAACTACTGGGAATTTCCTTAGTAGTTCCATGCGCCTGCTCATCCTGCTTTTTCCCATGGACTGCCCCGTAATAGAACAAAGCCGTATTCCCAAGTAATACGCCAGACAAACCTACAACCAATTTTCCTGATGTGCTTAAAAAGGATCTTCTGCTGATTTTGCGCGGCAAACGAACAGTCATAAGGGCGGTCAACTCCTTCATTTGAGATACTTTACCATCATTATATCTTACTAATTTTGGAAATATCTGATGCATTCATGAGTATATTGTGACCGTGACCCGAGTACTCGGAAGTGATCTTTTATATCACTGATTGAGAATCTCTGATTCATTTTTGATGTATATGATACAGAACATGTTCATTTAGAGGACTTTCCTTCTCAACTTTCGGGTGGTTGAACATTTTAACAAAACGCATACCGATGTTTATCATTACTTTTTGTGAAGGCTTATTAACATAGGCTGTGAAACTATAAACATCGTTAAAACCCAATTCGTTAAATCCATAATGTAAACAAGCTTCCGCCCCTTCGGTTGCGTAGCCTCTTCCCCATGCCTCTTTCTTCAATCGCCATCCAATTTCTATACACGGCGTAAACTCAGCCTCAAAGGTTGCCCTATGAAATCCAATAAACCCGATAAACTCCTTATTTTCTTTTACTTCCACGGCATATAACCCGAATCCACATTCTTTCAATTCAGTAATAATTGATTGATAGAACACGTTTGTTTCGTCGATCGATAAGGTTCTAGGAAAATAGGTCATAACCTGTTCATCTGCATTTAGTCGACTAAATGGCGCTAAGTCTGATTCTTCCCAGTCACGTAATTGCAATCTAGACGTTTCCACATATATCATTTTACACCTTAGGCTCAGCAGTGATCATCCATGCTACACCGAATTTATCCATAAGTTCGCCGTAAAATAAGCCAAAAGGCTGTTGTTCTATCGGATACCTCACATTACCGCCTACCGCAAGCTTCGCGAATGCTTCACTAGCTTCATTTTCGGTTTCGTACGATATACTTAGTGAGATGCCAGGACCTGGCGTAAACGGTTTAAAATTATCCGTCATGAAAATGGCATTCCCGCCGGCAACAACCATACTTAAATGCATGACTTTATCCTTAAATTCATGTTGTGCTCCCATTAACTGTTCATGCGTCATGATAGAAACAATCTCACCGCCGAGCGATTGTATGTAAAACGCTGCTTGAGACCTCGCATCCATTGATAAAAGATATGGTGTTAATTTTCCCATTTTACAATCATCCTTTCAATTATGTATTAGAAATGACTCGCGCATTGAGCAATCTTTAATTGAATAACGCTACATATTGTTTCATCTGTTCCTTGTTTTCAGTCAGATCATCAATGACTTCCGATGAAATAGCCGCCAGTTTTCCCTCTAGGTAGGTACAATGATGATGGTAGGGTGACTCTTCGTTTATGTAATTCATGACTATTGGCACATTTGCAGCGAGACCTTGATTCTTAGGGTGCATGATCCATTCCATGGATTTCCAGTCTAAAATGCTTTCCACTGTTTTCCTAGGCGTGCTGTACACGCGATCTTCCGGAATCCGTGCTTCATACAGATACATGCCCCCGAACTGCTGGTGATCTACAGTCCACGTTACCAGTCCTTTATACCGCAGTTGATAGTCAGATTCCGCTATTTCGGTCTCCTCGGTTATTTCGCGAACCATGGAGTGCCTAGGTGATTCATCCATTTCAAGCTTCCCGCCAATACCATTCCAACATCCCATCCAACTAGGGAACTCTCTGTTCAGTAATAACACATGATTGCCTTGTCTAATGAAGCAAATGTTAAATGTAATCATTTTTCCTCCAGCATGTACAATTGTAATAATTTCTGAATGCGTACACCATTTTGATTCAACCAGTGATGTCTCGTGTAGAATTGATTGAGAATGTAATTGAAGTTCTGTTTAATGTCGTTCCCCGAATAATGCTGACCCATATAAAAATGAAGTACAGCTAGATGATAAACCTGGGTTAATAAGTGAAGGTGTTCGATTTCTTGCAACGAGCATTTGCGAAATTCAGCATAGCCTCTAATGAAGGCTTCCGTCATTTCCAACGAACCATTACTCATCTGAAGCACATGATTAAGGCAAATGGCGAATTCCATAAAGCCGACATCGTAGGATGTCAAATCAAAATCCAGCACACCCCGGATCTTGTTCTCCTGAGCCAATAAGTTAAATATCAATACATCGTGATGCACCAGTTGTTTGGGCAGATCTGTTAATTGGTGCTTGTTTTTCTCCACAGAAGAAACCATTTCGCCATAGAAAGTCAGGTAATTCTCAGGTATATCAAAAGGTGGGGCTTCCATAAACGACTTTACAGCTTGATCATCGGAAAGTGGATGAATCGCATATATCTCCAAAAACGATTTCCCGCGGAATACCAGATTCCCTGTTTCATACTGATTTAGTGCAGATGAGATTTCCCCAACCACATGACCATAATCAGCAGCATGCTTGATGTCTGACAATCTAGGAACGTCTCCTTCAACAAAAGATACGATTGCACCAAGCATGCCGTTCGACAATTGTACGTATTCATCTCCAGTACGTGTACGAAGAAATACAGGTACTCGAAACGATAGATCATTTTTACTTAAAAATGACGTTATGCTGCTTTCTAGTTCAATGCCCTCTATATGTTTGGTGTATGGATTGTAGATACGAACTACAACCTTTTCTCCTTGAATCCTTATTATCTTGGTGAGGTTGGTCAAACCAAATGGAACCGACTCCATTTCATAAACCGAATCTTGAAAATAATTACGGACTAATTCATCGATGGCTTCCCGCATATGTCCCCCGTACTTTAATGAAATAAAAAAGGAGCTGCTTCCATGCAGCTCCTGATTTTTGACATTTTAATTGTATCAAAATATTACCATTTAGTTCAACCTTTACCCGTGATTCAGCTCACCTTTACCGATGTGGTATAGCAAATCAATATTCTTTCAGCGTATGCAGGAAACCACACGACACCGGATGAATATGTTAATCATTGGAAGGTGATAAACAATGATTGATGATACACATCCATCTGACCATCAACTGATAATCGATGCTCAGAGCGGCGACTTCGAAGCGTTTCGTAAGATCGTGCAACTATATTCAAACGCCCTTCTTTCAGTTGCATATAGCGTATTAGGGGACTTTCATGAAGCCCAGGATGTTACACAAGAGGCTTTCGTGAAATGTTACAATAATCTACATACATTGAAAGATCACTCTCGGCTTGGTAGTTGGCTTTACTCCATTGCTTATCGAACTAGTCTTGACTTTGTAAAAAAGAGAAAGACAATCCTTCCCCTTAACAAAACTATTGCCCAAAAATCAGACGACGTCAATTCTTGGCTTGATCAGCATGTCATTAAAGAATCCATATGGAACGCCTTGCAAACATTAGAGGATAAAAGTAAATCCGCCATTATTCTTCACTATTTAAGTGATTGGTCAATGAAAGATATCAGTCAATTTCTAACTATGTCTGTATCCGCGGTGGAAAGCCGTATTCGTCGTGCCAGGGAAACGCTTAAACTCTACCTTGCCGACGATTCCGAACTTTATTTCAGACCTTATCGACTAGGTCATGATTTTGAGCAATTGGTTTGTGAAAAAGTATTGAAAAGAATGGGACACTTCTATATCCCTGTTACAAATAAAAAACAAACAGCAGATTGGTTCGTCAGTCATTTTCACTTAGGAATCAGCATTCATGGTAATCTTCAATTGGAAATGGGTCATGAACTTTATTTGCTCGAATGCCACATACATTCTCCAACAATAATACCTATTTTAACTTTTTCAGTACCTGATATTGATAATTTATGGTCACAATTAACAACCAATGGCGTTATTACCGATCCTATTGAGACTAACAGATTGTTCGGTAAACTCTTTTCTTTTTATGACCCCGATGGAAATAAATATCATGCCGTAGAAAATACATAAAAAATGTTGCCGCATGTGACGGGTTTGACAATATGGAGTCGTCTATATATCGAAGTAATTTAACCGGAGAGGTGGAACAACCGATGGCGGAAAAAGAACTAACCGAATTACAACAACAGCAGGTATTGCAAAAACCTATTCTAAAAAGGGTTCTTTGCAACTACTTACCTGTTACAAATTTAGAGCAAGCTGCCAAATGGTATGGGGAGACTTTTGGTTTAACGGTAAGAAAACGTGAACCTGATGGAGCAATAATTATCTTAGGAGACGGACAGTGGTTGTTTCTATTAGAAACAGTTCATAAAAAAACTGCAAACTTTATCACCAACCAATGGGAGGGAGAAAACTATGAAATGTTCTCTTTAACATTTGAAGTTGAGAACATTGTTGAACTTCATAAGAGGCTTCGAGAAAATGGAGTTGATGTTGAAGCGTTAATTGACCATGATAGTTGTGGTTTGCAGTTTAAATTCAAGGACCCTGATGGAAACAAGTTCAACGTGTGGCAAGACTCAACATCTTCCAGTTGATGATAATTAGTAATTGGTACAAAGTGGCAGCTTATATTAATCCTTAGATGAGTACACTATTTATGTTTCCAATTCCTCAGATGGGTGGGCTAATGTCATGACAACACACGACCAACAACAAGAAAATCACGCTAAAGACCAAAGAGATAACAAACCAAATCATGGTAAAAGCAGAAAAAAGAAGAAATAGTAATCATGGAATTGATGATGTAGTCATCATTCATGTGGTTAACAAAAGCACAAAAAAGCCCTAGGGATTCTTTCCCTTAGGGCTTTAGTTTTATTTTCTTACCAGCATGACTAGTGCTCCTCCGACTTTTCAAATGATATTACTTACCAGGTGCAGGTCTTACGATTAGAAAAATAAGAAGAATTATCCCCATATACCCGAAAAGCGGGTACAGATAAGTTAGAAGTGATGTGAAACCAACCTGACTGATTAATAAACAGGTCAACAAGGTAGCCAGAACTACCCAATTCCGTGGAAGCGCATAGATACGCCCAATATGTCGGGTGATTCCAAACACATTACCAATAATCGTCGTTAATATTTCCCCGTAGATGACCACTATGAATAGAACATGGAAGAACCGCCCGAAATCTCGTATAATTTCAGCCATCGGAATATCAAAACTCAATATCTCTGGCATCCGTGAATGTATTGCAAAATGGCTAATTAATAGCATAACGCCAAGCCCTATGCCCCCCCATAAGCCTCCCCATTTCAATATGCTCTCATCCTTCACTTCACTACCCAATGGCACCAAAACCGCCTGAGCAAAAGCAAAATTTAATGCAACATAGGTAAAAGGACTAATGATCCATTTCAAATGGTTCGGTGACTGCTGCTCTTGCCAATTAGTAGCTTCCCCAATTCCATCTACGCCAACCACCTGGATGATCACAAGAACCATGAAAAAAAGCATCAAAGGCATCACAAGTGAATTTGCTGCCAAAATGCCATTCATTTCTTTGCTCATCACCAGATAGCTCAGTAAAATACTAATGATGATTCCAAATTGATACGGTAATCCCAGCTGCTCCTCAAAAATCGATCCAGTACCGGACATCATCACAGCGGTTACACCAAATAAGATGATAAACGTCAATGTATTGGCGACTTTCCCAAAAATATCTCCAAATAGATAATAATTGAGCTCCTGATAGGAGGAGGCCTTAAGTCTGTGGGAGAGAATCATCATCTTCGTACCAATCCATATAAAAAAGAACGTTGCAATCAATATCCCAACTCCGCCATAGGCTCCGTATATCGTGAAGAAATGCATGATGGACTGCCCCGAGGCAAATCCTGCACCAACCACAGTCCCCATGTAAGTCGCGGCGATTTGTAAAATCATACGTGTTTTAGGATTCATAGCTCCCCCATCGTCAAGCAACATCTTGTACAACTCATTGTATGTTGGGGGAGCTTGTATATGCCATCTTACAGTTTCTTGATATTTATTGAGATATAATTTTGCGTTTGTTCAATCGTGAGCTAGGTGGTTATGTCCCAATTAATTTTGCATAGATATAAGACTAGTACTCTTTAACTTTACAAAAAAAACGTTGATTTCTGTTCTGAATTGGTTTATAAATTAAATTATAATCATTATTATTTAAAAATTAATTTAAATTGATGGGAGAGGTAGAAATGAGTTCTATGGATACTGCTAACTCAGGAAAATGCCCGTTCTCGCATGGAAGCGCTACAAGTCACAAATCTAGTGGTACGACGAATAGAAACTGGTGGCCAAATCAGTTGAATTTAAACATTCTCCATCAACATGACCGCAAATCGAACCCTTTGGGCGACGATTTTGATTATGCAAAGGAATTCGAAAAATTAGACTACCAAGCGCTTAAACGGGATCTGCGTGATCTCATGACGGACAGTCAAGATTGGTGGCCAGCTGACTACGGACATTATGGTCCATTCTTCATCCGCATGGCTTGGCACTCCGCAGGCACTTATCGTACAGGTGACGGCCGCGGTGGGGCTGGAACCGGCACACAGCGTTTTGCTCCTCTTAACAGCTGGCCTGATAACGGCAACCTTGATAAAGCTCGTCGACTGCTGTGGCCGATTAAACAAAAGTATGGCAACAAAATCTCTTGGGCCGACTTGTTCATTCTAACTGGCAATGTCGCTATTGAATCGATGGGTGGCAAAACATTTGGTTTCGGCGGCGGACGTGCGGACGTGTGGCACCCCGAAGAAGACATCTACTGGGGTGTAGAAACAGAGTGGCTGGGGGATAAGCGTTATACAGGCGATCGCGAGCTTGAGAATCCGCTTGCCGCCGTTCAAATGGGACTTATCTATGTGAATCCAGAAGGTCCGAACGGTAAGCCGGATCCGCTTGCAAGTGCACGCGACATCCGCGATACCTTCAAACGGATGGGTATGAATGATGAAGAGACTGTTGCCCTCGTAGCCGGTGGACATACATTCGGCAAAGCACACGGTGCAGGTGATGCTGCGCATGTAGGTGCAGAGCCGGAAGCTGCTGCTATCGAAGCATTAGGCTTAGGTTGGCTCAGCACGCACGGCTCAGGCAAAGGTCGCGATACCATCACCAGCGGTATTGAAGGGGCTTGGACTGCAAATCCGACACAGTGGGATAATGGTTATTTTGAACTCCTATTCGGATACGAATGGACGCTTACGAAGAGCCCTGCAGGCGCGCATCAGTGGACGCCAGTAAATCCTGCTGAAGAGCATCTCGCTCCAGACGCAGAAGATGCATCCATTCGTGTTACGACGATCATGACTACCGCGGATATGGCTTTACGCGTGGATCCAGCGTATGAGAAAATTTCTCGTCGTTTTTATGAGAATCCAGAAGAATTTGCAGATGCATTTGCTCGTGCATGGTTTAAGCTCACACATCGTGACATGGGTCCTCTTCCAAGATATCTTGGGCCGGAAGTTCCTGAAGAAATTCTGATCTGGCAAGATTCTGTGCCGGCTGTTACATATGCATTAACTGATTCAGAAGTAGAAGATCTCAAAACAAAGATTCTTGACTCTGGCCTTACAGTCAGTGAACTGGTAACTGCGGCTTGGGCTTCGGCTAGCACCTTCCGTGGTACTGACATGCGCGGCGGCGCTAACGGTGCCCGCATTCGGCTTGCACCACAGAATGAATGGGAAGTGAATCAACCCGATCAACTTATCAAAGTGCTTACGATCCTAGAGGGCATTCAAGATGACCTCGTTACTGAAGTGAGCCTCGCTGATTTGATCGTGCTTGGTGGTAGCGCCGCGGTGGAAAAAGCTGCACGTGATGCAGGCTTTCATGTAACGGTTCCATTTACTCCTGGACGCGGTGATGCAACAGAAGAGCAAACCGATGCAGAAAGCTTCGCAGTGCTAGAGCCGATCGCTGATGGTTTCCGCAATTATCAGAAGAAGCAATATCGTGTAAGCTCAGCAGAGCTTCTAGTAGACAAAGCACACCTGCTGAACCTGACTGCACCGGAAATGACAGCTCTTGTTGGCGGTATGCGTGTTCTAGGTACGAACTTCGGTGGCACCAAACACGGTGTATTCACGAATCGTATAGGCACACTCACGAACGACTTCTTTATTAACTTGCTCGATATGGGCGTACAGTGGAACCCTATTGGCGGAGATGTATTTGAAGGACGCGATCGCAATACGGGTAAAGTCGTTCGTACAGCGACTACAGTTGATCTCGTGTTCGGCTCAAACTCCGTTCTGCGTGCCATTGCAGAAGTTTATGCTCAAGACGATAACAAAGAGAAGTTTGTGCGCGACTTTGTAGCTGCCTGGGTCAAGGTAATGAATGCGGATCGTTACGATCTGAAATAGAAACGTCTATACAGCAAAGAGCAGTATTTGTCGTTCAATACTGCTCTTTGCTTTCGTATTATTAAAACAGAAATTATCGAAAAAAAGACTAAGAAGGTGATCATAATGAGTAAGGATACGGTATTAGACAATATGAAAGAAGTAGGGCTACGTCTTACTCCCCAGCGTATTCATATCGTCGAACTCCTATTCGAATTGTCCCATCCAACAGCGGATCGGATTTATTCCATGATGACCGAGAAATTTCCTTATGTCAGTCAAGCTACAGTCTATAACACGCTCAAAAAGCTGAAAGAGATCGGAGTCGTCAAAGAACTCACGCATGGCGACAAGTCAAGTAACTTTGAATTAAACGAAACGGAACACTGGCATTTTAATTGTAAGGTTTGCGGTGAGATCTACGATGTGGAGCCTAATGAAACCGATGCGCTGATGGCAGTCGGTACACATAGCGGTTCGTTCCAGGTCGAAAGCTACAAGGTAGAGTTTTATGGCGTATGTGCGAAATGCAAGTCTTAAAACAGTGAGCACATAGCAAAGGCTACCGATCTAAGTCGGCAGCCTCGTACTGGTTGCTTAAACCTTTGGATAATCAACAACAATAACATCTTCCAGAATTCCATCCAGCGATTTAACAAATTCCTGATGAACCGGATGCGGACCATAGGAACGTAAGGACGCAAGGTCTTCGAAAGTAACCCGTAACCCAAGCGTGTAGCCCTTTATATTTTGTGTTTCCTCCGTTACGTTGATGCCTGCACTTATATCACATATCCCGGGAATACGATCCCGAAATGCGAGCAATTGTTCCAGCAATTCCTGCTGTTTGATTGGCGTGATGTTGCTATTGAACTTGAATATAACGAGATGTTCGTACATGGCTCCATTGCTCCTTTTTTTGGGGGATTATTTCTATATATAAAAGCCTAATTCAGCACTTTTCTATCCAATTTACCTAAGGTTGTATATGGAATTTCGTCAACGAAGATGATTTCTTTGGGCAACTGGAATCGTGCCAATCTGGTGCGCAGCCATTCCAACAGCTCCTCCGTTGTTATTTTCGCATCAGGAGCCAAAAGGACAAAAGCTTTCAACCGCTGTCCAAAATGCTCATCCGAAATCCCGATGACGGCTGCATCCTCTACGAAAGGGTGAGTCCGCACAATTTGTTCCACTTCCAAAGGATAGACATTTTCCCCGGCTGAGACAATCATACTGTCCGCTCTCCCACAGTAATAATAATAGCCCTTCTCATCACGATAGCCCAAATCACCGGTTTCGATCCAGGTATTAGCCTTGTTTCTCATAGACCATTTGTTATTAATACAAAATTTACCTATACTGCCGACTTCGACGTCTTTCTTCTGATCATCCATGACTTTAAAATGGACGCCCTTAATCTTCCTGCCGATCGTATGTGCAGAGTAGGTCAAATCCTGTGGTGAAGCGATGATATTCAGGCCCGCTTCCGAAGTACCAAACAGATTGTACAACACTTCTCCCAATTGACTCTTCGTTTCTCTGACCAGTTTGGGATTGAGCTCTGCACCTCCTGAAGCTATGCAAGAAAGTGATTTCAAATCGTCCGGATTGGTTTTTAACATTTTATGTAACATTAAGGGAACAACCGTTATGATATCAACCTGATGCTTCCGTATCAACCGGCATGCTTTCTCTGCATCGAATCCACGATGAATAACGACTTTTTTGCCTAAAGCGCAGAATAAGAGCAGCACAGCTACGCCATAACCATGATAAATGGGGGTCGCAATATACGCAGTATGTTTTTCCGGAATTTTTAGTCGTGTAAGGAATGCCGTAAAAGGATCCAAATAATTGAATAGCGAGGGTTTATGTGCCGCTTCTTTGGCGTTTCCTGTGGTCCCGCCGGTCAGCAGAACTAGTTTCCCGGAGGAAGCTCGTCGTTGTTTGTGTGTTTGTTTTTCGTGATTGTTTGTAAAAAGTATGTTATTTATTGCTGGCAAGGAATCGTGATAACTCAACAATTTGGCATTCGTATACGTAGTTTGCTCAAGCAAGGAGCCTAGCTCTTCATCATATATCAATAGATCTAACTCTTTACGCGCCAGAATTGTTTGCAATTGCCCCTTGCTCATTTCTGCATTCAGTAAATAACTATCCGCCCCCGTTACAGAAACCGCATAAATGGCCTTCACCAAAGAAGCATGATTCTTGCACAAAAAGCCCACCTTCATGCCGCACCCAAGTTGATACCTCATTCTCAATAAGGTCGCTAACTCATCGGATTGTGCAAACAATTGGTTGTAAGTTAAGGTTTCCTGCTCATCTACTAAAGCGATTTTGTCCCCGTAACTTCTAGCTGCAAAATGCAGCAGAGTCATCAGATTGATGCCTGAGGTATAGATGGCGGAAGCTAACCGGAACAACGCAAACAGCGAGAGCAGTCTAATTGTGTATAACACATAGATCAGTTTATACATTCTCATGGCCATTATCCCTTTTCCGCAGCATGCTTGGCATGGCATTGTCCCAGTATCTTCTTAAAATAACGGAAGCGAGTTGTCCGAAGATCAACCACCACGGTTTGAATGTGTGCCTTCGGGTATAGATCGCCTTCCCTATCATCTTAGCAACCTGCTGAGGATTCATGGCAGGCATTTTGCGATACGCAGCGGTTGGCAGAATCATGGGTGTCCTAACGAGTGGAAGGTAAATAGAGGTCGTGGAGATCCCCATCCTGTTCAGCTCGGGAGCGGCCGAACGAAACCAGGTATCGAAGGCTGACTTCGAAGCCTGATACGCAGCCCAATGCGGCAAAGGGAGCAGCATGGCATTGATCGTCGAGACATTGATGACGTGGCCTTGGCTTTTTTCAAGAAGTGGCACGGTAGACAGCAGCAGTTGAACTGGGGCAAAATAATTGATCGCCATGGTGCGCGTAAAATCGTGATAGCGGTCCAATGACTGCCTTATTGAACGCTTGATCGAATGGCCCGCATTGCTAACAACGATATCCAACCCATCTGGAAGCTGATGGAGAAAGGTCAGCAATCCCTCCATGTCCTTCTCATTTCGAAGATCCGCAGGGAACACACGAACTCGGGCTGCTTTCGTTTCGATTTCACTTTGCATAGCTAAGAGCTTGTCCTCACGTCTAGCCACCAAGATCAGATGAACCTGCATGTCAGAAAGTAGATACGCGAGCTGTTCGCCTATTCCGGAACTGGCACCCGTTATAAGCACCGTCTTTCCTTCTAGCTGCTTCTCCAGCTTCTGTTTATTCAAAAACGTAGGAGGAAATAGAAGATTTTCGAGTAGGCTGTACGTTTGCATTTGGACTCCTTTCTAGCCTGAAGGAAAAGCCGCTTCGAAACATTCATTTCTTTTGTCTTGTAAGTAAAATAGCAGTAAGCAAGGACATTTGAATAGAAATTACGATACATAAAACAATTATTGTGCCTTCATCACCTACAGGGTCTAACATACCACTTAAAACTAGACTGGCTATGAATGATAATATAATCAGTCCTAAGAAAATCGCCACGAATTTTACGATTTGCTCATTTCGATAGTTTGGCATGAAACCACAACCTTCCATAACTTTTGTGTTACTTATGCCCGAAGAACTCGCTAATCAAAAGCCGTCCCCTAAGGTCAAATAACCTATTAGGACGGCCCATTTCATTCAAACCAACGTAAACACCGTTATCTCAGGTCGGCACATGAACCGAATGGGTTGCACCGACACACCGATTCCTCGATTCGTATAAAGGGTAAGTGACTTATTAGTCCCTACATGATACAGTCCGGCCGGATATTTGACGCCATAAGGCACGGAAGCCAACGGTCCGATGAACGGGAGTCTAACTTGACCACCGTGGGAATGTCCTGAGAGCTGCAAATGGATGGCTTCTTCGGAAGCAATATCGGCAAAGTCTGGTGCATGGGATAACAGGAGCACCCACTCTTCTTTTTTTACCGACTTCATAGCTGCTTTAAGATCAGGAACACCCTCCCACATATCCTCTATGCCAGCGATCCAAATGGATTGGTTGCCTTTCTGTATCCGCACCCCCTTATTACGCAGGCAGTGAAATCCACCACCCTCTAGAACGTCCGCTACTTCTTCCACATCTCCATAGTAATCATGATTGCCGAGCACAGCATAGCAGCCGTTAGTCGCTGTGATCGTACGCAATACATCTCGAATTGCTTGACCAGATGGACCAATCGCATAATCGACGAGATCGCCAGTAAAGCATACGATGTCTGGTTTTTCCGCCTGAATGACCAGAGCTACGTTAGTCAATTGTTTGACATCTAAATGGAAACCAAAATGCAGATCACTGAATTGCACCACACGCAATCCCTTGAATGCCTCCGGCAGTGTAGGAAATGACAGCGAAACACGCTCAACTTGCAACCAGCGGGGCTCCACCCACGTGGCATAGCCATAACTTAAAGGGGGGACTGCCAGTAAACCACCGCCCAGCAGCAGACCCTTCTTCAAAAAGGAACGACGACTCATTTTTTCCATGTTTTTCATAGAACTATCATATATCAAAATGGGTACATATCGCTATTTTCAACGATGCAAAAATATTTTAAAATGTGTGAAACAAATTCACCATTTCATCCGTTAAGTGGGTACAGATAAAAATAATGGAAATGAAAACTAACTAAGCAAAGGATGAGATAGATGAAGAAAAAGGGTTGGGCCGCCGGCCTCCTGCTTACCGCGATAATCTTAACATCCGCTTTTACTCCTGTGACTACGAATGCTGGTCAGGAGACTGTGGTCAAGCTCGATGGCCGGCCGATCGCTTTCTCGATGCAGCCTCGCATGATGGACGGAATTCTAATGGCTTCGGTTCGGGATCTTGCAAACGCTTTAGATATGGTCGTGACGTGGCAAGGAGCTGAACGTACTGCGGTGATTACTGGCAATGGATACGAGCTAAAATTGCCGATGAATTCGGAATATGCGTACGTAAACGGAAAAGCAACCACCATGTCAGGCATAACGCAAATCGTGGACGACTCTCTTTACGTACCGCTTCGTTTCTTCATGGAAAGCGCCAATCTTGTTGTCCGCTGGGACTCAGCAACTAGCTCTGTGAGCATTACGAAGCAAGCTGACAGCTTGCCGGTTGTCGGAACCTTTGACCACTTGGTCACCTTGTTGACGCAGAATGGACCCAACTATCAGAGTACAGATGGCAAGATGGTCAATGAATTCAAAAAAGAATCCCTGAGTACCTCCTCCGCTCCCGCTACAGCCGTAAGTGCAGGTGTCGCAGTCCAGGATTCAGCCAAGTCAGTGTCACCCGAATACTCTAGCACGAATGTGCAAGTCCAAGGCGTGGATGAATCCGATGTCGTCAAGTCAGATGGAACGTACATCTACACCGTGAATAAGCAGCGTATTGTCGTCACGGAGGCCTATCCAGCTGACCAGATGAAAGTGATGAGTATCCTTGATTTCCCGAAAACGCAAGACACACAGTTCCAACCAAGTGAAATCTACGTTGACGACAAGCATCTCATCGTGCTGGGTCATTCTTATCAGAACTTCAAACCAGTGCCTTACAATGATTTACCAAGCATCGGCATCTCAGAAAGGAAAATGATTTTACCGATCCGATCGCAGGCAACGACGAAGGTCATGATTTACGATCTCACAGACCGGAGTAACCTGAAGCTTGTGAAAGACGCTGAGCTTGAAGGAAACTACATGTCTTCTCGCAAAATCGGATCATCGCTCTATTTTATCGCCAATAAATATGTCAATTACTATCAATACCGGGAGATGACGGATAAGGCAGCAGCTCAAAAAGAACTAGCCCCTGCTTATCGAGATTCCTCGGCCGGTGATTCCTTCACTTCGATTCCGTTGGATCGGATTTATTATTTGCCCAAAGCCCTAGAGCCTAACTATGTGCTCATCGGAGGCATAAATCTGAATGATTTGGCACAGACGATGGATGTCACTTCGTACCTCGGATCGGGGCAGAACGTGTACGCTTCTGAAGAGAACTTATATGTGGCGGCTACCAGCTATGAACAAATGCGTTTTCAACCGATGCCTATAGACTCTTCAGTTCCAGGTATACGCGTTGGTGAGCCCAATGGAGCTAGTCCGCCTGTTGAAGCTCCAAAGCAGGAAACGATCGTTTATCAATTCGGGCTGAACACCGGAAAAGCCGTGTACAAGAATACCGGGAAGGTACCTGGACATCTACTGAATCAATTCTCCATGGATGAGCACAATGGTCACCTTCGTCTTGCTACGACAACAGATATAGGATTGTGGAAAAACCACGTTTACATTCTGGACGCGAGCCTGAAGGAAGTAGGCAAGATCGAGAACATTGCTCCAGGTGAGCGCATCTACTCCACCCGCTTCATGGGCGACCGGGCTTACATGGTTACTTTTAAAAACACCGATCCGCTATTTGTCATGGATTTAAAAGACCCTGTTGCGCCAAAATTATTAGGGGCATTAAAGATTCCTGGCTACAGCAATTATCTTCATCCGTATGATGAAAATCATATTATTGGCTTCGGGAAAGATACGATCGAGGTCGATACCAAAGGATCACAATCCATCGCCTATTACCAAGGCATGAAAGTGGCGCTATTCGATGTTTCCGATGTGAACAATCCGAAGGAGAAATTCAAGGAATTGATTGGGGATCGAGGAACCGATTCCGAGCTGCTGAATAATCACCGTGCGTTGCTATTCTCCAAGGAGAAGAATTTGCTTTCCTTCCCCGTTAACGTGATGAAAATCGATCCGAATCAGGCGTCAAGCAATCCGAAGAATTCGGCAGCCGCTTACGGAAGCTTTGATTTCCAGGGGGCATACGTTTACAACCTTGATTTGGAAAAAGGCTTCCAGTTCCGCGGAGGCATTACGCATCTCACGCAAGATGAGCTGCAAAAAGCTGGCCAACACTTCTATGCCGGCGACAAACAGGTGCAGCGCGTTCTCTATATCGGCGATACGCTGTATACCGTCTCGAACGGATTAATTAAAGCGAACGACCTCAATACGCTACAGGAAAAGAATACGGTGGTCATTCCGTAACACCAAACAGATGCTGAATGACTGGCGCTAGGCCGGGTTCAACTTCTGTAACGTTGTTTTTCATCGTTACAGCGGCTGAATGACCGGCGCTAGGCCGGGTTCACCTCTGTAACGTTGTTTTTCATCGTTACAGCGGCTGAATGACCGGCGTTAGGCCGGATTCACCTCTGTAACGTTGTTTTTCATCGTTACAGAGGCTGAATGACCGGCCCTAGGCCGGGTTCAACTTCTGTAACGTTGTTTTTCATCGTTACAGAGTAAAAAAGCCTCGATTCCTATTAAGGATCGGGGCTTCTTTGCTTCTTCTAACTCTTTATATGACCAAAACAGTTTTCAAAAAGGCAGCCAACGAGTCGAGTTGATTCCCAACGGAACGATTGGTTTGCTTCGCGGCAGCCTGTGCGGCTGGCACCATCGAAAGTTGGGCAGCAACCACATGCTTCGTTGGGTTTTCCTCCAGCAGTTGGATCAATCCTTGGGAGACAGCTTGAATGTACTCACTTTTTTTACCTTGCATGATGAGCTCAAAAGTATTCTCCAGAAGAGAAGGCTCAACATCAATCGCTTTCCCTTTCCGGTTAGCGAAGGCTGCTAATTGATTCGTCGTTCCTTGAACGGTGTTCGGATTCGTAAAGGCAACAATCGCAGGCTGATTCAGCTGACAGATATCTTCGAACAGAGGATCATCAATTTTGATGATCGGAATGGGATAACGATGAACTTCTTCATCGTAAATAGCTGTATAAAAAGTGCATGTAATTAAAATCGCGTCCACATGGCAATTGGCTATCCAATCCAGAGTATCAAGTACCTTCTTTTGGGCGGTTTCTGCCCCAAAATCAGTATCCTTTTTGATACGATCCAGACCTGGATCGACAAAATGGATTAATTCTACATCCAAGCTGCCTAATGCATGTTCAATGTGTTCAATATTCGAATAATGGGCATGAAAGCATCCGATTCTTTTCATAGCTAGTCCCCTATAATGTACGTTTTCAAGAAAGTATTGCGGAACTTTCCATGTGGGTCACATTCACGGACCAGTTGCTGAAAGTCGGGCAACTTCTCGTAGCGTGACTGCAGTTTGGCCGGTGACATCGTAAACAGCTTGCCCCAATGTGGTCGAGCTTGGAAGGGCTCAAGATGCTTTTCAATGATGGGCAGGACCTGACTAACAGCCTCCCAATTCGGTTTCCACGTAAAATGGATAGCAACTGACTTCTGTTTATAGCAAGGACTCATCCACAAATCGTCTTCTTCAATTGTACGTACCTCAGAAACATAGAGAAGTGGCGATATCAGCTCCTTGATGCTGTCCAGCGCAGATAAGGCTTCGTAGGCATGGTGACGGGGCACAAAATACTCGCTCTGTAACTCCTCCCCAGCACTTGGGGTGAAATCCATCCGAAAGTGCGGCATCCGTTCATGCCATGGTCCTGGGATCCCCATCTGTTCACTGCAATTCTCGGATGTGTGGCCTGGCACCGGATGGCGATGCATATCGGCTAGCCTTGCTCCAAAGAACTCTGGTTCCACCTGCTCGGTGGCGGAGATATGATCCCCTATTTTTCGCTTTACCCACACTTGATTGAACGAAGATTCCTTCCAGTCTGTGAACAGGCTGACACTATAGCTACTAGAGAAAATTCCGTCAAAGTGCTCTTCAAGCTGCGCCAGTGCCAGATTGTCGTAGACATATTGATTCATCTGAAAGGAGGGGACGACATTCAATGTCATTTTCGTGACTACCCCTAGTCCGCCAAGTCCAACGGCTGCTCCAGCTATGATTCCGTCTTGATGCTCGCGGGAGAACAGGGCGATACTCCCATCCGCTTTGACGACTTCCATAGCATGAATCGCTGTCGCCAGATTGCCGTTCCGATCACCTGAACCGTGTGTGGCGGTTGCGCATGCACCTGCAACAGTAATGTGAGGCAAGGAAGCCAAATTGTGCAGCGCATATCCATTCGCTTGAAGATATTGGCCTAGCTCGCCATAGCGAATGCCAGCTTCAACTGTTACTTTATTATTCGTTCGGTCCAGCGAGATCACGCGATTCAGGTTCTGAAGAGAGATTAAGCTTTCCGTACAGTCGGCGATGCCATTAAACGAATGTCGCGTGCCAAGCACCTTGATTTGGCTGCTGCAAGCCACCAAAGCTTGTACTTCTTCCACGTTCGTGGGAACATGGAATTTCGCGGCGGAGTACGTATAATTTCCTGCCCAGTTTCGATTATTCATCATCAAGATATCACTCCCATCGCGACTATTTGACTCTGACTTCATATTGAAACATTTTAACATATCCAACTATCGAAAGCCTCAATCTCTTCCCCCCAAGGTTAATATATATTGTACAAAACAAAAGGATGGCCTCTCCCCTTCAGGAGAAGTCATCCTTCCTTTATTCCAACTATTCCGATTATGGCTTAACAATAATTTTGATGGCGTTATTCTCTTTATTGTTGAATAATGCTTACGATTCATGTAGTAAGTCATGTTCCACTTCTTTTTTAATTTTATTTGGCATCATTTTCGGTTTACTACTGAACCACTTTGTATACAAGTCTTCATACGTTCCATCTTTGGATACGGATTGGATCGCTTCGTTGATCCTGCCGATGTACTTGTTTTTCTTTTTAGCTAGTATAGCAAGGCTATCTTTTTTGAACGGCTCTCCTACGATTTTCACTTTTCCTTGCGTTGTGTTTTTGATAAAGTCCTGCGCATTGCGTTCTTCAACGATAACTGCATCGACGGTATGGTTGTTTAACTCACTGTAGGCATCGGCAATTTGGGAATAACTACGGATTTTCACCCCTGGAATTTCACTTGCATAGTAATACCCCGCTGATCCATTTTCGGTTGCAATCGCTTTTTGAGCCAAGTCCTCTTTCCCTTTGATAGCCGCGTTCTCTGAAGCAGTAAGAATCACTAAGTTCGTTTGAAAATAAGGATCGGAATAGTCAAGATCATTACTGCGTGCATCCGAAATTGTCTTCCCAGCAATGGCCAAATCAATATCGCCGGACCTTAATCCTTTATTCAATTCACCCATTTCCATTGGAATCAACTCATATTGAAGTTTGGACTTTTTGGCGATCGCTTGCCATAACTCCACCTCAAAGCCCTTCTTTTCTCCCCCGTCAATAAACGTATAGGGACGGAAGTTTTGCTCAATACCGACTTTGACCGTTTTATTCTGCGTGCATCCTGAAGCAATCAGGGCTGCCATCAGGGTGATCAACAGGACAACTCCTCGTTTGTATATAACGCCATCATTCATTGGATTAATGCCCTCCTCATTAGGTAAACATAGGTATTATTTGTAAATGTTATGGCAGTTATGCAATTTCTTCTACAGGCTTATGAACTTTACAATTTCTTGACTTTTAAATATAAGTGAATGATTATATAATGATTCAAAGTACATAAAGGAGAGTGATTGGCGTGGAAATCGGGAAGTTATCCGATGTTTTCAAGCTGTTGGGAGATAAAATGAGACTCACGATACTTTCACTTCTCAAAGAGCGTGAACTTTGTGTGTATGAAATTGTTGAGATCTTGCAAACGAGCCAACCGAATGTAAGCCAACATATGCGTAAGCTCAAAGACGGCGGTCTCGTAAAAGAAACCAAAAAGGGACAATGGGTATTTTATTCGTTAAACATCAGCGATAAGCCCTTCTTACAAGAGCTATTTCAACACTTACCTTCCCAAAAAGAAAAGGTGGATGCGACTTCTTGTGAAAAGCTACATTGTTGCGACTAATAGGAGGAACCTATGGCAGTTCTAGCAGTCTTCATCTTCTTACTTACCCTAACATTTGTGATTTGGCAGCCCCGAGGGTTAAATATTGGTTGGTCCGCTTCGGCGGGTGCCCTGCTGGCACTCATTTGCCAAGTTGTTTCTCTACATGACGTCGTGACAGTGACTGGCATCGTATGGAACGCGACATTGGCTTTTGTGGCCATCATCTTGATCTCCCTTATCCTTGATGGGATCGGTTTCTTTGAATGGTGCGCTCTGCACATGGCACGCATGGCCAAAGGTAACGGAAAAGCGCTATTCATTTATGTCATCCTGCTTGGCGCAGCTGTTGCAGCTCTTTTTGCGAATGACGGAGCAGCGCTGATCCTAACACCCATTGTTCTGGCGATGGTTCGAGCTCTGAAATTCCCAGATCGAATGATTCTTCCCTTCATTATGGCAAGTGGTTTTATTGCAGATACAACCTCACTTCCACTGGTTGTCAGTAATTTGGTAAACATCGTCTCAGCTGATTTCTTTGGTATTGATTTTGTCTCCTATGCAAGCCGAATGTTCGTCACGAGTTTGGTTTCATTAGGTGCCAGCTTGCTTGTTCTCTTCCTATTTTTCCAAAAAGACATTCCAAGAAATTACGATATAGCTCATCTGAGGCGTCCATCCGAAGCAATCAAGGATATCCAGCTTTTCCGATTATCTTGGGTGATACTTGGTGCTCTGTTAGTTGCTTACCTGATTAGTGGCTTTGTTGAGATCCCTGTTTCCATCATTGCCGGTATCGCGGCGCTAGTGTTCATTCTTATTGCTCGATCTAGCAAGGTTATTGTAACTAAACGAGTAATAAAAGAGGCACCGTGGGCTGTTGTGATTTTTTCGATCGGTATGTATGTCGTGGTTTATGGTTTGAAAAATGCCGGTCTGACCGATACTCTAGGAAACTTGATCGAGCAACTATCTGATCACGGATTGTTTGTTGCCACGGTGGGAATGGGATTTCTAGCCGCTATTCTCTCCTCGGTTATGAATAACATGCCGACGGTCATGATCAATGCGCTTGCTATCCAAGGCACTGGGACAGAGGGGATTATCCGTGAAGCTTTGATTTACGCCAATGTGATTGGATCCGATTTAGGTCCTAAAATCACGCCAATTGGCTCACTGGCCACTTTGTTATGGCTTCATGTTCTCTCTACCAAAGGTGTGAAAATAACATGGGGTTATTATTTCAGAATAGGTATTATCCTTACCGTTCCAACATTACTTCTCACACTTATAGGTTTGTACCTATGGTTAAGCGTAATCACATAAATCAATCTTAAGGAGATGTTCCACATGGACAAAAAATTAGTTTATTTTCTATGTACTGGTAACTCCTGCCGCAGCCAGATCGCGGATGGGTTTCTGAAAGCTTTAGGCAGTGAGAAATATGAAGTGAAAAGCGCTGGCCTGGAAGCACACGGATTGAACCCAAGAGCAGTTGCAACGATGCAAGAAGCTGGTATCGATATCTCGAATAACACATCTGACGTGATAGATCCTGTTCTTTTAAGCCAAGCCGATTACATCATTACGTTGTGTGGTCATGCCAACGATAACTGCCCTGTTGTGCTTAACGATAAGGCTGAAAGATGGCACTGGGGCTTCGATGACCCTGCTAAAGCAACCGGAACGGAAGAAGAAATTGCAGCTAAATTCCGTGAAGTAAGAGATGCTATTAAGCTGCGGATTGAGCAATTCTTGGTAGAAGGCACGCACGCTGGTGAGGTCAAAAGACATAAAAACTACCAAGCCTTAGTCGAGGATCGGATTTATTTTGGCGGAGCTGCGGACGTTGAGGATATGGTTAAAAATGAAGGCGTTGAAGTCATCATAGATTTACGCGCAGAAGCAACGGAGTGTGCTTATCCGACTGGCAACGCCCAATGGATTCAAGTCGCTCTTGGAGACAATGCGGCGGGACCGCAAGACCAATTGTTTCAACAAGCCATTAATCACGTGGTTGAAGCCTACCAAAGCGGTAAAAAAGTCGGGTTTCACTGTGCTGGCGGCGGAGGCAGAACCGGCGCTGTCGCAGTTGGCACCTTGATTACATTAGGCAAGAGTCAGACGATCGAAGAAGCTGAAGCCCTGGCCAAAAGCATTCGCGCCAAGGTCAATATTAAGCCAGCTCAACGCGAGGCGATTGAAAAATTGTTTAACATATAAAATAAAAGAAACCAGCCAAACCTGAACTATACCCCAATTGTTAGACACCATCTAACTATTGGAGGTGCAGTTCAGGGAAAGCTGGTTTTCTTAGGATCATGTGCTACGTATTCCTATTGCTTTTACAACAGTTAGTCGATTCTTTCGACTAACTCCACCCGTAGTGCTAAACAGCAGGAATGCTACTTTCACCTCCACGCTATATCACTCTAGGATATTTCCACTATCGCTTAATCGGAATTACTATACGTACTGTCGTTCCGACACCCAGTTTCTAGGTAATGCAAAATAACTTTGTTGCTTAGTAAGTTACCTTGCATCCAAATGCGAATACTTACGTATACGATGTAGAAAGGAGTTGTGCACAGCATGAATGATCTTGAACGCAATCACCATCCGGAAACAAGAAATGAGCTGCAACAAGCCCTTCATGAGATAGAAGCCTGGGAAGCTGAACAGAAAGATCTTTGGTTTTGGGAAAAGCTTGGACGGCTGCCTTTCCAGGTGCTGGACAAATTAACACCGAAGTTTTTGAACAAAAAAATAGGCGAAGCCTTGGACGAGCTCGGTAATTATTTGCAAGCAGGAGGGCGCTATCTGATTTCTGAGAAGGGAACCTTGCGGCATGTTGAAGAAGTGTTTGAGCGCAATAGGGGTGAGCGAGCAGATCTTACTGAGGGGCTTACGATTGCATCCGTGGGAACATTGCCGCTTCAAGTACTGGATCAAACCGCAGACGAGATTGTCCTAAATCGTTCTAAAATCGCTACCCTGCAAGGTGCAACCACAGGCATTGGCGGCATTCTGACGCTTGCTATCGATATTCCGGCCATCCTTGGTCTGTCTTTGAAAACCATTCAGGAAATTGCCATCTGCTATGGCTATGATCCCAAAGACAAGCAGGAGCGGATCTTCACGATCAAAGTCCTTCAATTCTCATCCTCCGACATTGTCGGCAAAAAGGCCATTCTCGAAGAGCTGGCCAACTACGCTTCTGCGGATAAGAAAAATGTGCAGTTGATCTCGCAGCTTCAGGGCTGGCGGGAGGTATTCGCCACGTACCGCGATAATTGGGGGTGGAAGAAACTCTTCCAGCTGATCCCGATCGCGGGAATTCTCTTCGGCGCTTGGATCAATCGCGGCACGCTGAAGGATGTCGGCGAAGCTGCGAAAATGCTGTATCGCAAGCGGCGCATTCTGGAACGTTTGCACGCCCAAGTGGATGGCTAGCTGAAACCATCCCGTACTCTTGCCGTATTAAGGAGTAAACCGCGAAAGGAGGAATGAAAGGTGATCAAATATTTACTACGTAAACTATTTGGATCTCTTCTCCATTCCAGACGAGGCCGACACTACGGACATAGCAGCTCTAATCACAGAGTACATGTGACTCGACGCTACTCTTCGAGTCACCGTGGAGGATACGGACACAGTCATCAAGGACAGGGTTATTATAAAAATAGAGGTAGAAGCTCCAGCTAATTCAAAGCCGCGAAAGTGGCTTTTTCTTTTTAAGCTAATAATGCGTCCAGATCCTCGATACAGGCTTGCACATTCACATATGATGGATCGATCTGCAATAATTTCCGAAGCATATGCTTCGTCTGTGCGGAAATCGACAGTTCCTCTTCCCATCCCAGAATGGCGTCCTCCTGACCAACCGGCGATTCAAATGTCGAGTAAAGCATAAATAGTAGAAAATGACCGATGGCGTACAGATCTGAAGTGACCGCTACGGTTCTTCTTCGGATTTGCTCTTCATCGGAATCTATCGTTAACCGAGCAGGCTCTCCTAGGCGAGCGGCTAAACCAAAATCAATCAAACACATACGCTCCCCGTCTAGAATGACATTCGGAATGCGAATATCCAAATGAACGATACCATGCCCGTGAATGAAGTGTACGATGTCAAGTAAACGGCGTATGAGACTTAGGGCATCCTTTTCCGCAAATCGATCTCCCCGTTCAAATATTAAATCCTCAACGGTCTGACCCTGGATATATTCAGTTATCATATACAATTGTTTCGATTCTTCGAAGGTGGTGTAGCATTTTGGAATGGCGGGATGTACCAGTTCGCTCATGATCGCCGCCTCGCGGCGCAATAGGTCTTGCCCCAGCTGCCCTTTACTCGGCTTAGCCTGCTTCGCGACGACCTCCTGACCGGAATTCCTGTCCTGACATAAGTAAGTTAAGCCATAGCTTCCCATCCCCAGAAAACGTTCAATCTGATATTGATCCCGAATGACCCCGCCTCTCCTTTGAGGATAGTCGATCCACGCTTCATATACCCGTTTCAAATAGGACATCACGGTTAGAGGCCCTCCTTCATTACTCGGCGTTCAAGCTAGAGAAACACGCTACATGCGGAGATCACAACCCTATCATGTCTGGCCTTGCAGTCTCCGATCCAGCTTGCCTTGCACGAACCACGCATACACGACATACCCGACTAGCAGGGCAATCGCCGTAAGAACGAAAGGCCACGCATAATGATTTCCGGCCAAAATATACCCTGCCCAGTAAGAAGCGATCGTATTGCCGATACTGCGAGACACCGTCCGCATCCCTGCGAACAGGTTGCGGTCTTCTTCGGCGACAGCTGACATACATTGGCTGTCCATCAAGTTGTTCAGCATCGTGAAGCCCGTCCCGCGAATGAGCAGCAGCATAGCGAATACAGCAGCTGGCATCGCGATCGCCATCAGCGCTACGATGACGATGTTATACAGAAACAGGAACACGAACGTCCTGCGGCTGCCCCATCTCTCTACGACGTACGGCATAACGATGGAGCCGATAAAGAAGAAAAATCCGGACAACGCGAGCAAACCAGAGATATTACTGTCATCCATCTGAAATCGGAATTTCAGAATGACATTCAAGAACGGGCTGAGCAGTCCGAACGTGAAGCCGGAGTTGAAAATAAGCAGGGAAAGCAGCAGCAGAAAATACATCGCATGTCTTTTCTTCGGCGTATCCGCAGGCTTCGCTGATTGAACGCCACCGTTGACCTTATCTTCAGCATCCTTTTGCACCTTTGCATGGGAAGACGGCAGCAGCAATCCCCGTAATATGCCCGAGAGCCCTAAGCATCCGCCGGCTACGAAGAAGGCGTACTGATACGTCGTTGTATGTCCGGGCAGCCATTCCGGCAGATAACCGCCGAGCCATGTGCCAAGGCCAGTAAATAACGTAAATATAGCGAATAACAATGAATAAGCGCTCGTTTCTTCTTTTTTCGTGCGACAATATTGGAAGATCAATTGAATTTCGGAGTTAACGATCGCTGTAACGCCAAGCGAATAAATAAGCTGCGCGACGGTAA
Source organism: Paenibacillus sp. J22P51 (assembly GCF_059692215.1). NCBI lineage: Bacteria > Bacillati > Bacillota > Bacilli > Caryophanales > Paenibacillaceae > Paenibacillus > Paenibacillus sp. J22P51. Next base: position 279,608 of record NZ_JCAUAZ010000004.1, on the reverse strand, counting down.
CCGCCCCAAGGCTGGTTCCGATCCCGAAGAGTATGAGGGATAGGAATGCTAGGAGCATACCAACTACAAGCATTGTTTTGCGCCCGATATGTTTGACGATGAAGCCTGCCGGCAGGCTGGCCAAGCCAATGGTCAGCGCCCCAAGCGACGTTATTTTGCCGATGTCACCTTTGGAAAATCCGAGGTCTAAAAGATGTAAATTCAGGATAAGGCTAAATATGCCTACACCGATGCCAAACAAACTCTCGGTCGCGATGAACCGCCTCACGTTAGGCGATAAGTCACGAAATAAATTTACGATATACGTCCACATAGATGCACCTTTCCTCTTGCTGGTATGTGCTCTATCTTACATGGAGAGGGCATCGGGTTCAATCTTATTTTCCAGAAGGATGAATCCATGTTCGAATATAGGGGTACGAGTTGGGGTTGCTGCTAGCACCATTTAACTGGAAAAAGTCCATCTATTTCCTTCAAAAGTTGCTGATTACGAAGATTAGACGGAAATCATACAGGTAATTTTACCCTTTTTATACATTTTGTTGAAAATTCCTAAAATTAACTGGAGAAAATACATCTAATCAATGTATAAACGAAATATCCTCTCAATTTAATGGATAAAATCCATCTATTTGTCCAGAAAGCAGCGTAGTAGGCTATGCATCAGTTGCCCTGCTTTAATTGCTTAACAATTTCAAAATACGAAGACTTGTCCCCGTGCTTCGTTCGTCTTTCTTCCCCGTATGACGAATTGTAATTCGCCTGCTTTGAGGCCCCGATTGTATAGGAAACATAACCATAATCGGGCGATAAGCCATCAAACACCAATGGTCAAACAAATTAACCTGGTTAAATAACAGTCCGTCTATGGCGTATTCGAAGATCCCCGTGTCAGGCCCGCACAGCAGTAAAAGTCCTGCACTCTGCCCGTTTACTGTGAAAGAAATCGATGCATCATGGGTATCCGAATATAGATGTCGTGTGTCATATCTCCAGTTCATCAGCGGCTCTGATGTCAGATCCCTCCATTCAAAGCCTTCCAAATGCTCAGCTAAATCCACCTCCAACATGGCTGCATATTCGTAATTATTTGGCTCCAGAGGCGGCGATAGCGGTATAAAATGCTGACCGTTAACGCCTACTGTGTCTTTGTCAGTTTCCGTTACCTCCCTTACATCTAATGCTTCATCCAGATACGCCTGCAAAATCTCAGCATACAACGCATGCCCCTCATCATTCGGATGTATCCGATCGGAAGCAAGCGCGTCCCAGGACACTTGCTTCGACTGTATCAGCGTGTATACGCTAGCAGCGAAGTTAACAGAAGGAATCGCATAATAAGAAGCGACTTCTTCATGAACGGCAATGTTGAAAGGTAGGCTTTCAGTCAAATTTTTATCTGCTGCCGTGTAGAGGAAGCAGATATCCGTTCGAGGCGAGTGTTCTCTGCACTGCCGGACAATGCCTTCCATGCCTCGGATGGATTCCTCGCGATCCTCACCGTCGTTCACACTGAACTCGACGAACAATAAATCGATCTCACCTTGAGACAAAACATGTTCATACAGCCGGTGCGCTCCAAAGGTAGACGTCGTCCCCCCTACGCCAGCATTGATACACGTTACCTTCTCTGGTGAAAATCGTTGCTTTAAGTAGCTCTCTGTCAAAGCACGCCAACTTGTGGCATTCATATCCGATGCCCCTGCACCTTCGGTAATAGAACCGCCTATAAAAGCGACAACAATCGTCTCGTTGCGAAGCAGCCTCTCATTGATTTGAGGCAGCCCTCCACGAAGATTCTCCGAATGATTAGCCCATGTATAAGTCATATTCTGCGTCTCCTTTACTTACATAAAAATCAAGTGCTCTATGTTTGAACATAAAGCACTTGATCCCTTAGATAACTTATTTTTTATACGAAGAACTGTCATACGCCTTTTGCAAAATTTCCAGATAACGTCCGACTTTCAAATTATCCAGTCCTTTCACATAAGCGTCCCAATCCTTATTCAGATCTTTATTTCCCGTGATGAATTGCAGTGCGTTTTGATCGATATAATTTTTGAGATTCGTTTGAAGAATACTTGCTTCATCGGTTAGAGCAGGATCAACCCATACGGCCCAAACAGGGAAAATCTCCTTAGGTTCATGACCTTGGTATAAGAGCGTCGCATTGTAAAGTCTGCGTTCGTAATTAGCCGAGTCATACAAATCTGTTCCTTGAACGAAGCTGTCTCGATATTCCTTCGGTTGGTAGAAGTGTCCCATTCCGCTCCATCCAGCGTTATGCGGGGCTTCTCCCTCAACAGCAGGAATTGACGCAATAAGAGGCTTCACATCTTTGCCTAGTGCGACCTCGCCATCTTTCGGCTTTCTCCAGTCTATCCCTTCCATACCTGATGCTGCATTCGTCTGACCTTCTGTCGTAAACATGTAATCAACCATCTTGATCAGCGTGATTTGCTCTTCTTTGCTTGCCTTGTTCGTAATGACGAATTTCGCTCCTGGCGTCAGTCCCCCACCATCATGGGTAGCTAGGGAACCGTGAGGCCCTGTAAGCGGAGGTACCGGATTGTAATCGGCCGAGTTTTTGTTTCCTTTATCAATGTTTACGAAAATAGCTGGATGCATGCCTGCCCCTATGCCAAGAATTTGCGTACCGGCATTCTCACCGATTTTTTTGAACGCTTCTGCATTTTGCGTAAATGCACCTGGATCAATTAGCCCCTCGTCATACAATGATTTAATGTAAGCTAAGCCTTCTTTCCATTCGGGCTTATTCGCTGCTGTATCTACTTTGCCATTCGTCATCGCCAGGTAATTGCGGTCATCATCATAAATGAAACCGTTCATAAGAAACGGAATGATATGCACCCCAAAATCTTCTGTCGATCCACTTAGCGGAACTTCGTCGGCTTTGCCGTTACCGTTGGGATCACCTTTTTTGAAAGCTTGGAGTACTTTCTTGAAATCCTCGGTCGTTTTCGGCATCTCGAGATTCATTTTGGATAACCATTTCGTATTGACCCACATTTTGTTCGGATACGAGCAGTGGAAGCATTGCGTATAAGAACCTAATCCATAAATTTTGCCATCCGGCGCCGTACTAAAGCTCTTCAGCGTAGCGTCCTTAGCCATAGCCGCCTTGATATTCGGAGCATACTGATCGATCAAATCATTTAAGGGAATTAAAATGCCTTGCTTCCCGTATTTGAGAATATCAGCTTGTGAAAACTGGTCGATCCAGGCCGTCAACATATAGGAATCCGGATAATCACCGCTTGCCAGTGAAATCTGTCTCTTCTCTTTGGCACCATCAAACGGGATAATTTCAAAATTAAACTTGGCATTGAACTTTTCTTCCATGAATTTCGTAAATTTATTCGTCTTCAAGTCGATCGCCGTATCTTGTTGAGCAAACATGCTGATCGCGACAGGACCGCTCGTTGTACCTCCCGTTGCTGCTGGAGACACCGATGCTGTATCATCCTTAGAGCATGCGGCAAGAAACAAACTAGACATCATGATTACCGTTAGTGCGCTTACAAGACCCTTTTTCACATGTATCGCTCCCTTTTTTCATGCATTTAGTATAACCCCGATCTAAGACCGACTACCAGCATTACCTGAAAAGAATCCCCCCTCTCAATGGAATCCATAGGGCCGCGTCTTAGCCTTTAACGGAACCCACCAACATGCCTTGCACGAAGAATCGCTGTACGAACGGATAAATAATCAGCACGGGAAGTGTTGTTACAACAATGAGGGAATATTTCAGTGCTTCCGCCAGCTGCTGTCTTTCTACTAGCTTCATAGCATCCGTTGCATTGGAACTGTTGTTGAGGATGATAATACTGCGCAAAATCAACTGAAGTGGGAACAGACTAGCAGATTTAAGATAAATCAAAGCATCAAAATACGCGTTCCATTGGCCGACTGCATAAATTAAGATAAGAACCGCGATAATCGGTTTCGATAAAGGCACGACAACGCTTCTTAGAAATCTGAAATCACTGCAGCCATCTATTTCACTGGCATCAAACAATTCATCTGGGATCGCGGATTGAAAGAAGGATCTCGTGATGATAACCTGCCACACCCAAATAGCATTGGGGATTAGCAGAGCCCATCTTGTATCGATTAGCCCCATCTGCTTGACGACCAAATAAGTTGGTATTAAACCACCGCTGAATAGCATCGTAAACGTAATTAACATCATGAGCACATTCTTGCCGAAGAAGGTTTTACGAGAAAGCGGATACGCAATCATAATCGTAAGTACGACACTAATGATGGTACCTACACCTGTATAAAAGAGAGAATTCGCATAGCCAACCGTCACTTTCTGGTTATGAATCAAGGTATTGTACCCTTTGAGCGATAGCTCTACGGGCCAAAGCCATACTTTGCCGGACGTGACAGCGGAAGGACTGCTGAACGAACTGCTGATCACATAAATGAGCGGATATAGCACAACAATTAGTAGGACGCTTAGAAGTACATAGACGGCAATCAAGAAAACCTTATCTCCAAATGAATCTTTCACCCTTGCTTTCATCGTAGACATAGCTGCACTCCTTTTTACCAAATACTATGATTCGAGAATTTCTTAGCCATTCCATTAACAACAATGAGCAGGATCAAATTGATCACTGAATTGAACAATCCGACGGCTGTTGCAAAGCTGTAATTCGCATTCAGTAGTCCTACTTTATACACATAGGTCGCGATAATCTCGGAATTCACCGTATTCAGTGGATTTTGCAATAAATAGACCTTTTCGAAGCCAATCGCCATCACATTACCTACATTCAGGATTAAGACGATGACAATGGTGGGCAAAATGCCAGGTAAATCAACGTGTATAATTTTCTGTAAACGTGAAGCACCGTCTACCTTGGCCGCCTCGTAGAGGGAAGGATCCACGCCTGCTAAGGCAGCCAAGAAGATGACTGAGTAATAGCCGGCCGTCTGCCAAATGTCAGACCACACATAGATCGAGCGAAACATGCTGGGCTCTCCGAGAAAATTAATCGAATCCATGCCGAGATGATTCATCACCACATTCACAAAACCGAGTCGTGGCGCCAGAAAGAGCATAATAATGGACACCATCACAACGGTGGATATGAAATAGGGTGCAAAGGAAACGAGTTGGACAAGCTTCTTGAAGCGCTGATTGCGTACTTCATTGATCGCCAACGCCAATAAAATGGGAATCGGGAAGCCAACAATCAGCAGGTATCCACTGATAAAAATCGTGTTCTTCACTAATGTCCAGAACAACGGATTTTCAAAAAATAACTGAAAGTTCTTAAACCCGACCCAGGGGCTTCCCCAGATGCCTTTCGTGACATTGTAGTCCTTAAAGGCAAGCACCGCGTTCAATATCGGATAATACTTGAATATAAGGAAATACAACGCGGGTGGAATGATGAGCAGATACAACTGCCAATGCTTCTTGAAGCTTTTGGTCGCTGCCTCTATGAAACCAAGTCGACTGCTTGTGATCAGTGATCTCTGACTGGTGACTAGTTCTTTATCCAAAACAAAACCCCCTAAGATCATCTGTCTCGAAAATGTTTGCGCTTTCTTGAGCCTTATTCTAGGCGATAATTGCCCGTATTAGATAGGTACAATTGCGTTATTTCACGTACAATTAACGATAAATAGGGAGTACATCTGTCAATGGGGCATCCACCTTTGCTGAAAGCAGCATTAGTCCGATATCTCCGAATTACAACGAGGATTCCTCCCTATAAAGGACCAATAGTCAGAATCTGCCGAATTATCTAACCCTCTTCCTTGCGTGCGAGTTGTTTGGGGCGATTTAGTTGGGCTATTTAGGACTAACTATGATTTAATAACGCGGACTGTGAGATTAATTTGATCATTTCGGACTAATGGGTGCCGGGGAAGCAATCTGTGCCGAGTTAGTTGCTTTGGAGGCCAAAAGCAAAGGAGCTAAGCGCATTTAAGCCGCTTAGCTCCTTTTTAATAAATAGTCTACCGTTATTTATTCTGTTGTGGACTGCCTGTAGGAACTAGGTGAAACACCGAGCACTCGCTTAAATGCTCTTCGAAAGGAATGAGAGCTATTGTAGCCGACACGCGCAGCAATTTCATCTACCGTGTAGGTATCCCCTTTTAACAAATTGGCGGCTTGATCCATTCTCACCTTTTCCAAATGATCCGATAAATTCACACCCGTTACCTCTTTAAACAGGTTGGAGATGTACTTCTCTGGACGCTCTGCCTTCTCTGCAACGCGATATAAGTTCAGATCTGGATCACTGTACATCTCAGCAATATAAGCCATGACTTGCTCCACGGTTTTATTATGATGATCATTCTTTTTACTGGCAATGAGACCGCAGAATGCTTCCATTATTCCATCTATGTCTTGCCTAATTAGCTCGATCTCTTCGTTCGCTTGAATGCCCGTTACGCGATTCTTCACTGTCTCGAAAATATCGGACTCCTGAAATGTTTTCTGGTAAAGCAATTTCAGGAAAGTGCCCTTCAATTCCCCGACAAGCTGATGCTTCATCTCAATGGATAGCTCACGATTTTCAATATTTTGCGCAATAATCGCGTCCAGAATCCGTTTGGCTTCGTCAATGTCCCCCACTCGGATCGTACTGATTAAGCGCAGTTCAATATCGAGCGGATAATAATACGTGTCGCTTTCCAGCTTGGCATCCGAAAACCATAGGACCCCTTTGCGATTCATGTGCAGGGCATACTCTAACGCTTGTGTAGCTTGCTCGTACGTGTGACTGACCTCCATCGCCGTGGAGAATGGATTCCCCAAGGCAGCGGTGATCGTAATTTTATACTCGTTAAATACAAATTCGGCAAGCTCATTTAGAATTCGTTCAATCTCCTTATTCGCTGCTTCCTTGTCATCTGCTGCCGTCATGCCTTTAAAGATCACCACAACCCGGTCGGCACCCAGATCTGTCATATGAACAGGCCCCCCAAGATCCTGCAGTGCCTGTTTCATAACAAGCCGGGCCGCACTTAACTCGTTTAGAATTTCGACGCTGTCCATACCGGAGTACCCCTTGATTTGCAAAATACCTGTGTAGCCCATATCTACATGTAAACCTATATTGGCTTGTTCAGCAGCTGCGGCTATCTCTTCCAGCGATCGGAATTCGCCTGCAATAAGCCTTTTCAAGAACGCATCTCTAATTAAAGGAAGCTGCCGGTTTAGTTCATTTTCGAGACGCCTATTGTTAGAAATCATGTTCGAGATATTGCCCTGTAGAAAGTCATATTCATTGCGTCCCATAGCTGCATCTTTGCCAAACTGCTCTTTCATCACATTCATCAGCCTATGCATAGGTGAACTATTGCGGTAGGATTGCCACAGTCCCACTAACAACCCGATCACAAGAGCTGCACTTGTCACAGACCAAGTTATGTATTTGATTTTATTTGCATTCTCCATTAATACATGTCTGGGGATTCCCGCTCTATATACCCATCCTGTGGTTTTGGAACGAATCGTAATAACCAAATCATCGTTATAGAATTGACTCGCTTTGGCCTGATCAAATCTGGCGTCTGAGGCTAATTTCCCCACGTCCGATTCATTGATGCCAAGCAGACTAATGGTATGTCCTTTGGCATCACTAATGTGAGACCACCCGCCGTATTGAACCTTGAGATCCGATAGGAGGCTGGAAATGACTTTCTCGTCAATAAGAACAACGACCGTAGCGCGCGCGGAGCCATTAAAACTGTCTAACGGAAGCGATTGTATATAGGTAATCACAGAGGTTTGCGCACCATTCGTGATAAAGGGTTTCAACGGGATGATTTCCCTATTGTGCGTTTGCTCTAATAGTGTACGTTTCCATTCATCCGCGGATAAATCCTTATAGTGAGAGGACTGATAATAACGTTCAGGCTGGAAATAGGAAGAGGCCGGGGTTAAGAGGACGTTGTAATTATTTAAATAGATAAAAAATTGCTGTAAGAAATCATTCGTTTGGCTAAATGCTTTAATATCATTATTTACTTTCCAAATGCCATACAGATTGACTTTCTCGTCCATTCCTCTTTCATTCATAAGAACGCTCAACTCTTGATTCAGAGCCAACTGTCTCGTGAAACCTTCGACCTCAGCCATTCTCCGCTCCAAAATATCCTGACTCTTCCGAAGTTGTGTGACGTTATTCTCAATGGATATGGATTGTGTTACCGCGATCGCTGTACGATACGACATATATCCAGCTATACTCGGAATAACCAAGATCACGATATAGGAGATCAGAAATTTACGGAATATTCGTGAGAACTTCGGCATGAACCCTATCCCCCCATTTATGAAAGCGTTATCTAAATTGAATTTTATTATATCATTCTACGTCGGAAATAAATAAAGGAAAGGCAACTACGCTTATACTGACTGTAGCTGCCTTGGTCTACTCGATATTCAGATAAGTTTCATGCACAGCCCACTGTCGATTTGGTACGTGCAGTTGGGCTCCAGAACGAACTCAACCTTACGATCTCGATAACGAAGGAACGATCGGACTGCCGAAAATGCCCGTATGGTCGCCTCGACCAATTCTCCGTCCGCCCAGGTGACATCCACCTCTGCGTTCCCTTTTGCACGCAAGCCCGTGACCTTACCCGTATGCCACTTGGCAGGAAGTGCTGGTAGCAAGTGAATGCCTCCTGCGTGACTTTGCAGCAGCATTTCCGCGATAGCCGCTGTACCGCCAAAATTACCGTCCACCACAAATATATTCGTTTCCGCCCCAGCGATCCCTGCCTTGGAGTAGGTTAATAAATTGTCAAAACACAAATGACCGATTAAATGTGTGAGATGCTTGTAGGCATTCTCGCCGTCATGCAATCTAGCGAAATTCGCTGCAAGAGCGGCTACTGTAAACTCAATATCCTCTAACGTTTCTCGATCCATGCGATTCTCCAAGGTTACCCTTGCCGCAGCGCTGAGCTCTGGTGTACCCTCAGGTGTCACCTGATTGCTAGGGTATAAGCTGAAGAGATGGGATAAGTGGCGATGGTCTGGCTGTGCCTCTTCATAATCCTCCAGCCACTCCTGCAATTGTCCTCTTTGTCCAATGATCAGCGGCGGCAGTATGGCAATGGCCATCTTCAGCTTCTGTTGCAGCTCCACATCCACCTGTAGAAGCTCCGATGCTTCTAGGCAAAACACAAACAAATCGCGAACCAGTACCTGGTCAAGCGTGGAGCCCATGGACAATTGATATTCGCTTCCGTCTAAATAGAAACTGTTCTCAGGCGAATTCGACGGGCCTGTCACCAGCCAGCCATACTTCGGATGAACCGTCATATAGTCGAGGAAAAAGGCTGCAGCTTCTTTCAGCACAGGGTACGCCGTCTCTGCCAGAAACGCTTGACTGAGTCCGAACTCATAGTGCTCACGAAGATGTGTGGCAATCCACAAGCCTCCCGTTACGTTCAGCCCCCACGACGTTTCCCATCCGGGAGACGCGAATCCCCATGCGTTGGTAAATACGTGGGCAACCCATCCCTCACAGCCATAGAAATGCTGAGCTGCCGCTCTTCCACTCCCCGCTAATTGCGCAATGAATCGCATTAAGGGAAGATGGCATTCCGCCAAGTTGCTCACTTCTGTGGGGAAATAATTCATTTCCGTGTTGATATCCAGATGGTAGTCACAGCTCCATTGCATCCGATTGGCTTCGCCATCGTTCCAAATCCCTTGCAGATTGAGCGGCAGTGGAGAATCCGCCCTTGACCCGGCAATCGTCAGATAACGACCATATTGATAAAATAAGGTAAACAATTGCGGATCATCATCCTGCCCCTTCAGAAACAGCTGTATTCTTTCGTCTGTTGGTAAACTAGCATGACTGGTTACGCCTAGGTCTACGTGGACTCTGTCGTACAAACGGCGATAATCCGCCACGTGGGCATCTCTCAGCCGCTCATATCCCTTAGCTATGGCGTTCTCGATTTGGTGCGCCGACTTTGACATCCACGCGTCATCGCTGCTGCCGTAATCTGTGTTCGCTGCGAAATAGATATACACGTCATCTGCCTTGTCTATCCTAATTTGGCCAGCATCTGCGGATACGCTACCGCCACCCGCGATGACTTTCAGCATGCCTTGGCAGCATACACCGCACTCCCCGTTACTATGCATATATTCCGTTGCTTGCCCCTCAAAAACAAACGTATCATTACCGATTAATGTTGCAGTAAACCGATCTGTTCGCCCAAGGATACCGATCGATAGGGATAAACCGCCAGACTGTTCGCTAAATAATCGTGAGGCTACGATTCCATCCGGATGCGAAGCCCAAACTTCTCTTGTTCGTCTATGCCCATTGGAGGTGTAAACTGTCCGCGTGCAGGCGCTATTAAGATCTAGCTCTCGAACAAACTGATCACCTTGATGATCAAAAGCTAGTTGAACATCGCACATCGATAAATTCGTACCGAAATTCCCCTTCTTTTGCTGCAGGGAATGCTTCGCCAGCTCGTCTCCACGCTTGTAATCCCCGGCAAAAAAGTACTCCCTCATCTGATCTAGATCCGCTCTGCCATTGGATTGAACTGGAAGCGATTCGGACTTCCCTGACCAATAGGTCAGTTCTGTCAGGCTCCAGGTTTCATGTTCCACTCCGCCGTAGATCATTGCCCCCAATCTTCCATTTCCGATCGGCAAGCCTTGCGACCACCCTGATGCAGGATGATTAAACCATAGCTTCATTTCATTCATACATGCATTTCCCCCATTATGATTGCGCTTTCTTTTATGCTTATTGTAGGGATATTTCCCTGGCATAGATAGGTACAATTGCGGTATTCCACGTACAATTGCTTCAACAGATAGGGTACATCTCTCATTTGAGCATCCAATTTCCCACTCAGGGTTGTGCAGGCCATCTCACCCATTTTAATTGCCATTTATTGAGCGAAAGAGCTTACCTAATAAAAAGCACATAATAGATAGAAAAAACACAAGTTGTTCGAGATGATCTTTGTTACACTCTTAATGAAAGCGCTGTCAAATGATAATCAGCTCATGCAGCGACTACTTTTTAAAGGAGGTTTAATCATGTTACATAATCGTGGTATCTCAAGTGAATTTGCAAGAAAGTGGCTTCCTGTGTTCGTTTCAATGCCTTTAGTGATGTTATCCATGGGGATCGCTCCCCCAAGCTCTAACGCAGCAACTACTACCTGCAGCACAGTGTCATGCGTCACAACGGCCGTTGCTAATGCAGCGCCTGGAGATACCATTATTCTAGCAGCTGGAGTAACCTTTAATGGTAAGTTTACTCTAGCGGCGAACGGAACAGCAGCAAATCCGATCACTTTCAAAAGCGCCAGCGCCACAAACCGCGCAATTGTTAACGCGGGCTCTACCTCTACAGGCTATGGCTTGACCATGACGGGTGACTATTGGGTTGTCCAAGATGTTAAAGTAACAAACGGCAAAAAAGGAATCATGCTGGACAATGCGAACAACACATTAATCGATAATGTGGAGGTCTATAATATTGGAGAAGAAGGCGTGCATTATCGCGATGGCAGCTCCTATAACACGATCCAGAACTCGAACATTCATGATTGCGGCGTTCTCACACCAGATTATGGTGAGGGCGTTTATGTCGGATCCGATGTAGGCAAATGGGGTACTTATAACGCAGCCACAAACTACAATACGATTAAAAACAATACGATCGGCCCGAATGTAACGGCTGAAAGCATCGATATTAAAGAAGGCTCCACCGGCACGACTGTTGAGTACAATACGTTCAACGGAACGGGGATTAGTGGTGCCAATTCTGCCGACAGCTTCATGGATGTAAAAGGCAACAATGATATTATTCGATACAACACGGGATATCGCAATAACAACAGTATCATCGTTAACGCGTTTGAAGTTCATCAACGCTCTGCAGGTTGGGGATTAAACGCAGACTTCCATGACAATACCGTTTATCTGGATAATGCTACTCCGAACGTAGTCTATACAGATAGTAATGCCACAGCTAAAGCACATAATAATACGCGCAGCCCGGCAGGTAACATGTATTCGGGAAACGTCACGACCTATTAATCCAAAAAACAGACAGCTACGTGCCAGCTGTCTGTTTTTTCATCCGCTTCAAGCAAACCGAAGCATCATTGTTTTAATTTCAAAAGGATTCATCGTCACGGTGAGATCATCTCTACCAAATTCTACTTTCGTTTCCTTGTTACGTTCGACCAGGTCACATTCCTTCACTTCCTCAATAGACGCTGTGAATGAAAGCTTAACCGTAGAGAGCACGTCGAGCAGATTCTGGAATCGCAATATGTAGGCATTACCGTTCTCCGCTTTTTTGAAGGATAAGATATGGATCCCCTCTACGCCTTCTTTCAGAAAACGATACCTTGTCGATCCTGCAGGATTCCAACCTGCTGTCACCTGAGGCGGCATGCATGCTTCGGCGGCTAGCTGCTGTACGCGTCCTGACTTCCAATCCCCCGCATGAGGTATAATCCGGAAAGCATATTGGAAACTGCCGCCGATCCATTGCGGGAAGTTCGTCCCCCATTGATTGTTAAATAAGTTAAAGTGCAGAATTGGCTGCTCGGGTACGTACACTTTCGAATACTGGTAAATCCCCTTTTCACCAATGGAAAACAACGGCGTATCGAATGGAATAATTGTCAATCCTACTTGATCATCCTGCACATCGACCCATTGACTAGCACAGTGAAGACGTGTATTTGCACCCTTCTCAATATCTTCAAGCGGATTTACAACACTGCCTAATTTCTGAAACCGATAATTCGGATGCTCCGCGTTCAGGGCAAACGTGAAATGCCCACTTTCGGCAAATGCGGTAGATGCCTTACGATTTACTGCCACTTGAATATCGGCAAAAGGTTGACTTGCTTCCAAACGAATCGATACGCGGATCTCTTCGCCATTTCCAAACTCCTCGTAGCTTTCATTTGGCGTCGTGAAGCTGATTTCAATGCTGCCCCAGCCTTCACCATTGGAGATCTTAACGTCTGCAAGTTGCAGCCCATAACGCTTATGATCGATTCTAGGATAACCAGGTTTACCGAAATCGTTCACATACCAATCCGTCAAATCATAGCTGTATGCTTTTACAAAATCCAAAATATCCTCTTTACCGTAAACGTCATATTCGTATTGACCGAACTTCCCATTTACGGCCCACTCCTTCTGATTCTGCTTGTCATAAAAGCTGGTCATACAGCCTGTCTGCGTATTGACCACGATGCGTATCGCATCGTTTTCCAAAATCGCGTTCTCTGCGTCTTTAACCGCGATTGCATTTGCATGAACAACCTCCAAGCATTCTGCATACTCAAAAGTTCGATAACCCATTGGCCCCAATTCACCAATATAGGCCTCGCCAGTTTCATTAACGGGATAAGTTTCCTTCGTTTCTCTATCTGTAAGTGTGCCGTGCTTACGATTATCCAGGGTGATCTTCGTATGCTGCCGTTCCCAAGCAAGCGGATTATACACACCAATGATATTCGAATCTATTGAAGTAAAAGGTTGCACCTCACGTAACGCATTTTCCGCTTGATCTACGTAGTTTTTCTGTTCCGCCCAAGAAGCTTCTGTCTTGAGATAGGAGTCTGGAAACATTTCGCGGTCTTTCATGATCGCAGCCTTACCAAAAGCGCGTTGGCTGTTTCGACCAGGCAACAAATTCGATTTAATATCGATTCCCCACGTATGTTCACCGAATAGCAGCGTGTGCTCATAAGCCTCCGCTATGGCACCACTGTGTTCATTGCCACGAATCCCTTGCAGCTGCTCAAGCGTGGATAAACTCTCTCGTGTTGCAATATCTGAACGTAGCCTCCGAACTCGAGATACTTCTTCAGGATAGGTCCCAATTCCATGAATCCAAGTATCGGCTAAATCCTTACGAATTACAGGGATATCCTGAAAGTCTCTGGCCACAAAATCGCGTGCAAAATCATCCATGGTCCCGATCTTCACCTCGGTATTTGGATACTTCCTCGCAACCTCATCCAACAGGTCGCGCACTACATTGCCATCCTGCGGACCGTAGTTGTCTTGCGTTTGCAGCAGCGCTATCCAAATGGGATATGGCCAGTCATCTGGCGGCGTTAGATCTGTCCCATATGCTCCCTTGGAATAATAGGTTAATACCCTGCTGCCATCCGGACCTTCCCAATGAAACAACTGAGGCAAATCAACAGGTGATGAACAAGCATTTACGCCTAAATGCAGAAATTCTATACCTGCATTTTTCAATAAGGTAGGCAGCATCCAGGTATGACCGGGTACATCCGTCATTTTGGCGGAAATAGCCGTGTGTTCGTATTGATCATGAAGCTTTTCCGAGATGTATAACCCTCTGATGTATTCTTCAGTGCCGCAAAACTCCGTATGTGTCGTAAAGGGAAGCCCATGCCAACGCAGCTGTCCGTTACGAATCAAGGCTTCCAGTCTTTCCTTCTTTTCAACATTCGGCGTATCCAAACATTCCTTCAGCATCCATGCAGGCAGCGTCCACACATAATGATGGTCTGGTCCATCCTTCTTCGTGTCTTCACATACAGCTAGAACATCATCCATCATATCTTCTCTATATTGAGTAACGACATTGCTTGCCAAGTCAGTAAAACCTAAGTCTACGTGAGTTTTAAACACGACATAAATTTTCTCTAGTTGTTTCACTGTTCTCTCCTCCGATACTTCAGCGTTTAGCTTAGGATTACCGATGAATCCCAATCGTTACAATTTCACAAGAATCAACCGACACACACATTTGACCTTCCGCATCAGCTTCGATACACGCGTCGTGCTCTTCCATTATTGAGCTTTTGTAGAAATGGTTACACGAAAGATTAGAGCTAAGCTGCAGGCTTGCCTTTCCCGCACTCATGTTGTACCAACGCAGCAGCAGATCATTCGTACCTTCCTTCATTTTCATAGAGGAGAACGCCATCTCACGACCTTTCCACTGGAATGGTGCAAATGTTGGTGCAATCCCTCCCTGGTGAACATCTGTCTGGCATACGGTCCACGGAATTTGGAACTGATAGGCCCCCGCATAGGCGCCCGACTGTATACCCTCTCCGTTATGTGGAATGATGGCCATTCGAACGGTGTGCTCGCCTAGACATTGTGCTTCTGGTGTAGGGAACAACCCCCAGTCGCCTAGCTCGCCGACCGCTCGAAGCAGCGTAATGGCAACCGTATTGCGGCCGTCACGCAAAACCTCGTATTCATTCAGACCTAGATTTGCCACAACAAGTCCTGCCCCTGCCTCACTGAGGTCAACGAATGCCTGTTGATGCTGCGTGTTGCTTGGGTTAACCCACTCTGCAGTTGGTTCATTGTCCCGATGCGGGATTTCAAACATCGTATCAACGCGGTGAACGTGCGTATTCAAATCCGTTGGGAACAACATCCGTAAACGGTGGTCTTTGGCTTGGTTGTTAAAGGTAGCTGTTATTTCTACCCCTTGCCCCCTACGGCTCAAGCTGATAACCGTACGGATTTGCATAGGCACCGTGCGCTCCGAACGCTGTGCTTTTCGGGTCGCAAAGTAGCTCAAATTGCGCTGCTCTTCATCCAGCACATCGTCTGCTGAAGCAGGAATTTCCCAATCGTGTACAATTTCAATGGATGCTTGGTACGGCGTATCTTCTAACACCCGAATTTGCGCTGCCACCCCATGGGTAGTTCTCGGCGTTTCGCCATCCGGCTGTTTGTACATGTACTCATTGCCGATATCCCCTGAATTCTCGTATATGCCTAAATCCCGATAGACACGGCCGTTCGTCTTGTCTGTTAAGTTGAATGAACCGTATGCGCTAACTTCAATTTTAATTGACTCATTCTCCAGTATGCTGTCTCCCACGAGCAGCGAAGAAGGTGGCAATTCCGCTTCACTTTTCACCCACGCATAAGCTTTCAGCCCTAATGCAGGGACACTCTCTGCTTCAAAGGTAAGCTTTACTTTGCGACACAAATAAGGTTGACGGAACTTGTCATCCGGCAGATCGTAACCGAATTGTTGTCCGAGATCTTGGGATGTGCACGGAATGACATTCCCATGTTCATCCACAAGTGTCATGCCTGAAAAATCCATCCCTTGGATGACCTTGCTTGCTTCCTCAGGCGTATAACCGTCACGGAAGTACAAACGCAAGGCATCCAGCTCGATGTTTATGACACCGCTGCGTTCCCAACCGGATGTATTCATAACAAGGAATGGCCGGACGTTTCCACCCATTTTGGCAAAGCCCGATGTATCGACCATTTCGGCAATGGCTCGTTTGCTTTCATCGACAATCGCTTCCGCCACATGCCGACTTTTCTCAAACCGCGTCACCATTTCACGGTGCACTTCATCTATCGAGCATCCGCATATGCTGTCATGCGGATGGTTTTGCATCAGTGTTTTCCAAGCGTAGGTGAACAGATGATGCGGGTATTGCTCCTGAGTTCCAAGAGCATGCGCCAAAGCAGCCAACGGTTCCGCCACCTTTTCCAACATGGCTTGCCCTAACTGATTCATTTGCTTCAAGTATACGCGGGCAGAAGCAGTGTTCACGAGCGTATTCCAACCGTCTGTACGTTGGCTGCGAAGCTCGCCTTTTACAGTGGATAGCTCATGGTTCAAGGAACGCTCAACAGCTTGCAAATAATCAACAAAATTAGAATGAATAAAAGTTGTATCCGGAAATAGTTCGCTCGCAACTTGAAGTGCTTCGGACAAATCCCGCTGGATCGGCTGATGGTCACACCCATTCATATAGAGCAGTTCGCCCATCGATGCGTATTTCTCAGCATCTGCTAGCTTCTGATCCCAGTAAACACGAGCTTCTTCGCGATCAACTGGGATTTCCCATCCATTGTTATACCAGTTGGCAAATAGAATGCCGAGAACCTTAGAACCATCCGGTCCTTCCCAAATCAATTCAGAGAAGGAAGATTCGTAATCACCGTCAGACACGGTATTGTTAAAGCCCGTCGGCTTAACGCCTCGGCCAAAGAATACATTCGTAATCCCGAACTGCCGCATCAATTGCGGCGTCTGACCTACCAGACCGAAGGTATCTGGAAAGTATCCGATTTTCGACACTGGCCCATATCGCTTCGCGTCTTGGTGTCCAATCTGCATATTTCTCACGTTAGCTTCGCCGCTGGTCAAAAAGGCATCCTGCAGGATATACCAAGGACCAATCAATACACGGCCGTCTTGAATCAACCTCGTTAATCTCTCTTTTTGATCCGGTCTGACCGCAAGATAGTCCTCAAGAATGATCGTTTGTCCGTCTAAGAAGAAGCTGCGGTAATTCGGATCTTGATCCAGTTTATCCAGGAGTGTATCCACGAGTTTTACTAGACGAACATGATGCTTTTCATAGGGCAGATACCATTCCCGATCCCAATGTGTATGAGAAATGATATGGGCTGTTCTCTTCGTATTCATCATCTAGCTCCTCGCCATAAATTCCTGCTTTAATCTGACTAATTCCGAAACATTGCGTGACGTAATCGACCCAACGCCCATCTCGATAAAATACTTCATCTCATCTTCTGTATTGACCGTCCATATGTACACGTCCAGCTCATGACGGGCTGCGATCTGAAGGAGCTCGGGCCTGACAACACGATAGTTCACGTTGAGACCAAAGCAATTCGCACTCTTGGCGTGCTCGCAGCTAATTTGGGCGGCCTCCATGTAATTTCCTGTTTGAAATAAGGTAGTATCTACGTTCAGCAACTTGCGTAAGCGTGGATTAATACTGTTAACAGTTTGGGCCCGCAAGGTCTCACATCCGCTTAGAATGACCTGTTCGACTAACCCGTTTTGTTCAACGAATCGGGAAACAGGTTCAATGCAGGCATCGGATTTGATATCCAGATTCATTTGTTTACCTGAAGCCTGAATGCTCGGCAGGACCGACTCCAACGATAGGATACGAATGGTCTCACCGGGGGACCCGTTATGGGCCTTGATATCCAGCTTACTTAGCTCGGCATAGCTCATTTGGGAAATCCTATATTCCGTTCCATCCACGGAGTAAACGTTGTCGTCGTGAGAAAGCACAAGGACCCCATCTGAAGTTATTAATATATCTTCTTCCACAATATCCGCCCCGCTATGAAGCGCCGTTTCTATGGAAAGCAAACTGTTATCTGGTGTGCCCATACATCCCGTATGTGCAGTTAGTAATGGATATGGCTTCATGATCTTCCACCTCTATCAAGGATGATGTTTGCGAAGCCAATCCTAATATAGGATAGAATTCGCAAGCCAAACAGCTTCTTTCTCCTAGAAAGAAGCTCTTTGCTGTAACGAACTGCCTCTCATTTCTTGATTTCCTCAAGAGGCGAGTGATGTCCATAAAACGTCTTTTCCCTTTTAATCGGGGCCGTCCATTTAACTGCATTGGCAATGACGCGTTGTACATCTTTATTATGGTAGGTAGGATACGTCTCGTGACCTGGACGGAAATAAAAGATTTTCCCTTGACCGCGACGATAGGTGCATCCACTGCGGAACACCTCTCCCCCCTGAAACCAACTGACGAGGATTAATTCCTCTGGCGTAGGAATATCGAAATGCTCTCCGTACATTTCCTCCTCTTCCAAATCGATATAAGGTCCAATCCCCTCTACGATTGGGTGTGACGGATCGATGACCCACAGTCGCTCTTTTTCATCCGCTTCTCTCCATAGAAGATCGCAGGAAGTGCCCATCAGTTTGCGGAACAATTTGGAATGATGACCTGAGTGAAGTACGATCAGCCCCATTCCCTCATGTACACGTTTACATATACGATCAACGACGTTATCCTGAAAGCCCTTATGATCTACGTGTCCCCAATAAATAAGGACATCCGTCTGATCCAGCTTCTCTTGGGTTAACCCATGCTCAGGCTCATTGAAGGTTGCAAAACTAATCTCAAAGCCATCCTGGCTAATCCCTTCTGCAATGGCTCCGTGCATGCCTTTTGGGTAGATCTTGGCTACCTTTTCTTTTTTCTTCTCTGCGAGGAATTCATTCCAAATCGTTACTCTGATCATAAGAGCCACTCCCTTTATACATGAATGAATTTATAAGCTTCTCGTCACTCCGTCTTGCGCTGAATCAATGATCGCTTGCAGTACTTGTTGGTTACGGTATCCATCCATAATCGTCGGAAGCGAAGAAGAGTTCCTTTGTTCCAAATAATCCACAAAATCTTGCAGCATCGGCTTCACGGATTTCTGGTCTAAGTGAATGACGGTCTCTGTCAGTTGTAGATTTTCGCCTGATCTGAGCGTCAAATGAACTTCGTTAGGCTGTTCAACTGAAATTCGGACCGTGCCCAAGTCACCAAACAAGGTAACGTTGAATTGGTTACCTGTGCCAATCGCATTTTTATGGGTATAAAACGACCCCATCACGCCGCCTTCTAGTACACTTTGGAAGCCTGTAAAGTCATCCACATCGACTTCGGCGTATTCCCCAGTCCGCATATCCTTTCGGCGATCCGTAAATGTGCTCATCATCCCGGACACCTGCGTAAACTCGCCTACAAAAAAGCGCGCCGCATCCACCATATGTGAGCCTATATCCGCTAATATGCCGGATCCAGCCATCGCTTTATTAAATCGCCATGTGTATTCTTTGTTAAACATAGGCGCGTTTTCCTCTTGCAAGTAATGCGCAGCGATATGCCGGATCCGGCCTAAAGCACCGTCCGTAACGAGCTGCTTTACGTATTGAAAGCAGGGTCTATACCGATATGAAAATCCAACCATGCAGGGTATTGGATTTTTTTCGTATAAGCTTAGTAATTCATCCGCCTCTTCCATGGTTCGGGTAAACGGCTTCTCAGAAAAGATGGGCTTGCCGCATTCAATCGCACATTTTAAGATGTCACAATGGAATTTATTGGAGACACCTGAAATGATGAAGTCGATGTCAGGATCAGCTATGATTGCTCGATAATCAGTGTATCGCTTCTCAGCTGGCAAATTCAGTCGATCCCCGACTTGTTCCACCACTTTCGCATTCACATCACAGATAGCGGTAACGCTTGTATTGGCAATTTTCGCAAGATTGTTGATATGGTAATCACCGATACCGCCAAGGCCAATAATGCCTACGTTCCATTGTTTAGTCGTCATCCTGCTCTCTCCCTATTTGCGATCTACCTCATGATCAATCGTCGAAACGGAATTTCGCTCTATAATCTTGCCTTCAACAATGATATTTTCAGCGTAATCACCTTGCAGCACGCCTAATTGATGCATTAACAATCGGACAGATTGAGCACCTAATTCGGATGGCTGCAAATCCATACTCGTCAAAGACGGGTTCGATTGCACCATCATCGAGTTATCTCCGCATATCACAAATAAAGAAACATCTCCAGGTACATTGAGGTTAAGGTCTTTGATCGCATTGAGAACACTGAACGCGGTGCGATCATCATCGGCAATAATCGCGGTTACTTTTTTCTTCTGCTTACCGATAATATCTATCGTCTCTTCATAGCCATAATCCATGTATTCACTTGAGTTCAGCTCGGGCTTATGATGAATCATGTGCTCCTCTACCTCTAGCCCATGATCTTTCATGGCATGAATGAAACTAGCTTTTCGATCGATGGATACGGTCATATGGTCATTCGCATTCAAAAACATAATATCTTTATGGCCTTTGCCAATTAAATACTCGCAAATATTGGACATCATCTGTGCATTATCATTATCAACGCTTGTAGCGCGCTCAATATTCTCATTCATCACGTGACCAACCGTAACAAAAGGGATCTGTCCCATATGCATGAGGTTGATACGCTCATCATTGGCCGTAGGTCTCATAACGACAGCACCGTCTATGGGATAACTTGTCAAAAATGGTGTTTTCACCTCATGTACTGGAATGATATCTAACAGGACCCTATACCCATAATAAGCTGCTTCCAGAATGACCCCGTTGATAAATTGCGTATGAAATGCGCTAAAGAAGAAGCTCCCGTGCGGTATGGTTAACCCAATGGCCATCGTTTTTTTGGTAACCAAGCTTCGCGCCGTATGATTAGGGACATAATTTAATTGTCTAGAAACACTCATCACACGTTCTCTGACTTCGTTGCTTGTTGGTCTTTTTTGGCTAAAGACATTGGAAACTGTCCCTTTTGAGACTCTCGCTAGCCTTGCAACATCATCAATTTTTGCCATGTTCGGGTATACATCCCTTCGTTACAATGTCCATTTATGCCAATTGTGCATTAAGCTTCTCGACTAAGTCAATTAAATCTACCGGTTTGCTGATTGTATAGGCAGGCTTTTGACTTTCGTCTTCATGCACTTTCGGATATCTTGGCGTCCAGCTCAAGAAGATGCTCGTGATCCCCATTTGATTAGCGCCTTTCACATCTCGGCTTAGGTTGTTCCCTACCATGACAATTCTTGAGCAATCCTGCTCAGTGAGTTCTAACGCACCCATTGCAGCTTTAAACATACGCGGACTTGGCTTCGAATCCTTAATCGTTTCTGAATAAATCATCGTGGTAAAATAATCATACAAGCCATGGTCCGTTAACATGTTCTTGAACGATTGCGCTCTGCCGTCAGCTACAAGAGCCAATATATAGCCACGTTCGGCAAGCGTCTTTACCATAATATCTGCCCCTGGAATCAGATCAGCTTTAATCACAATATCATAGTCATCTCTAATTTCAGTTCCTTCATCAATGATGGTATCTCCGCAGTCCAGGAATACAATCAGCTTCTTCGCATTTGGATCTATCGCTATATGATCTTTCGTTGTTGGCTTACTCATGTACGACACCTCTTAATTTTAATTGATCAGCATAATGACAAGCCGCGTAATGTTTATTGCCTAAATCCTGCAGCTTGGGTTCTTCCTTCACACATTTATCGGTCTTATACATACACCTAGGATGGAAATGACACCCGCTCGGAGGATTGGCCGGATTCGGCACTTCACCTTCGAGAATAATTCGGTCCTTCTTATAATCGGGATCAGGCTCAGGTACGGCTGACAGAAGCGCCTCTGTATAAGGATGCTTAGGTGTTTGAAAAAGCGAATCCACAGGTGCTAACTCTACAATCCGCCCCAAGTGCATAACTGCCACACGGTCAGAAATATTTTGTACGATAGATAAATCGTGCGAGATGAAAATATACGTAATCTGAAGCTGCTGCTGCAGGTCTTTCAACAAGTTAATAATTTGCGCCTTGATCGAAACGTCCAAGGCTGATACGGCTTCATCGCAGACGATGAGTCGAGGCTGGGAAATAAGTGCCCTTGCAATCGCTATACGCTGTCTTTGTCCTCCGGAGAAGGCATGCGGATAACGTTTGAGGTAGCTGACATTCAATCCTGTTTTTTCTGCGATTAAGGTCACTTTTTCATCCAGCTCCGCTTTCGTTAGCTTAAAGTTGGCGAGCAGCGGCTCAGAAATAATGTCATAAACACTCATTCTCGGACTCAGTGAGGAATACGGATCCTGAAAAATCATTTGAATATCTTTTCTGAATTTCTTAAATTCTTTCCCTCGAAGGCCTAGAAAATCAACTTGCTCATCGCCTTCCGTATGGTAAATCACTTCCCCAGACGATGCATTCATTCCCCTCACGATACAACGGCCTAGCGTTGTTTTCCCGCAGCCCGATTCACCAACTATACTTAGCGTTTCTCCCTCCATAAGCTCGAAAGTCACGTCATTCAAAACACGAACGGAGGAAGGCTTACTAAACAACTTATTTTTGTCTTTTACTTCGAAATTTTTGATTAGATTGTTTACTTTCAAAATGGGTTTAGACATCCTTATTCTCCTCACCTTCATTCGTGTAAAGGAAACATCTAACCATATGGTTATCAGATATTCGTGTTTTTGGAACAGCTTGTTTGTTGCATACCCCTTCAATCCGATCCTTGCACCGATCATAGAAACCGCACATGGGAGGCATATCGATAGCCATCGGAACCGTACCTTCGATCGATTCTAATCGTGTATTTCTATTTCCAGCTAATCTTGGCATTGAATTCAGTAAACCTTTTGTATATGGGTGTTTGGGATTTTTGAAAATTTCTCCTACCGTCGATTGCTCAACAATTTTCCCTAAATACATGACAGCTACTTCATCACACATCTCTGCAATGATGCCAAGATCATGCGTTACCAGCAAAATAGCCATGCCAAACTCTTTTTGGAGTCCCTTCATAAGCTCCATCACTTGTGCTTGAATGGTTACATCGAGCGCAGTGGTGGGCTCATCGGCGATTAACAATTCCGGATTGCAGGATAAGGCCATGGAGATCATTGCTCGCTGGCGCATTCCACCGGAAAATTCATGAGGATATTGATCAAACCGTTTCTCTTGATCAGAAATCCCTACTTTACTTAACATTTCAAGCGCTATTTTCTTAGCTTCTTTTTTATTTTTGGTACGGTGGATTAGTATGGATTCCATAATCTGATTTCCAATCGTATACATCGGTGAAAATGCCGTCATCGGCTCTTGAAAAATCATCGCAATTTTTCGGCCACGAATGGATCGAATCTGTTTACTGCGTGGATTTAGCGATAGTAAATTTAACTGGTTTAACGCCTTGTCAGATGTGGAGTGATAGACAATTTTACCTGAAGTTTCACACTCTTTAGGATTAATGCTGATAATAGCTCTGCTGGTTAAACTTTTCCCACAGCCAGACTCGCCAACAAGTCCAAGTGTTTTCCCTTTTTTTATTTCAAAATCCACACCATCTACAGCCCTTATTTCCCCATTATCCATTTGAATGCGAATCTTTAGATCTTGTACGGACAGAAGGGGTAGTTCGGGTTGTGATTCAATAACAGCTTTTAATGTCATGAAATTCCCCGCCTTACTTTAGTTTATTTCTTGTATGGATCGGCTGCATCACGCAATCCGTCGCCTAGAAAGTTAAAAGTTAATACGGTAACAATGACAAATCCTAGAGGGATTAACTTCCATGGGTACAAAGCGATATTCTCAATTTGCTGAGCTTCCTGAAGGAGTACCCCCCAACTAGTAGCAGGAGATCGTATGCCGAGGCCTAGAAAACTCATTGCTGTCTCGCCCAGAATCATACCGGGGATGGCTAATGTCGTCGCAACAACCAAATAGCTGATAAACCCGGGCAAAAGATGCTTTATAATAATTTTAGCGTCGCTAACACCAGCTATTTTAGCTGCTAAAACATATTCTTCATTTTTTAACGATATGAACTTCCCTCTCGCGACCCTAGCTAAATCCGTCCAGCCGATGAACGCAAAGATGATGACGATATACAAATACATGGTAACTACCGGAACGCGGGCCGGTATTGCAGCTGACAAGGCCATCCATAAAGGAAGCGTTGGAAATGAACGAATAATTTCAATGAACCGCTGAATAACCGAGTCAATCCATCCTCCGAAATATCCGGATATCCCTCCGATAAACAAGCCTAAGACGAAGCTTATAAACACGCCAATGAGAGGGATACTTAATGAAATTTGACTGCCAAGGACAACACGCGATAATAAATCTCTACCCATTCCGTCTGTACCAAAAAGAAATATTCGACCGGGTTCGTCTACACCAAAAAGGTGGGTATTCGTTGAAAACAAGCCTAGAAATTTGTAGTTTTCTCCCTTTACAAAAAAACGCAGCGGATGGCGAACCTTCTCGTCCTGTACAAAAATTTTCCGGAGTGTAACAGGATCTCTGCCTGACTTCAGCTCATTTACAAACGGTCTAATATGAAAATGGCCTTCAGCATCCTTGAAGCTCACTTTTGTAGGAGGGGCATTGACATATTTACTGTCGTAGCTTTGCAAACCATAAGGCGCTATAAACTGAGCAAAGATTGCAGCAATGTAGAATATTGCTAAAATGAATAAACTGATACGAGCTAATTTATGTTTTTTCAACCTGCGATAGATAAGACGCCACTGAGAACTGTAGTATACATCGTTGTTTTTCGGACGCTTGATTCTGGTCGATATTTGTTTTCCTATTGATGTCATTGGTTTCATAGGTCACACACCTCTGAATGCAGTGCGAATTTTTGGATCGAGCCATGCCAACAAAATATCCGAAATCAACGTCCCCACAACCGTTAACACGGCCATAAACAATAACCACGTGCCTGCCAGATACATATCTTGAGCTAACAATGCGTTATACATGACTGGACCTTGAATGGGTAAGTTCAGAACAATTGCAGTAATCGTTGAACCTGTGAAAATCGATGTCAGAGACCATCCAATGGTACTTACAATTGGGTTCAACGCAGCGCGCGTCGGATATTTCAGTAGTATTTTGGTTTCCGATAAGCCTTTGGATCTTGCCGTCACCACATTCGGCTTATTTAATTCATCCAGCATTTGCCCCCTCATCACTCGAATTAGCTCAGCAGTGTTCGCCAAACCAATGACAATGATAGGGATAATCATATGTTTCATTAGGTCAAGAACCTTGTCTATTGACCATGCGGCCGTGGCGAAATCACTAGAAAATAGACCTAGCAAAGGATCACCCAAATACACATAGGACAGATACATTAAAATGATAGCCATTAAGAAGTGAGGTGTAGCCATACCCAGAAAACCGAATGCCGAGAATATATAATCACCAATGGAATACTGCTTTACAGCACAGTATATCCCGATAGGAATCGCCACCCCGTATGTAAACACCATCGTCGCGAGAGAGACGATCAACGTCAACGCCATATATTGCGAAATAACGGACATAACAGGCTTGCTATAGCTAAATGAATACCCGAAGTCAAAATGGAGAAAAATGTTCTTCATCCATTCTAGATATTGTATAAACCAAGGTTGATCCAACTTTAAGACGGCTCTCATTTCAGCTATATCTTGTTGTGTCATGACCTCGCCCGCCGCAGACATCTTCGCCGCGTAAGATGAAACATAGTCACCGGGCGGCAGTTGAATGATGTAGAAGACAATTACCGATATAAAAAAAACGACAGGTATGACCAAAATGATTCTTCTTAACATATATTGGAGCATCTCAATCCTATCCTCTCCGGTTAATTCGATGATCCTCTTGAAAATAATAATGGGGAAATTTGAATTTCCCCATTATGTCGTGAAAACTAACTATGGTTTGATAAAGAATTGAGATGGATGACCATGGCCCATGCTGCGGAATTCGTCAGCAAAAACTAAATTCTTAGGTACGTTGCCCATCTTGTTTGATGCAACAATCAGCTTCGGTGTTGGGCCTGCATAACCAATAAGCCATTGATTCTTTTGATTGAGTTTAATGATTTCATTACTCCACTTCGTTATTTCTTCCTTGCTTGTAGATGATTTGACTTTATTCCAGTAATCCATAACGAGCGCCATGTCACCTTCCGGTTTAACCCCGTCTTTTCCATTCGATGACGCATATAAGCCATAATTTCCAAGCCATGGTGTCAATACTCTCAGCGGCACAAGTGTGTCAGGTCTAAAAGCAACATTGACAAGGGAAATATTTTCTGTCGTTACCGGAATCTTATTTGCATATTTGAGATCATTATGAGTTCCGATATCCACAACCTTTATATCTACCTTAAGGCCAACTTTCTCAAAATATTTCTTTACTAATTCCAAGAATGTTGCCGAACCCGTACTCGGCTCAATAATCGTGATGGTTAAATCAGAACCGTCCGCGTTTAAACGGAAATTGTTCTTATCACGTTGCGTCAGACCTAATTCATCCAGAAGCTGATTTGCACGGGCTTGATCAAATTTACTCCACTGATCTGCCCAGCCTTTTTGGTATCCTACCAAGCCTTCCGGAACTGAGGCTTGTTGAGGAGCGCCTAAACCATTCGTAACAATCTCTGAAATTTCTTTGCGGTCGACTGCAACGGAAACAGCTTCTCTAAACCGAATGTCCTGGAAAAGCTTACGCAGATTGGGATCACTAATTGTTTGATTAAATTGAAGACCAGCACTCGACCATACTGGTGTTGTCCAAGGCATAACTGTAAACCCTGCTTTTTTCTCGTTTTCTTTCAATACAGTGAAATCTTTAAAATCAAAATCAAGAAGATTATAATCACCAGCTAATGCGCCAAGAACTCTTTGTGCTGGGTCCTGAACTTTGGTAGCAACGATACGGTCCATGTATGGCAGTTGATTTCCTTCGCTATCAACTTTCCAATAATAAGGATTGCGTTCCATAATAAATTGATTGCTATTCGGATCGTTTTTAGCTACCCATGCTCTTAAAGTTGGGATCTGAGGGTTTATCCAATAGTAATAGCCCGTGGCTACCAGGAAAGATTTCACGTCTGCAAAGCCCCATTGTTTCGCAATTTCAAGCGCTTTATCCTCACCTATGAACTCAGGTAAAATGGTTTTCTGGAAATGTGCCGGTGCAAAAAACCATTTGTTATCGATGGCAACACGCTCCAAAAATTGTACACTCGGATATTTATGTGTAACTTTGAAGGTATAATCATCAACTTTGCTTACTTTCGCTAAAGCCTTTTCTCCTGTTACAGGGTCGACGGAGAAATAGGCATCATAAACTTTTTTGCCAAAAGTCTCTTTCGTGAGCATATGCTCCCAATAGAAAAGGACGTCATCGGCTGTAAACGGCTGACCATCTGACCACTTCATGCCTTTTCTCAAATGGATCGTGAATTCCGTTGAGTCTTTATTCACTTCATAGCTTTTGGCAACGTTAGGCTCAACTGTACTTCCATCCTTATTAAAGCGAAAAAGTGCTTCCTCCGTAGGTTGACCAACAGCCCAGCGATCATTAGGTCCACCCCAAGGCATTTTCCAGTCGCCGCCGTATTTTCCGATCTCATCCGTTACCTTTTCAACCATAATCTCTTCCTTAGCCGGAATCCGTTCAGCCACTGGCTTAAGCGTTCCTGCAGTTACCAGCTTAGTTAACATCGGGGCTTCTTTGTATCCGTCTATTTTTGCTGGAGCTGACGCAATTGGAGCAGTTGTCTCCTTAACTACTGCTGTACTTGCTTTTGGACTTTCACTTTCACTCTCACATGCCACAAAAACAACTGCAAAAATCAACATCATCATCACCAAAAACAACCTGTTGTTTTGCAAGCCAATCCCCTCCATGGTTTTAAAGTATTATACGGGTACTTCAATATTCCTTATCTCTTAAACGGAAATCGGTCCCCTTCACCTCCAAGGTAGGATATATTTAAACCGGTTTAATACGGATATTAAATTTTTCGAGTTGTATGTGGTTAAACCGTTTTAATTAAAATTGTAAGCGCTTTACACATTCTTATGAGATCAATCTTCATCCTATGTAAACTTTCAAAACTCATTCGATTAAACCGGTTTAATACAATTAATTGTAAGCGCTTGCTTTTAGATATTTGTATCTTACATCGGATTTAAATCTATTGCAATTGTTTTTTTGGAAGAAAGTGGGCACGCCATCACCATTGAATGTGTAGCTGCCGGGGTCGTGACATTAAAGCGCTGCACAAAAAACGGCCTCCTAATATAGGGGCCGCGATTGCTAATGCGAGGGAATCCAACCTAAGATTTGCAAGATCGTTAAAACCACTTCAATCACGATTAGAATCACAACGATCCATTCAACGAACAGACCTCGGATTGAGTGACTAATGTTTGAAAAACCTTCCAGAATATGATATAAAATGTCCGTTTTGCTTTTAAGAATTTTGAACCGATCGTTCAATTCAAAAAATTCTATCATCTCATCGTAAAAATGGCTAGCTGTGCTGTTTGTCCAAGTCAGATCAGGTTTATCCAATATCATGATATAGGCTAGGGTGTTATATTCATGACGAACGATTTGTGCTGTCGTTCTTGCCAATTCTTTGTTGCCAACACGAAGCTTCCCTTTTTCAAGTCTATCGATCATAATTTCGAGACTATCATGAATTTTCCCAAGCTGTTCCTCGATCTTTTCAAGTGCAACTGATTTTGCAAGAACTGTAGAGATTAATTCAGGGTAATAGGATTCAAACTCAGCCACTACCACATACTTGTCAGTCAGTTCCATATTATCGATTTGCTCGGTATGTAGACTATAATTCTCTGTGTATTTCTCTGAATTTTGAAGATCTATATCAGGCTCAAATGTCTGAATAAACTTCAAGAAGTTAGTTATTTCATCCTTGTGTAAGTGATTAACAAAGACAACGCTTCCGAAAGAAAACACAAGCACCTGTTGTAATCCAACTATATCTTTATGGAGAATCTTAGAAAGAATTTCACCTCTTAAGATTAAAGGCTGCTCCCACGTATACTTCTTGGGAATTCCGCAATAGGTGGCAATTTTGTTCAAATCTATTTCATTTGTTATGGCCAAGGCTTTAAATGTAATATCCTTCATTTTCACCACTCATCTGTCTGAAAGAGTTTTACTCCTATTTTTGACAGAAAAAGCGATCTTCAATCCTCGCTGGTTGGTTCTTATGCTTTTACAGTTGATTAACTTTTGAATGACAGCCCATTCGTCTGCAAAGCAGCTCGAAGTTTGGGTAATGAACCTGGTCCCATACCGTGATATTTTAGAATCTCAGCTTCGCTGCAGCTTGATAGCTGTTGCAAAGTCGTAATGCCATTGTTCTCCAAAGCTCGTCTGGCCGGTGCTGAGAGTGTTGAAAGAAATCCGGATTCAGGCTTCAGCTCTTGTTCGCAAGTCGGGCAGGTCGGACAGTCGGTACTTTTATAGTATTTGTGTCCTTTGTTGCAAATTCTTAACGTTTTCTTTAAGGTAGCCAATCGTCGATCTCCTCCCCAATGTAAACAATGATGGATGCAGGCATTCTGCCTTTTTAAACTATTTTACCATAAACGGACCTCCGTCATCCTCCCTGACCTATGGGCAGCAATGCTAATTTCTCTTGTAGTCACTAGTTCCCCATCAAAGCAAAAAAGCACGCTCATAATCTAAGCGCACCCCCTAACTAGTATTTATTTTCTAGCTAATCAATTTCAATTTTGCTTTTTTTAGAATGAGCTTTTGATACAGTAATATATAACGATCTAACAGCTGACTTACGGATACGACTTTATCATGCGTAAGGCTACCATTCATTAATAATTGATTAATCATTTCAAAGCGTAATGACTCAATTTTTTCTTGAAGAATTGATTCCATCGTATCATTCTCCATTCACATGAGATTAGGTAAGTTACTTACCTCTATAAAATGCAAAAAAAAGCTCCCGCACATGACAATGTCATGTGCGAGCTTTCTCTTATTATTTCTTATTTTTCGCTAAAATGGCTGTTGCGTCCTTACGGAATTTAGCTGCGCCTTCTTCAACTGTCAGTTTTTTATACAGAATTTGTTCTGCGGTATCTTTGAGCAATTTATCAACTTCAACGGCGCCTACTGGGTTTGGAGGATCCATTTGAGAACTGTTTTTCTCTGCCCAAGCTACGTATTCAAATACTTTCTTTTGTTCCGGCGTCAGATCTGGCATTAACGCTTCCTTCACCTTGGAAGAAACAGGTACACCGCGCTCGCCTTTAATGATTTTGTTAGCATCGATATCATTAATGAGGAAGTCAACGAATCGAACGGCTTCTTCCTTCACTTTAGATGACTTGGCAACTGTCCAATACATACTTGGCTTCAGGAACAACGCTTTGTTCTGACTCCAGCCTGGTACTGGGAGGATGTCAAGCGGACGCTTCGCAGCTGCATTCAAAAGAATGAATTGGTTGGACCAGCCGTTGGAAGATACTGCATTGTTAAGCACGACCTCATCATCTTCCGGTGTTCCTTTCTTCTGAGCTACTTTCTCCAAAGGAAGCAGGTAACCGGAATCATACCATTTTTTGTACATCGTATAGAATTCAATAAATAGTTTATCATCCGTGTAGCCAAGAGTAGTGCCATCGGCTGCGTACATTTTCTGACCTTTACCTCTCAAAAAGAACGGGAAGTAGACATCATGACGAAGCTCAGAAGCAAGCATTTTCCCTTTCGCTTTCAACTGCGCGCCCATTGCATCCCAATCCGCTAATGTCCAATCTTGTTTCACGGTAATGCCAGCATCTTTGAGCATTTGCGGGTCTACAGTTGCCTGAAGGGCATTCGAGCCTGCGTTAATGGCAACAAGCTTGCCGTCTACCTTACCACCGGAAAGATTGTTTTCGCTGATGTCTTTCACATTGAGAACACCATTCTTCGTGTAAGCGTCGAAGTCTTCCAGCTGACCTCTGCCGCCATACTGTGTCAAATACGAAATATCCATTTGGAATACGTCCGGTAAACCATTCGCTGCCGCCTGAGGTGCAAGCTTCTTCCAATAATCGTCAAATGCTGCGTATTCGGATTCAATCTTCACATGCGGATTTTTCTGCTGATAAAGCTCGATGACTTTCAGCGTATAATCGTGGCGTGCTTGTCCGCCCCACCAAGCAACACGAAGTGTAACCGGATCTTTCTTCGCTTGAGCCGTTGGCGCTACACTTGCCGCCGGGCTCGCACTGTTATCCGTGCCGCTCTTCGTACCTGTGCTTCCACATGCTGTTAGAAAGAGTGCAGCTGATAGAACAGTGATCATGACCTTTTTCATCTGTATATCCTCCCCAATTTGCAATCGTGTTCTTTACATGTCTATTATCTCGTTTGAAAATGGAAAGGTTAATCCAAAATACCGTTAATTTTGTTTAAAATGCAGAGGGGTCCGATGAAAGATTACGTTAGAATAACATTGCGAACGGAGGGGACACGTATACATCAGGAAACGTTAGTGCACTAATTTATCTAAAAGAGGAGTTTGGTTGGCATAAGTGACGTGAGGGGCGTGAAGTGGTGCGATTGGCGTAAAAGGAACGAGTGGATCACGATACTACCGCTCTG
Source organism: Paenibacillus sp. J22P51 (assembly GCF_059692215.1). NCBI lineage: Bacteria > Bacillati > Bacillota > Bacilli > Caryophanales > Paenibacillaceae > Paenibacillus > Paenibacillus sp. J22P51. The sequence goes on along the minus strand of NZ_JCAUAZ010000004.1, from coordinate 247,723 downwards.
GATCGCGACATCTCTGCAACACGCCGAAGTTGCGGAACGTCGTTCCGCTATTTACCTAAAAAATCACAAAATCGAAAAGTTACGGAACGTAGTTCCGCTATGTGGTCAATTCGTGAACTAAATCTCCTAAAACCAAGAGATTAGCGGAACCACGTTCCGTTAGCTTAAAAGAATACCTTTTTCTCGCGAAATAGCGGAACGTCGTTCCCTTTCGCAGCACCGTGATCCCCGCTGGCGCGTTCACCTCACTAAGATTTACTTGTCCCTTCTATAATATAAAGGTGCATGTCCTGTCACTAATTTAAAAACTCGGCCAAAATGTGTAACACTGCCGAAACCGACCTTCTTGGCAATTAGACTGACTTTCATCGTTGTTTGCTCCAGAAGCTTCTTCGCTTCCTTGATCCTGACACTGTTCAAATATTCCACGAACGTAAACCCTGTCGCTTCTTTAAAAAAACGGCTTAAATAATAGGGACTCACATAGAATTTCTCCGCCAGTAGATGCAATCCCAGCTCCTGCGAGTAATGGTTATTCATATAACGAACAACCTCCGAGATTCTTTCGTGCATGGGGCTTGGAGATTCCATCGGCTCCATGCTGTTTTGTTTCACATGTCGGCAGCAAATAATAAGCAGCTGCAGCACCAATGTCTGCGCGTACATCTCGAAGCCAGGCTTCTTCTCCTGTATCTCCATCATAATGCTCTGTGCAAGCGCCTCGATGGAAAGCCTATCATGTAGTGGACATTTTACGATGATGTACTCGTTCTCAAATAGTGGTTGCAAAATATCCCGATAGGAATCATTCACCGAGGCCATATAATTCTCATGAATATTAACAATGAGTCGCTCATGCTTAGGCATTTCCGTATTGGCCGTCCGATGCAGGATATTCGGAGAAATGATAATGATATCTCCCTCGTTGATGATCGTCGTCCTGTCTTTTATAAAAAATGACCGTTTCCCAGACATTAAATAGAAGATTTCGTATGTACTATGAAAATGGCTCGTCGGCATATGGTGACTTAACGCCTTCCGGTAGGATACAGAGAGGGTCCCCTCACCGTTATCGTATTGAAAATCTCCCATCCTATGCTCCGCCTTTCATGCGATTTGTTATTTATTATACGCCCATCCTCATTTACCGCAAGATATAAGAAGAAATAGGGTATTCTCGCAAAAAATGTACATTTTCCTCTGCTAAAATAGGCTTAGCGTATAAGAAGGAGGAGTTAACAAGATGAATTCTTCAGAATCAACTGCCAATATGAAGGTAAAATCACAAGAGGAACTAACCCCCATCCAATGGGCTGAGAAGGCTTGTGAGGCGTTAATGTTCAAATTTGAGCCGGAGCTGCTTCCGCCGGACCGGTTTCACTATCATCAAGGCGTCTTTCTGTCAGGTATGGAGAAATGCTGGCGGGAAACGAAGGAAGATAAATACTATACTTATATCAAGCGTTGGGTGGACAGCCAAATCCTTGCAGATGGCAGCATCAAAAAGTACAACCCGGATGAGCTTGATGATATTCAGCCAGGTGTGCTTCTTTTTAACCTGTTTGAGCAAACAGGCGACGAGCGGTATAAAAAAGCCTTGTACACGCTTGTCTCCCATTTAAAGTCATGGCCAACCAATCCATCGGGCGGTTTCTGGCATAAGGGACGTTACCCGAATCAAATGTGGCTGGACGGGTTATACATGGCTGGGCCGATTGCCACCCAGTTCGGTAAGACATTCGGTGAAAGCGAATATTTTGACATGATGACCTTCCAAGCGATCCTGATGGAGAAGCATACCAAAGACCCTCATACAGGCCTGCTCTACCACGGATGGGATGAAACCAAAGCAGTTGCTTGGGCTGACCCCATTACTGGCTTGGCACCGGAGTTCTGGGGGCGTGCGATCGGATGGTACCCTGTCGCCTTGCTGGAAATGTTCGAATACCTTCCCGAGGACCATAAGGATAAAGATAAGCTGACAAGCATTCTTCAAGATCTGCTCATCGCCCTGACGAAATACCAGGATGCCGAAACTGGCCTATGGTATCAGGTTGTCGATAAAGCTGACCAACCGGATAATTGGCTGGAAAATTCCTGTACGGCCTTGTATGTGCATGCCATTGCCAAGGCCGTGCGTTTAGGCTATCTGGACGCCAAGTATCTCCCCTACGCATGGAAGGGTTACCAAGGTGTCATTGATACGCTGAAGTTTGATGAGAACGGCAACGTTATTATCGGGCAGATCTGTATCGGTACAGGGATCGGAGACTATGCCCACTATATTGCCCGGCCTACCAGTGAGAACGATTTGCACGGCGCTGGCGCCTTTATTCTCATGTGTGTGGAAATGAGCCTTGCTCAAAAAGCGATATGAATAAAAAGCTGAAGCCTTTCTTACAGGCTTCAGCTTTTTGGTATAAGGCCTTTAAGTCATTTGATATCTGTGGCAAACGCATCCACCTCGTACAAAGATGGATCCAATGATTTAATAAATGATGTCCATCCCTGCGTCGTGTAAAGCGAAAGCCTGTGCATCGCGCGCGTGCAAGCTGTATAGAAGAGCTTGCGTTCGCTTTCCCGCTCGTATACTTGTGATGAAGCATCGTAGATTAGGACCGCGTCGAACTCAACACCCTTCGCGAGGTAGGCAGGAATAACCATCACTCCCTTCTCAAAGGTGGTCGTCTCCTTGGTAATAAGCCGCAGCGCTTCACTCCCCTGTGACTTCAAAGCTTCATAAGCCTCACGACTTTCGGCTGCTGTCTTGGTAATGACGGCAATGGAGTCGAAGCCTTCACCTCTTAGTGCTGTGAGGTCCTCTATGATTCGCACAGCCCTCACATCGCTGCTGCTAGCCTGGATGAGGCGCGGCTTCCTGCCGCTCCTCTCAAAAGGCACGATTTCTTCGAGAGGCAGAAGCGACTTCGTAAACGCCACAATCTCGCGGGTTGAGCGATAGCTTCGAACAAGACGGATCAGTTTTGTTTCACCTTCCCCATAGAGCCTAATCAATGGCGAATTCACTTCATGCAGATTCGTTGCCTGAGGGAAGATCGCTTGGCTGAAATCTCCTAGAACAGTCATGTGGGCACGAGGAAACAGCTGCTTGAGGAAGAAGAATTGAAATGGCGAGTAGTCTTGACCTTCGTCGATAAATAGTTGCCGTATCTCGGTATTCCTCCGAGTGCCCTCGACAAGTTCCTTTAAGTACAAGAACGGCGCCGCATCCTCATAAAACAATTCGAGCCGACTTAGCTTCTCCTTCGTTTGATTGCATATTTCCGGCCACTTCTTGGGCACCTTTGTTTCATTCGTCATGCTCCGATAAGCTGTCTCATCAGCAAACAACTGATCATACAGCCCGATGATATCTATGAATTTTAACCGTTTCGCGTCTTGTCTCAGGTGTCTAAAATGCTCTTTCACAATCATCTTCCGTAACAGCTCTTCTTCTTCCTGCACGGCAAAGTCAAAATCATTTCCTTCCTCCTGCTTCTCAGGAGACATCTCATAAGATTCGATATACTGTTCGTTAAAATTAAACACCGGCACTTCTTGCTGGTACTTCTTAAGTATCTCCCTGTGGGCTTCGGCATATTGCTCGGTCTCGAGATAATCGAGTTCATCTTGCACCCATACCGCTTTCCGCTCTTTACGCTCTAGCGAAGTCAGCTTTTGCAGGATCCATTCCTGCAATAGAGCGACGCGATTAGCCAGGCGGATGGCGTTGTCGTAGCTGTTAAATTGCAAGGCCATTTGCTCCGCGGTAATTAACTCGCGATCCTGGAAATGGATGCTGCGAAATAGCATGCCTTCTTTCCCCAGCCAACTTGCATAATTTTGGAGCGCATGCAAAAAAACTTCAGATGCTTTATATTGAATCCCGCTCATTCGCGCTTCATATCCATCCGATAATGCTGACGTCAGTACATATTCGATCTGTTCAAACGGGTTCTCTAGACGTAATGTGCTTCCAAGCCAATACTCTAGATATTCCTGCATGGTCGTCTGTTGCATATTCTCTTCACCAAGCTCAGGAAGAACCGTGGATACATAACTGTTAAACATCGGATTAGGTGAGAAAAGAACAATTTGGTCCGCTTTAAGCTTATCGCGATGCTTATACAACAAATAGGCTGCCCGTTGCAGTGCTGCTGACGTCTTTCCGCTGCCGGCCGCCCCCTGTACGATGAGCATAGGGCTATTATCGTTGCGAATGATGTCATTTTGCTCCTTTTGGATGGTCGCCACAATGCTCTTCATTTGTGTATCTGCGCCTTTGCCAAGCACCTGCTGAAGCAATTCATCTCCAATCGTAACGCTCGTGTCGAATACATTGTGCAGCTGACCTTCGCGGATCTGATATTGCCTCTTCAACATCATCTTACCCTCTACGCGACCGCCAGGTGTTTCATAGGCAGACGCTCCAGGAGAATGGTCATAGTACATACTTGCAATTGGTGTTCGCCAGTCAAACACTAGAAAGTTTATGCCGTCTACATCAACGAAGGAGGATACACCGATATAAATTTGCTCATTGAAATTTGTGCCATCTTCTTGAAAATCGATGCGTCCGAAATAAGGAGACGGCAGCAGCCGTTTCATACTCTTCAATCGTTGCATCCGTTGTCTGTGACTGCGCTCCCGTTCGGACAACACGGCTTCTTGCTGCTTCATACTGTAAAATGCCTCTTCGAAATCTTCTGCGGAACTTGTGCTGATCGTCACTTCTTCCCAAAACCGCTTGCGAATGTCTGTTACCTGATCACGCAGTCCATCTACCTCTGGTTCCAATTCGGTGATAGAAGCTTGCAATTTTTTCGTTACCAGTTCCAATCGTTCCTGTTCCTGTTGCAATTCCTTCTCGTTTACCATCTTCAGAAACACACTCCTTTTATTCCTTGTGTGAAAAAAACAAAATAAAAGTTGACAAACTGCAAATCCACATGCTAAAATTTAAGTATAGATAAGATGAAATAACTATGAACATTTTTAATCGAAACGACAATATCCTTTCGATCTTACCATAAAGCTTCATTACATGTAAATATGTTTTTTATAAAGAAGAATCGGCATTTTGTGCCGGTTCTTCTTTTTTTTGTTCCAGTAACATTCTATTCTGTGCTTCCGCTAAGCTGGTGTATTAAGAAAAGACTTAAATAATAGCGGACAATATGAATCGGTTACGATCCTCTCACTTTTATGTGAGAGGATTTTTTTTATGAATATAAAAAATTTACTAGTCAATGGTCAATTATTTTTCTATACTAGTATAGGTTTACTATTATTTGATAGATTTAGATATTTTAGGAGGAAATTATGAAAAAAGTATTGAAAACTAGACTTGCCTCATCTGTCGTAGTAGCAGCTTTGGTAAGCTCACTAACAGGAAGCTTTGCCCTAGCGGCAGACAACGTAAGTGTTATGCCGATTAGTGCCGTAACCGCGAAAACGGATATGCAGCTTGCTGTTGACAACGGTGCAATTGAAGGCTATGGCGACTCCAACTACCGGGGAGAACAATTAGCTACTCGCGCTGAAGTTGTGACGATGCTTAGCCGTGCAGCCAAATTGGCGCAAGCCGATCTTGGAAAAGCAACCTTTAGTGATCTGGTAGAATGGCAAAAGCAGACCATTGCGAATGCGGTTGCCGCTAATCTAGTAGATGGATTTGAGGATGGTACGTTTCATCCCAACGCGAAAATGAGTCGTCAAGAGTTAGCTGTTCTGATTGTTAAGACACTAACAGGTGGACAAGCCCCTAAAGTAAATGAACAAGTACTGAATTACTTTAAAGATAGTGCTTCTATTGCAACCTGGGCACGCCCATACGTAGCTTATGCTGTTATTTCAGGTATTTTCAACCCTGCTCTTGATGGCAACTTTAACCCTACTGCTGAAGTTACGCGTGGTGAGACTGCTACAGCTCTTAAACCGGTACTTTTTAAACTAGTTGATATTCTTACAACGAATGATATTCATGGACAAATTGAAGTAGGTTTTGATAAAAAGCGTAATCAAGCACAAGGTGGAATCGAAACTCTAGCTGGTATTGTAAACGATTTCCGTGCTGTTAATCCTTCCGGAACTGTTGTAGTTGACGGTGGCGATGCTTGGCAAGGAACTCTCATCTCGAATACGACGAATGGTCAATCCGTGCTAGATTCAATGGCTGAGGTCGAATATGACGCTGCTGCCATCGGTAACCACGAATTCGATTTTGGTAGAGATACTTTAATCGCTAACATCAAGAAAGCTAAGTTCCCGATTATGGGCGCTAACATTATTGATGATAAAACAGGTAAACGCGTAGATTGGGCTGAGCCTTATGTCATCATCGAACGCGGCGGGCTTAAGATCGGTATTATCGGTTTTGCAACTCCGCAAACAACAACGACTACCAAGTCTACCAATATTGAAGGCTTAAGCTTCGCAAACCCAGCACCTATCGCTAAGGAGCTTTCTGAAGAGCTTCGTGCAAAAGGCTGTGATGTTATCATGGTTACCTCTCACCTGCCGGGTGAACAGGATGCCAAATCCAAGCAAATTATTAGTGAGCTCGCTGATCTTGCTAATGGCACGGGGAACGGCACACTGGATGCTCTCGTTGGTGGTCATTCTCACATGCGCGTGGCTGGTATTGTTAACGGAATTCCAGTTGTTGAAGCACAAAGTTGGTTGTATGCGGTTGGTCACATTCAACTTTACTTAGATAAAACGACGAAAAAGGTTGTTTCCTCCAATGCTAGTCTTTTGGAAACCTATACGAATTTAACCACAGCTGACGCAGATGTAAAAAATATTGTCGATGGCTATAAATCCAAAATCGCTGAGAAATCTGGCGAAGTTGAAGCCAAAGTTACTGATAATCTTGGCCGCAAGTCATTCCGCTTCGATATGAATGGCAATCAAGACCGTGATGGCGCTACACCGCTCGGCAACATCATCACAGATGCAATGCGCACTTCTGAGAAATCGGATATCGCATTCACGAATATCGGCGGGGTTCGCGCTGATGTTGACAAAGGCGAATTGACCTACAGTGAAATGTTCCAAGTCCTTCCATTCGGAAACTATAATGTGACTGGAACAATGACAGCTGAACAGATTAAGACTGCTTTTGAAGTATTGGATAAGTACACGAAGCTTCCTGCCCTTCAATTCTCCGGTGTTAAGGTAGAATGGGATAACACGCGTAAGGATGGAGATCGTTTTACTAAGATTACCTTAGTCGATGGAACTCCGATTTATGTAGACGGTAAATTCAATACTAGCCGAACTTTCAAAGTAACGACCAACGATTTCATGGCAACCGGAAAAGGTGACGGATTCACTGTTTTCGGTGAAGTGAAGGACTGGAAAGACGGAGCAATCATGCTTGATGCATGGGTTAGCTATGTTAATGCTTTGAACGCTGCCGGTAAAGAAGTATCCGTCCAAGATGACGGTCGCGATATTCGTTTAGATATTAAAAAGTAAGATATACAGTGAACCACCTCTTCTACTTGAAGGGGTGGTTTTTTTATGAGTCTTTTCAGGATTAGAAATACTTTTAAAATCTGATATAATCTTAATAGATAGCTTAAACCTTAAGGGAAAACTTCCAATTAGAAGGTTGTGTTAAATAATGAACTTAGACATGGTTATGCAGGAGCTTGAAGCGCTCGGCAAGGAACGAACCAAGAAGATCTACATGTCCAATGGCGCTCACGAACCGCTTTTTGGCGTAGCGACAGGCGAAATGAAGCCCATCTTCAAAAAAACTAAAATAAATCAACCTTTGGCTGAAGAGCTTTACGCCACAGGGAACTACGACGCGATGTACTTTGCAGGCATTATAGCAGATCCCAATGCAATGACTGTGGCCGATTATGATCGGTGGATGGATACGGCTTATTTTTATATGCTGTCCGATTATGTAGTTGCAGTAACCTTGGCAGAAGCCAATATAGCTCAAGAAGTTGCCGATAAATGGATCGCAAGCGGCGAAGAATTGAGAATGTCAGCGGGTTGGAGTTGTTACTGCTGGCTTTTGGGGAATCGCCCGGACAGTGAATTTTCCGAAAGCAAAATTGCCAATATGCTCGAAATTGTGAGAAATACCATTCACGATTCACCCGAAAGAACGAAATACGCAATGAGTAATTTTATCTCCACAGTGGGGATATCCTATAAGCCGCTCCATGATAAGGCCGTCGAGACCGCAATGGCAGTAGGCCCAGTAGAAGTCAAAAAGGATACGAAAAAAAGCAGTTTCCTACAAGCTTCCTTAAATATTCAAAAGGGCCTAGATAGAGGGCAGCTTGGTTTCAAACGCAAACATGTAAGATGTTAGTCGATGGCTTCATTGCCCGCTAACCGAAAAGGCTGCCGATGATTTCGGCAGCCTCTTGTTGTTGCGCTATCTGGATTTATACAGTAACGGGAAAAATTCATTATCGAACCTCTGACCAAATTGCGGACGAGGCCCGAGCAATCGAACATTATCATGTCGAGCTCTGCCCTCTTTGTAGCGTGTATCTCCAGGCATGAGATGAGCGACAACAGACAACCGAGGCTGATCTGTGAAATTGGTTGCCGACCCGTGGAATGTAAGAGCATGGTGGAAGCTCGCTTGACCAGCTTTTAGTATACAAGGCTCCTCAATCCAATCACGCGTTGCAAAACGCTGCTTCAGCTTCGTCATATCCTGTTCGAAGAACGTATCACTTCCCTCGACTGCGCCCCACTTATGTGAACCCAGGATCGTCATCATACCGCCATTATTCAGGTCTGTGTCCTGCAAAGCAATCCAAACGGTTACCATATTCGTTGTGCTGCTTGATCGCCAATAGCCGTAATCTTGATGCCAGCCCACATTCCCAGCTGTTGTTTCTTGCCCTGAAGTACCCGGCTTGTAGATCACTTGATCATGCCATAGGCGAATCTCATCCTCATTCAGCAGCTTCGCAGCCATCTCTCCTAAATTCGGATCCGTGACGACACTTCGAACTTCATCGTTAATCCACCAGCCATTATCGAATTTACGAAGAGCATGTGGATTCTCCGAAAGTTTGAACACATGCAGCGGCATGCCAGCTCCATCATAATCTTTCTTCCATATGCGCTCATGCGCGCCGCGAAGACGCTCGATCGTCTCGTCATCCAGTAATTTCGGACTGATCCAATAACCGTCTTGATCAAACCTCTCTTTATCCGCTGCTGTGATGTTATATGAAATAACTCCCATGATGAACACCTCATCTTTTCTTGGTCAAAGTGACTTGCTACCTTTATTGTAGACCAGCAGATGAGCATTGACTTTCCAATACCTATCAAATAGGATTGGAAACATATGAGATCATTAGAAACGCGGAGGACCGTGACTATGGTGAAAATAAAGACGGAAAAAGCACGTTGGGTGTATGAATTTCCAGAGTCAGATCAGCTATCCCATTTACCTGAATTAATTATGCTGGGCTATGACCGCTTTCAAGAAGCCTCTCCTCTAATCATCCACCAGCATGAACGATCGTACGAGTATGTATTCGTGGACAGCGGAAAGGTCACTTGGGAGGTAGACGGTCAATTATTCACTTCCCACACCGGACAGATCTTCCACACCCGACCTGGAGAATGGCATCGTGCACGTCTTAATTTCATCGAGCCCTGCAGAATTTGGTGGATGATTCTATCGGATCCCTCCGAGCATGCCGGGTGGCTAAATTTACAAGATGAAGACCGTATGGAGATCCATAACCAACTGCAGCAGCTACCGAGGATTTTGTCCGTGGATAGTCGTGTTCGTGAACCATTCACCAAGCTAAGAGATATCATTGAACATAACGAGCCACTCGCCTCCTGCCGAGTTCGTCATTATGTACTCGATATTATTTTGCAAATGCTGAGCCCGTCCTCTAACCGTCCAATCTCATTTGATCTCCAAAAGGCCATGATTACATTGACTGAAGCCATTCAAGCAGCGCCAGAAATGAGATGGACTAATAAAGACCTCGCTGATCAGGTCGGCGTAAGTGAGTCCCATTTCTACCGAGTGTTCCATCTTATGCATGGACAGTCACCTGCTAATTATATGGATCGGCTACGGATTGAACTTGCCTGTCAGATACTTCTTCAGAAAGAAGTCAGCGTCACAACCGTTGCAATGGATCTAGGTTATAAAACCAGCCAGCATTTTGCCACAGTATTCAAAAAGTATATGGGTCTGTCACCCTCGCAGTGGCGCAGATAATTTAGTAAAACTTTATTTTACACTCATCCTCAGTTATAAGAGATGAATCAAATAACGCCAAATTTAGTTAGGGCATAGTATATGCCATCTTCACTTGCTTTTTTGGTAACGAAATCTGCCTTTTGTTTAAGACGTTCCTCACCGTTTCCCATTGAAATACCCAGGCCAGCGAACTCTAACATATCTAAATCATTACCACCGTCACCGAAAGCGATAGAATTGCTAACGGCAATGTTGTAATAATCCAGTACTTTTTTGATTGCTTCCGATTTAGAGACCACTTGTTTTTCAAGAATGTTTATTACATAACTATGGAAACGTACAAACCGCAGTTGCGGGAAGTTATCAATAAATTTTTGAGCTTCACTCTCATCAGCATACAAACACATACAGTAAATCTCTTCAGAGAGTGCTTCCAATTTCTTGGGACAATGATTAAGACCTAGAGTCTCTAAAAGAGCACCTCTAACACGTTTTTCTTCTACACCTAATCCGTTCATCGAAATCGAATCTGTAAAATAGGAAAGACTGTGTCCATTTAGCTCGGCAAAACTTGATAGTTCACGAACAGTTTTTGCAGAAAGCGCTGACTTATAAATAACATTATTTTTAGCCTTAATAAGTGCTCCATTTGCTGATATTATCGTATCAATTCCGAGTGCAATTAGTTCTTCGCACAAATTATGTGGCCTCCCCGTTGCAACAACGACCTTAATACCTTTTTCACTAAGCCTTGTTATAGCCAATTTTGTGCTTTCAGGTATGCTTCTATCTACTTCACTTAATATGGTCCCGTCAACATCAAAAAACACTATCTCATACAATGCTAGAATCCCCCTGTATATAAAAATACCTTATTCTAATATATTTACAGCTCCAGATTGCTTAAATCTTACAACATAATTTTGGAAAACTGCAACCTATTCGAACCGACCTCCGTCTGAAGGTTTGTCAACATGATTGACGCTACACTTCAAACATCGGAAGGAGCTTTAAAAAATGAAGAAGAAACTAACTGTACTATTAACTGTAGCTGGGATACTCAGTACAACAGCTGCAGTCGGAGCTGAGGATTTGGTAGAAAAGGTTACAGGTTACTTACAAAAAGATGTAAAGATTCTTGTTAATGGACAAGACAGCAAGCTAACGCCCGTCTACATCGATGGAAAAGCATACCTCCCAGTACGCGACGCTGCGACTCAGCTTGGGTATTCGGTAAATTACGATGAAGCGAACAAAGAAATCGAGCTGGACGAAGCGGAAGTGGCTGACTTGATGCCTGCATCCGGTGTGATCGTAAGCGTACAGGCTAAGGAAGACGGTAATACCCGCATCGAGCTGCTCGGCAGCACATGGGTTATTTTAAACGTAGACAAATCGACAGCCATTAAGAGCCTAGACGGTAAAACGCTAACTGCAGCCGATCTTAAAGCCGGTACTCAAATCGACGCCGAGTTCGGACCAGCAATGGCGATGAGCTATCCAGGCCAAGCCCAAGCTGTAAGCATTAACGTTCACGCAGACCGCTCGGTCAAAGAAGATACAATCAAAGAAGTGAAACATACAGATGATGGCTGGCAAGTTCAATTAGGCGACAGTTTGGTACTTAACGGCGGTAAAGAAACTCGCGTCATGACGTCTCAAGGCGAATCCGTGAATTGGGAGGACCTGAAAGCCGGCACGAAAGTAAAAGCCTACTACGGTCCATTTGAAACGAAAAGCCTTCCTCCGCAAAGCCCTGTGTACCTTCTCGTTGTTCAGGCTCAATCGCCTGTAACAGGCACTCCGAAAATGTCGCCAGAGACAGCGCAGGAATATCGCAACTTGGCATGGGCGCAAGTGAAAGAGCAAGCGTCCCATATTACAACGAAGCAAGATGAAGCAGCCGTTCAGATTGTCTCCTCTAACGAGGTTGGCGTATTGGCCTCCACAGACGAGCAGAAGAAATTGCTCGCAGACGTTCAAGCTGCGAAAGGCAATTTCGTGACGGTTACTTTCAACACAGACCAAGATGAGCTGCTTGGACCGTTGACAGCCGTGTTCGATTTCAACACAAAAGCTTTTATCGGCTTCAACGCTAGAAGATAAATGATTTCTAAAAAGCCATGAAATTCAACATCCATTGAATTTCATGGCTTTTTTATTTTTCAGGTGCAGATACCCTATCCATCTTCCATCATTATCTCCGATCAAAACAGCCGAAAAAAGCGCCGCAGCCATCTCGGTTTCACTAATAACTAATTGACAACGTACTTCCGAATAATCTCTTCACGGAATTTCAGCCCATGCCCGGGGCGATTCCAAACGGTAACCATACCGTCCTTGATTTGCGGAACCTCTTCAAACAAATCATCGTACCAATCCATGTACTCTATGTAGACTCCGTTGGGAATGGCGGCAAAGACCTGGATTTGAAGCTCCCACGCCAGATGTGGAGTGACCGGGATTCGATGTGCGCTTGCCATATTGGCTATGCGGAGCGCCTCGGTAATCCCCCCCGCTCTGAGATTAATCATCAGAATGTCTCCGGCTTTCCTGTCAATCAGGTCACGAAACCCGTATCGTGAATACTCGGTCTCGCCGGTCGTAATCCGGATATCCAGCGCTTTGGCGATCTCCGCATGACCAATAATATCGTCTGCAGGAACAGGTTCTTCGAACCAGTATACGCCGAGCTTTTCCAGCTCTCTTCCGAACTGAATGGCTGTTGCCACATCAAGCCCCTGATTCACGTCAACCATAATGTCGATATCCGCACCCAGCGTTTTTCTAACGGCGGCCACCCGTTTAAGATCGATTCTTAAATCCGGGAACCCTGCTTTCATCTTAAACGCTTTAAATCCTCGAGAAATATAACTTTCTGCTTCCTCGACAAGCTCCCCCTCAGATAATGCCATGAATCCAGCGCTTCCATAGGCTTTAACCTGATCCGCATAAGGCCCAAGCATCGCATGAATCGACGTATTCTGAAGCTTCCCGGCCAAATCCCAGAGGGCGATATCCACCGCGGATATCCCATAAAGTGCAACTCCCTTGCGGCCAATCATGTTGAGCGCCCACCAAAGTTTTTCCCATATCTTATTCCGATACAACGGGTTTTCGCCGATTAGCAAATCGGCAATGTCATGATCCATGCATGTTTTGATCGTTTCGCTGCCTTGACCCAGGATAGGCAAATATCCCATTCCGGTAATTCCTTCATCCGTCTCAATTTCGACAATGATTGCATTTCTTTTACTAATGAAAAACGTAGATACTCGAATGGGGGTCGGGAATGGTACTGAAATAAGCTTCGTTTTAACAGATGTGATTTTCATAGTAACCTCCTGCTAAATAAAGTTCTTTCATACTTTCGTGGACTTCTAAGAACATCTTATTTACAAACATGGAAAAATATCTATCCTTGTTCGAATAACAGCAATGATATATTTCACCGAACCTCTAAAGTTTGCGGCTCTTCGGACGTAGCGCCCACGAGAAGATATTTAATGCAGCATATGAAAGCGGAAGGAAAATAAGAAACCCGTATTCACCATAATCGTTTGCAAATATATGAGATAAGGCCGCACCAGTCATTACAAAGAAGATACCAGCGTGAGCCCATTCTTTAAGTCGCGGAAAACCTGGTACGACGAGAGCGATGGCTCCAAGCACTTTCCAAATCCCGAGAATCGTCAAGATGTATGATGGGTAACCGAGGTTTGTCACTAACTCCACATTCCCCCCAAATTGCATCAGTTGCCCGATACCACTTAACATAATCGCTGCTGCGAGTAATAATGTTACTGTCCAGTGTCCAGTGAACAATTTTTTTTAACTCCACATGAAAAAAGAAAAGCAGCCGATCTACAAGTGATCGACTGCCTGTTTGTTAAACTATAGTTTCTAATACGCTCCGATTGGTATACTCGACCATTTCTCTAACCACTGCTCATACGTTTCTTCTGATTCGGGACTGTTAAGGCTTTGTGCTATAAAACCCTGAGCCTTCCCACTTGCAGTAGCGGTTGGTGTGGCTTCATAACGAATGTCCATGGACCAACGCACATGATCTGATTTGTTGGGAAGAGCCCTATGAGGAAGTAGTTGATTGAAACAGAGCACATCTCCTGGTTCCATCTCTATTGAAAGACCTTTCAATTTGCTGGCGTCCTCTTTGCGCAGCCCCAGGAAGTTGGTTTCTTCGTCAATCGCGCCTTCTAGCAAGGTATCTGTAAAAAATCCAGGCGCAACTTGCAAGCAGCTATTAGCTTCTGTCACCTTTTGCAAAGGCATCCACATGGATAGAACATGTACATTCTCAGCATCCCGATAGTACTGGGCATCTTGATGCCAAGGAGTATCAGTCCATTTCTGGTCTGGCAACTTTGGTCTTGCATTAAAGATGCCGTGAACAGAAAGCTCCGACGTATCAAGTAGATCCGAAGCCACATTCAACATAACAGGATGTTTGAAGAAATTAAACATAGCAGGACCAACTAGATCTCTCCTCGGGCTGCGGCTATATTTAGGTTTACCTGCTGCTCCCCATAGTTCGACAAGACGATGTTGAAAATCAAGATCCTCTCGTTTATCCTTCAACAATCCTTCTTTGATCCACTTCTCTACCAATTCATCGACCCATTTCATGATGACCCCAGTAGCAAGGTCCAAAAGATCTGTTGGGATAACACCTTTCACATGCAAGTAATGATTCTTTCTGTAAAATTCTAATTGCTCTTTCGTAAGTAAGATGGCCATCGCAACATTTCTCCTTTTGATGTTTGTTACTGTAATTGTAACTGCCCGAAACCTTTACAGAAACCACATGATAACCTTGAAATTTAACCATTTGTCGTTAAAATTAAAGTAGAAGAAGTAGGAGAGTGATGCCGTTTGGAGAAGCCATTCAGGCTTAGTGCAATGAAAAGCCCCATCTCCATAGGGCATACCCATTTTACAACTGTGGAGGTTGGGTGGTCGTATAATCTGCATAATCATAAAGGCTATGAACTTCTATATTGTCATTCAGGAACCTTCATGGAATGGATTCATGGAGAATCTATCGAAATGAAATGTGGGGATTGGTTATTGATCAGTCCAGGAGTTAGCCACAGCACGATCAATGTATCCAAAGATGCCCTAACTTACTTTTCGATGCATTTTGATTTAGAGGATGTTGAGGTTCGAAACGAATTAATGAATATGAATTATGTTCATTTAGGTGGACCCTTTTCCAAATTACAGAACTTGTTTAAGGACATTCAGGCGGCGATCGGAAAAAGATCAACGGAGAATGGCGATTTAACAACGATTCAAAAGCTGTTGTTTCAATCCACGATTCTTCAGTTATTAGTGGAAATACTGAACTTAATATCGCTTCCTAATGACCGTATTGTTCTCCATAACAAGATATTGAACATAGAAGAAATTGAACTAGCAAATACCATTGAACGTAAGCTCCATGAATTTATGGATTCCACGATCACTATTCATGGAGTTGCTCAAGAACTTTATATTAGCAGAAGCCATTGCAATGAGGTGTTTAAAAAGGTTTATGGTATTGCTCCTCGTCAATATTTAAGCATGCTCAAATTAAAAAAGGCGGAGGCATTAATTCTACACTCCGGCCTTTCTATGGAAGTGATTAGTGAGAAACTGGGCTTCTCGTGTTTAGGCAGTTTCAGCAGACAGTTCCGCCGTTGGACCGATCTATCGCCTTTGCAGTATAGGAATTCTCAGCGCTAGTAGTGAGAAATCGGTCAGGTCCAACGATGCTTACTTCATAGGCATCTCAGTGCGTAGTCAATAAAACCACCTCGAATGTGTGACTGTGAGGCGTACAAAAAACCCGAGGAGCAATTGCTCCTCGGGTTTTTGTGTGTGATTTATGGATTTACTTTTGTCTTAAATACTTGTTTTCCACCTTTAAACTCGATTACGGCAGCTGATTTGACAGGATCGTGGTTTTTATCCAATGTAATGACCCCTGTTGTTAGCTTCAAGTCTTTGGTAGCAGCCAAAGCATTTTTCAGCTTTTCTGCATCTGTGCTGCCTGCCCGCTTAAGTCCGTCTACGATCATTTTTAAACCGTCATAGTACAAAACTGCCATAGAATCTGGCACTTCATTGTTATATTCTTTTTTGAATGCTGCAACGAATTGCTGAACTTCCGGTGTAGTATCATCCACTGAATAGTGATTGGACATGAATGTGTTATTCAATGCTTCAGCACCTGCGATTTCTACCAGCTGCGGAGCATCCCAACCATCGCCGCCCAACAATGGAGCCTTGATGCCAAGTTCACGAGCTTGTTTAGCAATTTTACCTACTTCTTCATAATACCCTGGAATAAACACAACATCTGGATTTTTTTCTTTAATACGTGTAAGTACAGCTTTAAAGTCTGCATCTTTTTGTTGGTAGGATTCTGCTGCTACAACTTTCCCGCCATTCGCGGTAAATGTTTCAGTAAAATATTTAGCCAGCCCTTTTGCATAGTCACTTGAAGCGTCTGAGTACACAACTGCTGTCTTCGCACTCAAACTTTTCGAAGCAAAATCGGCCATAACTTTACCTTGGAAAGGATCAATAAAGCAAGAACGGAAAACCCAATCATTTACTTTGTTGGTTCTCTCATCAACCGTAATCTTTGGATTCGTGCCTGAACCCGTTAGTATTGGAATTTTCTTCTCCATGGCAACAGGTACAGTCGCAAGGACATTGGTAGACGTTACGGGCCCAACTATAGCAACTACTTTATCATTAGAAATTAATTTCTGTGCAACGCGTGTAGCTTCTTCTGATTTCGAAGCATTATCAGCCTGAATGATTTCAATCTTTTTACCCAAAACGCCGCCCGCAGCATTAATCTCTTTCACTGCAAGATTAATCCCCTTCATGGAGGAGTTCCCATAAGAAGCGACACCTCCAGATAACTCAAAATTTGCACCGATTTTGATCGTGTCGCTTGAACTTCCGCTTTTGCTGCAACCTACGATAGAGCTGAAAGCAATTGTCATGATGGCTGCTGTTGTAATCCATTTCTTGTTCATATGAAATTCCCCTTTTCTCAAATTAACTAAAGATTTATATGTGTAAAACTTTAGTTTCGTAATTAATGGCCACCTAAATAGCTCTTTTTCACTTCTTCAGATCCAGCTAGTTCTTTGGCATCTCCAGTAAGGACAATATTTCCTGTTTCCAACACGTATGCCCGATGGGCGATTTTCAATGCTTGATTTGCGTTCTGCTCTACAAGCAGTACGGTTGTGCCTAGTCGGTTGATTTCTTCAATAATTGAGAAAATTTCTTGCACTAACAAAGGAGCAAGTCCCATAGAAGGTTCATCCAGCAGCAGCAGCTTGGGACGCGCCATTAATGCTCGGCCAATGGCAAGCATTTGCTGTTCGCCCCCGGATAACGTACCCGATTGCTGATTCCGTCTTTCAAGAAGTCGCGGAAATCGCTCATACACTTTACCTATATCTGTTTTAATTTCTTTATCTTTTCGTAAATACGCACCGAGTTCCAGGTTCTCTTCGACGGACATATTCGCAAATACTCGTCTGCCTTCAGGACAATGGATAAGACCTTCCGATACGATCGACTGAACGGAACTCCCCGTGATCGTCTTGCCTAAGAACACGATTTCGCCATTTTTTGGTTTTAACAACCCGGACAGCGTCTTCAATAATGTCGACTTCCCTGCACCGTTGCTTCCAATTAACGTAACGATTTCGCCTTGATTTACTGTGATACTCACATTTTTCAGGGCGTGTATAGCTCCATAATAGACATCGATATTTTTTACATTAAGCATTTCGCTTTTACGCCTCCTGACCCAAGTAAGCTTCTATCACTTTGGGGTTTCTCTTAATCTCGCTTGGTGCTCCCTCTGCGATAAGGCGTCCGCGATCCAATACGTAAATACGTTCACATACGCCCATAACTAAAGGCATATCATGCTCAATGAGTACGATCGTAAGATCAAATTCACGATGTATCCAATGGATCAAACTCATTAAATCCTGCGTTTCTTGCGGATTCATACCGGCAGCCGGCTCATCCAGCAAAAGCAACTTTGGCCGTGCGGCAAGCGCCCTAGCGATTTCGAGTCGACGCTGTTCGCCGTATGGCAAATTCTTGGCAAGTTCATCTTTTTTATCTTGCAACTTGAAAATCGAAAGAAACTCCAACGCTTTTTCAGTCATCTCTTTCTCACTTGCAAAATGCTTCGGCAGCCGAAATATGGATGAAAAAATAGAATGCTTGGCGTGCTGATGGTACGCAATTTTCACATTTTCTATGACAGAAAGATCACCAAAGAGTCGAATGTTTTGGAACGTTCTAGCAGCACCTTTTTGCGTAATCTGATAAGGTTTTAATCCGCCAATTGAATTTTCATTTAGAAAAATTTTGCCTTCAGATGGCTCATAAACGCCTGTCAGCAAGTTGAATAACGTTGTTTTCCCTGCACCGTTAGGACCGATCAATCCTATAAGCTCACCTTGCTTAACCTGAATGTTCACATCAGAAACAGCCTTTAACCCCCCGAAGGAACGGCTAACATTATGAACATGAAGCAAAAGATTATTTTGTTCCACGCTGCTCACCCTCCTTCTTCTTATTCAAGAAGTTGAATGAAAACTCTTTCGTTCCCAGGAGTCCTTTTGGACGGAAAACCATCATGCCAATCAAAAGAATCGAATAGATCATCATTCTTAATTCAGGGAAATCTTGTAGGAACGTAAATAATAGTGTTAAAACGATAGCACCTACAATAGCACCTGAAGTACTCCCTAATCCTCCGAGTACAACAATCACTAATATTTCGAATGACTTCATGAAGTTAAAGCTATTCGGGCTAATGACATAGAACTTATGAGCAATCATGCCACCGGCAATACCGGCAAAAAAAGCGCCCATGGCAAATGCAATGACTTTGTACTTCGTCGTATTGATTCCCATGGCTTCCGCCGCAATCTCATTCTCTCGAATTGAAATAACTGCACGCCCATGGGTGGAATTAATAAAGTTATTGATCACTAAAACCGTAAATAGCGTAAAAATAAATGTCCATGTCCAAGTCGTTAACGCAGGAATGCCGCTTAGTCCAGAGGCGCCTCCAACATATTCCGTATTTAACAAGACGATACGAATAATTTCACCAAAACCCAGTGTTGCGATAGCCAGATAATCGCCTTTTAACCGAAGCGTCGGGATACCGATCATAAGCCCGAATACGGCTGCGACTAGTCCTCCGACAAGGAGAGCCAGCGGAAACGGCGTATGGAAATCCAGTGTGAGAACCGCTGAAACATAAGCGCCAACCGCCATAAACCCTGCATGCCCTAACGAAAATTGACCGGCAAAGCCATTAATCAGATTCAATGAGACACCCAGAATAATATTGATACAGATCAGAATTAAAGTGGATTCCGCAACGTCGTTCATAATACCTGTGGTCAGCAGTATCTGAAACAGACCATATATGAGAACGCTTACACTAATCCCATACCAATAATTTTTATTTTGCAACCGCATAGTTTATTGACACCTACACTTTCTCTCTGCTATTTTTGCCAAATAATCCTGAAGGTTTAAAGAGCAGAATGAGAATAAGCACAGCAAAGGCAACACCATCACGCCATAATGAAAAACCAACAGATGTAACCCCAGTTTCAATGACTCCAAGCAGAAGTCCGCCAACAAGCGCACCTGGAATACTTCCAATTCCGCCAAAGACAGCAGCGATGAATGCTTTCAAACCTGGAAGGATCCCCATTAGCGGATCAATGGCACTATATGTCATTCCGTAAATAACTCCGGCTGCGGCAGCTAGAGAGGAACCAATGGCGAACGTAATGGAAATCGTCGTGTTTACATTAATCCCCATAAGACGTGCAGCGTCCATATCATGCGATACGGCACGCATAGCTTTCCCGATCTTTGTACGGTGAACAATATATTGTAGAACGATCATCAGAATAATTGTCACACCTAGAATCATAATTTGATGGGAATCAATTTGAATACCCATTACGTCATACTGTTGTTTAGGAAGGATTTCAGGAAATGCTTTAGCTTGAGGTCCTAGAACGAATATTCCTGCATTTTCAAGCAAGAAGGACACACCCACTGCTGTAATCAACACAGCAATCCGGGAAACATTTCGTAAGGGCTTATACGCTAAACGCTCAATGGCAACGCCAAGAAGTGCGCTGAGCAGCATAGATACGAATAAGGAGAGGAGGAAGACCCAAATCGGAGAAACACCTTGAGCGATCAATACATGGGCCGTACCCAATCCAATGAAGGAGCCGACCATAAATACATCGCCATGCGCAAAGTTAATAAGCTTAATAATTCCGTAAACCATTGTATACCCAAGCGCAATTAGCGCGTAGATACTTCCAACGGAAATTCCATTAATGACTTGTTGGATGATGTAATCCATAAAAAATTCCGCACCCCTTCTCGTTGTTGTGTAACCGCTTTCCATTGTTAAAGTGCAAGCACGAAAATACTAATTTCTTTGATAATTTATTAGACTACAAATCTATTAATCAGATATTATCATACATCGGTCAATTATGTAATATCCTTTTTGTAAAAATGTCGCAAATTTTGTAAGAAAACCTTTCATGGTTTGCTAGTGAATATCCCATACACATTCTGAGTAGCCATCTCGCTGTTGTATTTATAAAGTTTAACCCACCTTCTATTTTAAGGTGGGTTTTTAACTATTGATTCTCGTCGTTAGTAAAACAATTACCGAGTCTATTTATTTCGTCCATGCATTGAAATTCTATAATCATATAATATAGAGCGAAATAGAAAAAGGTTCAATTAAAGAAAGGGGGGTGTATATCAACTGCATGTTGTTAGTAGCATTTAAATCATAAGGAGGTGTAAGGATTTTGAGTAAACTTGATCAGTTAATGGAAGTAATTGAAGACGTGGGTATTGCTAACATCAAAAAAATTGATATCGAGTATTTTAATGGTGACAATCAAACATTAAAATTCGAAAAATGCGATAGCACGTCTGAAAGAGAAGCCGAACTTGAAGATTTTTTAGACGACATTGATTGGATTCAGGTCGAGGAAATTGAAATAGTCTTAAAAAATGGAAAAAAAATAAAAATTAAGTTTTCGGAATGTCAGAAAGGCGCGACAGGCGCGACAGGTGCAACGGGAGCAAGAGGTGCGACTGGTCCGGCAGGACTTACTGGAGCTAAAGGGGCAACGGGAGCTGCAGGCGCTGCAGGAGCTGCAGGAGCTACAGGTGCTACAGGAGCTGCAGGATCTGCAGGAGCTACAGGTGCTACAGGTGCTACTGGCGATGCAGGTGCAACTGGTGCTACAGGTGGCACAGGCGCTACTGGCGATGCAGGTGGCACAGGCGCTACTGGCGATGCAGGTGCAACTGGTGCTACAGGTAGCACAGGCGCTACTGGAACTACAGGTGGCACAGGCGCTCCAGGTCCTTCTCAGTTACTTGTGAATCAGACAGCATTTGTTGATTCTGTGTATGGTAACAACGCAACGGCCATGCTTGATGACATGACCAAGCCTTGGCAAACGGCAGCTACGGCTGTGGCTGCGGCTCCTTCTGGCACAACAATCGTAGTACGACCCGGATCGTATACGGAGACCAATTTGGCTAAAGACGGGATCAGTTGGGTATTTGAAAAGGGTGCCATAGTCACAGCAGTTGCAAATCTTTTTGATGATCTAGGAACCGCGATTGATTTTGATGTGCTTGGAGAGGGTGTGTTTCTGACCAATGGGGCAACAACTGTGGGCAGTTCCATTCTCCAAAGCACAGGTGCCAGCACGATCCACTTTGATTGTGAATCCATGAGTGATACGGTCGGCAATACGATCAATCTCGCCGGAGGCGGCAATTACACCATCAACGTCCAGGAGAGTATCACGAACGGCTTCATCGGAGGTTCCGCACTTGTGATTGCGAGCGGAACGTTGTTTATGAATGCTTTTGAAATTACGAATGATACCAGCGGTACAGATGATCTCATCATGTTTACGGGGACTGATCCGATTAGCGTGAATCTCGAAGCCACGATGATCACTAGTGGGGGCAGGGCTATCTTGGTGAACAACAGTGCTCCGAACCAATTGTCGGTTATCACCATGCGAACCCGAATCATTCAGTCCTTTTCCGGGCTCCTTATAGATGTCGCTCCTGTATTTGCCGGAAGCTTAATCAGCTACTCCATCGCTTTGGTAGGTGTTTCACAAGGGGTATCTATACAAGGCGGTTCGATTACTTTGAATACTTTTATTTTGGTCGTGATTAATCAAGGAGCTCCAACACTTGTTCTTGGCGGGTCTGCTCAATTCACGGGTGAATTTGATAGAATATTTAGTCAAGATGCATGTATTCTAATGCTAAATGGAGAGGCAGTTATCCATACGAAAACTATGAACTCCTTCCAGACAATGAGCCCAGCCATCGATCTTCAAGGCGGTCAAATGAGATTGAATGTGGATCTTATTTCCAGCGGGTCTGGCTGTATTCAAGTAACTGGAGGCAGTCACAAGCTGACAGTTATGCAGATGTCGACCAATGGACAGACGTTTCCGGCAGTCCGAGTGGCCAATAATAGCAACTTATTTCTCAATTTTCAAGAGATTACCGGCTCTGTTAATGGACTTATTACGGTGGAGAGCGGCGGCAATTTGAATATGCTCGGAGATCGCATCACCACCAACGATAACGGCAGCGGCTTAAAGACAGCCTTACTGTTAGTCGATGGTCAAGTCGATGCGAATGTTAATGTGATCTCTGCATTTGGAAGCTGCATCCATCTATCGTCCGGCGGTGGCAACCCCAATCTGCGTTGTTACGTAAACGAGCTATTCAGCACAGTGAACCCAGACCCTATATATGCGGGAACTAGCTTAATTCTTCAAGAAACGGGCAACGCCATCATTCGATTCAATCGGATGGATGCCTTCTTTTCATCGCAAATGATACAAGTCATAAATGGAAATCTTGAAATAGATGGAGAGCTTATGCTCAACACCTTTGCCCCCTCCTCTACGGGAATTGTGGTTTCCGGAGGGACCTTTAACGGTAACATCAACAGAATTCAACTGGGCACCCGTGCATTGGAGGCGAGCTCGGGCTTCGTAACGCTCACATTTATCGAGATTTCGGTGTTACAACCCGATTCAGAACGTATTATCATTGCTCTCAATGGAAATGTTGCAGCCCGAATCGTCGGCGATTTAATTCAGGGTAGTACGGATTATGCAGGTATTGTTGTTTCGGATACGGCATTTCTCGAGGCGCATATCAATGAAATGAGAGTGGGAGGTACTTGTCTTCAATATAATTCTACTACATCTTCAAACTTCTTCTTCGATGTGCTTACTGTTGCTGGCGGTGTAACGCTAATGGATACAGCTGCCATTGCTATGTCCACCGGTACTTTGCAGGTAAAGGGAAGCCGGATTGAAAATGGAACGGGACTTATCACTGGATTCGGTATTCTCCTTGCCAATGATGCCAATTTTATCGGAGATATCGATTACATTCGCTCTTCTAATAACGGGCTGCGAGCCTCCAGCACAGGCAGAGTTCAATTATATGCAGATGAGGTAGAGTCGTTTGAAGCGGAAACTATTCATATAACCAACCTGCCTAATGGCAACTCTGCGGACTATACGTTTAAAGGTTTATATCGCACCTTTGGTCCCACATCAACGGTAATAATTAACAGTCTAGAACCGCCAAACGTACTTCGGTTTATCAATACGACTCTTATTAGCAACGTTTCCCCTTCCATATTTTCGACAGTTAACGTATTAGTCAAGAACTATGGCATTCTTACAGCCACGTTTCCAGAGGATGCTACCGTCACATTCCTATTCCCCTTATCCGTCAATATTAATCCCGCAGTTAATTAAGCGCATATTACGAGCACATCCGTCGTTTGATGAGAGGCGGTTTTTTTTGTTTTTCATTACTAAGAACGATTCTTTGTTCTTTATCTTTTTCCGGAAAGCAGAATGGACAATACATGTTTAGTCCTCAATTCTTTTCTTTTTCATCCCCCTAATTTCTTCTCGAACGATTTCCATTATCCTGCCTTTATTGACATCAACACCGGCTTGTTCGCATGCTTTTCCAATTTTTGAATACATTTAAGTATTCGATAAACAGGAGGACACAAGTCATGTCACAACATGGGCAATCGTTCATGAGAGGTACGCTGGTCTTGTCTGTCGCTGCTTTCATCAATCGTATTCTCGGTTTTATCAGCGGCATGTATATCGCTCGCGTACTGGGCGCAGAGGGAATCGGCATCTTGATGATGGCTCATCCGCTCGTCCCGCTCGTCATTACGATTACGGAGCTTGGATTGCCGGTGGCAATTTCAAAGTTGGTCGCAGAGGCCCACGCTCGCGGCGAACGGATGAAAGTGAGGCGCATCCTGCATGTCTCTCTCGCTGTCACGGGCGTCTTGAGCGTAGCGCTCACGACCATATCGTTACTTGGATCTGAGTGGATCGCATCCATTCTGCTAAGCGACCAACGCGCTTATTACGCGATGCTGGCGATTACGCCGATCGCGCCCATCGTCGCTGTCTCCGCCGTATTAAAGGGATATTTCCGCGGCATGCAGCAGATGAAGACCATTGCCGCTTCCGATGTGCTGGAGCATACAGTGCAAATCGCCTGTGTACTTGCGCTGGTCCACCTATTGCTGCCTTATGGCGTCGCTTATGCGGCTGCCGGAGCAATGGCTGCCTCTGTTGTCAGCGAAGCGATCAGCCTCCTATTCCTGGTGACAAGCTACAAGCTTTACGGTGAATCGAAGATGCCGGGCGAGACTTGGGCAAGCCACCTGAAACAAGGAAGAAGCACACTCGGCGAGCTGCTGCAGATCGGGCTGCCGACGACCGGGCACGGTGTCATTCATTCGTTATACAGCACCTTCCAACCGCTTCTTATTACAACCAGCCTGGCGCTGGCCGGCGTCGGCACGGTGTTAGCCACGAAGCAATTCGGTATGCTGGCCGGCTATGCATTTCCGTTGCTGTTCATGCCAAGCTTTATCACACAGTCCTTGTCCACCGCCCTCATTCCTGCGATTGGCGAGGCAGCGGCTAACAAGAACAGTCTGCTCATACATGAACGGATGAATCAGGCTATGATCTTGGGACTCCTGATCGGCGCGCCGGCGACCGTTATCCTGTACGAGTGGGCAACTCCACTAACGACACTTGTCTATCATGCTCCGGAAGCAGGATTGCTTCTAAAAATACTGGCGCCGATGTTTTTCCTGCACTATTTTGATGCTCCGCTTCATGCGATTCTGCTCGGGCTCGGCCGCGCGAAAGCTACGCTGTGGAATTACGTAATAGCTACCGTATTCAAGGGTGTCTCGATCTTCGTGTTTGGCAGCCAATTTGGTATTATTGGCGTTGCGTACGGCATCGGTATCGGAATTGTTTTGCAAACACTGCTGAACTTCTTTTCCATCTCAAGCTCGATCGGATTTTATTGGAGTATTCGTCCTTATGTCAAGGTTGGGATCTGCATGATGCTGATGTTGATATGCGGACACTGGACCTATAACTATGTTACTAGCCATGGTATGCCGCAGTTATGGTGCGTAATCACTTCAATCGCCTGTTCCTTGCTTCTCTATTTCGCCGCACTCATATTGACGGGTACGTTGAATTGGAAAAGTACGCGCCACCGATTTTCGATTCCATGGTAATTTTAGTTGAAAAAGAAAAAGCAGCCATAATCGGCTGCTTTTTCGCTGCGTGCTTATAGCGTAATGTTCTTTATCTCTCTTCCAAACAACATTATCCAATTCGTAATGTGGAATAACGTGGTTGTATTCCCTTGTTTATTTATCGCAAGAACGAATAATTTCTCTTCATATATATGCTTATTCACCTTAAAACTATTCATATTTTTCACTAAAATCATGTAAATCAAATTGGAATTGACTAGAAGCAAATGTTGTTGCATCATGTTGTAAACAGGTTTCCTGAATGTATTAAGAATTATTAAATTGAATTAGGGGGCAAAAGTTTGAAAAATCTTTGGTCTGCGGCGATGTCCGAATCTTTCATGCAACAATATCCTCTCGTATCCGACATGCCATTTCAAAAGAGTCGATGCTGGAACTACGAGAACGGTTGTATTTTAACTGCTTTTGAGCGGATGTTTCACACAACGGGGGAAGATCGCTACTGGCAGTACATTAAAAATAACATGGATTTGTTTATTCAAGATGACGGTTCCATTGCTACATACAATTTGAACGAATACAACGTCGATATGATCAACCAGGGTAAAACACTTTTCCTTTTGTTGGAGAAAACCGGCGAACCCAAGTACCGTAAGGCCATTGAGTTATTGGTGGCGCAATTGAAGGGGCATCCCCGCACCAAAGAAGGCGGTTTATGGCACAAAAAAATTTATCCGTTCCAAATGTGGTTGGATGGCGTATATATGACATCTCCTTTTTTAGCTCAATTTGCACACGTGTTCAATGAACATGAATGGTTTGATGATATCGCCAATGAAATTTTGCTGATGGAGCGTGTCGTCCGCAATCCACAAACCGGACTGCTGTACCACGGATGGGATGAGAGCCGAGAGGAGCGCTGGGCCAATAAAACAACAGGCTGCTCCGAGCATTTCTGGGGACGTGCCATTGGCTGGTACGTCATGGCGATTGTTGATGTACTTGACTTCCTGCCGCATGATCATCCACAGCGCGGTCAAATTATCGGTATTTTCCACCGTTTGGCAAAGGCGATTGTCAAGGTGCAAGACACTGAGAGCGGTTTGTGGTGGCAAGTAATGGATCGTGGTGGTGAAGAAGGAAACTATTTGGAGGCTTCCAGCACCGCGATGTTTACCTACGCACTGGCCAAGGGCGCAAATAAGGGCTATCTTGAAGAATGGGCCATTGAAGCGGCTCGTAAAGCCTACGAAGGAAGCCTAACAAAATTTGTAGAGCGCGATGCCGACGCTTCTCTGCATCTGAACGGCATTTGCAGCGTAGCAGGGCTAGGCAATACGCCGTACCGTGATGGATCATATGCCTATTACATCAGCGAACCGATCCGACGCGACGATCCGAAGGGCTTTGCGCCGTTTGTCTTGGCCTGCCTGGAGATTGAAGCCTCGTCGAGAAAAGCGTAAAGACAAATGTGGCCGCCCCAGATACGATAAATGGCTTAGACCGAGTGGGCGAACCCTCCTGGGTTCTCCCCCACTACTCCATATCAAAAAATCCGCTAACCAGATTGGTCGCGGATTTTTCCTATGTCCTCTATGGTACGGCTTACCGTACTGTATCTAAGCACAATGTTTCTTGTATAGAACTTCTCTTTATCTAATTCATAGAGGCAATATCATATCGTATTTGGTCTACCTCATTGTTAGCATACCAAAATTCCAAAGTTTCTTTCCCATCAACATACCCAATAATGCTTGAACCTTGTTCCCACCTTGTATAGTAGCTACCCCCATATAATTGCTTCACTTTGTCAATTGATTCTCCAATGCCTATTCCTTTGTTAGTTCTTAGTGGTTCAGCGTTTAAAGTTGTAATACTAATGCGGATAATTTTATCGTTACCCTTTTGAGTAGCAATCAACAGACCATCTTTTAATTTGTAGTAGTCAAAAAGTGCATTTTCTTTTCTTCCATATTCCATACCGTATTTACCGATAAACCAATCATCCTTCATACTTTGGTGTAGCTTTAAGCCATTCATATTTTCATTAGCCAAATTTGTATCGTTTGTAATAAGAGTGTAGTAATATCGTGGGGAAAAATTCAATTTCATTGAACCCCAGAAATAGACAGAACCCATAACGATTAGAAATAAAATTGTAAATCCTATCCTCTTCTTCATTTGTTTATCCCCTCAACGAAATCCATGTATAAATTAATTGTTAGCCATCAATGCCCTTATGATTTAATAGTATGGCTCACGAACCCCGTCGGGCCTTTATGTCTAGTTAAGTTAGTAATCTATCACTGAATGTTATGAAACAGGAGATAAAGGTCCAAGCAGGCAATACATTACAACATAGTATAAAAAGAAAGGAAGAAGCTTGTTTAAATCTATACGAGAGGAGTAATAGAATGCTAAAAACTATCAAGACTCAGGAAGATATGCAAAGTATTTTTAAAGGTTTAAAGGCAGCTGTTGCGGATCACGCTCAAAATATTTCAGAAATCATAGAGCCGATTTTCAACGCAGTTAGCACGTATAAAGACATTAATTCGCACATCGTTTTAACATCGAACGGCGGCCTATTTCGATTGAAGGGTTCCCTCTACCGTCTCTCTTACCATAATGACCAAATCCTTCTCACTGCCAGTGACCAAAAAGATACGATCATTGCATCATTCGATAACAATTCTTCCGTTGCGGATGTAGACAATGTATTTAGACAGCTGTAGTTAAGAGAATCATGATCGATAATTAAGGAGTGAGTGAAATGTCACATGAAATAGTGTTATTGACGAGCAGTATTTTTCATGTTCCTGACCAGAATCCAAACGGAATGGAAAATGATCGATTGGTCATTACGTTAGCCAACCCCAGTGAAAAAACCGGAGAGGCGTATGTAAAGGTATACTATTATGATGTGCTTAATACTGGGTTTACTTCTACTCCTTTCCAGTATCAATCACAAAAAATGTTACTTGTTGATTTTGGCAAAGTCATCGTTGATCCCAATACCTCCATGCATTTGGAAACGCAGCTTTTGGCAAGCAATCGTCAGTATCTTCGTATTAAGGCTAAGGGTGATTTCAAAAAGGAAGATAGCCGCGCTTCTGTTGGGAAACTTGAAATTAGCTCCGTTGCCGGACATGGCAATACGTTATTTGAAACTAACGTTGAGGAATTTTTCCCTGGTTTAGATTCGGCGGACCCAGTTACCTTCTTCCGTTTTAGCGATTATATGACGCATGATTAATTGATCATACACCAACGGTATAAAGAAGGAAGCCGATCTACATGGGTCGGCTTCCTTCTTTATACCACCTTTTCAATTATTTGAAATAGATTAATCGCTCCCCGGCCGACATCATATGAAATTTTTGTGCGGGATACGTGTGAAACAAATAATCGACAAAGTAGGACGGGTTATCCCGATTATTGGAAAACATATCGAAATGTATGGGAACGAGAAGATCCGTACCGATCTCAACGCCGAAATCCGCCGCTTCACGGAAGTTCATGTTACCTACAATCCCCCTAGAGGTTCTCGCATGATCCCCTCCGTTAATCGGCAGCAAAGTTATGTGAGGCTGCAATTTCTTAGCCTGCTCGATTAACTCCGGCGTGACCACGGTATCTCCTGTGTGGAAAAGTCGCACCCCGTTAATTTCAATAAAATAACCCAAATAATACTGATTGCCATCCTGATCAGTCTCATACTTTGTATGCGCTCCCGCTACTGGGGTAATTGTTATTCCCTTTTTGGAAATCACTTGCTGCTGCTTGGCAGGAATGATGCGGCTTGCATCCAGTTCAATGTCTTGTAGCATATACACATGTGATGCTGGAGCGACGAAGTGCGTCTCCGGATGAGCCTGTGAAACACCTTTGATCGTAGTCAAGTCCATATGATCACTATGAAAATGCGTGATCAATACCGTGTTCACGTCCAGCTCCTGTGGAGAAAGCGGAGGCGGAATTTCCCGCTTAAATTCGGTTTCGGGATTTTCCAATTCAATAGAAAAACTTAAATATGGGTCTACACAAATGATTTCGTCGGAGCTGCCGCCTTTTATCAACACTCCGGCCTGACCCAAACTCCATACAGCTACCCCGCCTTCAGGAACATTCGTTCTTTGAATATCTTTAAGCAACGATTCACCAGAGTTGTAAATAGGTCTTAAACGTTCTCTTACCATTCGGCTACACTCCCATTAGCTAAAAAAGTTATTCAAAACATTTGTACAGAAGAATATCATCCATATACTCATTATCATTTAAATTTGCTTACAATACCACCTGAACCTGACGTTACGTTATGTTTTATAGTGGTTATCTATTTGGGAAACCGGGACTCGATGAGCTGTTTCAGCTGTTCAATATCCTGCTTCGTCGCAGGAACTTTATGTGGTTTTAACTGAATGGTCAGCTGACCGCCGGCCTCAACAGTTGCGTATTCAACATCATCGCGATCGTAGACTCCGGCGGTGCGCAGCTGTGCGTTAAGACCTTCATCGGTAAGATTCAGCGATTTCATTGCACTTTGCTCCACTTTTCCGTTCACAATAATGGGGATGGGTCTGCCGGTCCATAAAGCACGAAGAGGCGCATAACGTTTCAACAAAGTTCTAATCAACCGTACGGTCAATATGAGAACGATAGCTGTGCCGAAGGTCATCCAGATGTTCTCATCCTCAACAGGTCTAATGAATAACGGACCAAGAATCAGCATGAGTAACACGTCGATAATCGTTAATTTGCCGATTGACGTTCGACCGGTAAGTCGGAGGAGCAATGAACCAGCGATAATAATGAAGATAGCTTTCCAAATCCAGTCTAAATGCATAAAATGCCCCCTTTTTAAGGGTAAGTATTCCACTATTTCAGCATCTCTTATACCGAAGGGATCCAGAGGTTTAAGCTATCATTTTATTATTAATCTCATAAAATAAAAGAGACCTTTTGTCCGCATCCAGCTATGGATAGGGTGAAAGGTCTTTCTTGATCCCTATACGTGCAAATCTCGTTTATTAAAGGAAACATAAGTGACAACCGTTAGGCCGGCAATTACGACTGCCGAAATAATGACATAAATGGCATCAAATCCACCGCCATACATGATATTTTTCGCTTCATAATATTTAAACGGGGTTACATATTTCAAGAAGTCCAACTTTTCATTGAAGTCAATGGCAATCGATAATATGAACGTGATGAGCATGATGCCTGTTGAAAGCGAGGCAGCCTTTTTGGAATTTTTATAAACGGCTGCAATGGATGTTCCAATGACCAGAAAGATCAGCTGTAAAATAAACATACCCAGCATGACGATTGTGATATCACCATTAACGGCCTCACCTTTGCTGTAAGCCCCAACAATCAACATACTCGAAATCCATGAAACGAGATTAAAAATAAAAATGTTCACTAAAGCGCTTAGCAGCTTATACGTGATGATTTCATGTCTGGACAAAGGCTTCACGAATAAAAACTCTGCCGTCTTATCCCGTTCCTCCTTCGCGATAATATTGGCACCAAGCATTGCAGCATGTATCGTTGCCATTAAAAAGAAGTATAGGACTAGGATCCCAAAATAGCCGCTAGCCTTCGATAAATCTAACGCACCTGCTCCCATAATTACTTGGAGGGATTTCGGCATTTCCGCCATAAGATCATTAATCTGTCCGTTAGCTGCCGTTGCTTGATACTTGTTCATGCCACTTGCTATTAGAAAAATGAGCCCTAGACTCCAAAAAATCATCGATTTCCGAAACGTTTTCATTTCTCTCCAAAAAATATTCAATGGCTGTTCCCTCCTCTCACCCGCGTTTATACGGCATGAACATCCTTTTTCGTATAGATGAAGTAGCAGGCCGCAATCGAAACGACGATAATCGCGATGGCTGCAATTACATAAGGTGCTTCATAGCTGGCATGCTCAAGCATGTATTTCCCATTAAAATATTTAAATGGCGAGAAATAGCGCTTCGCCCCCTCACCATCTACGGCAACGACCATTCCGATAACAAAAAAGGCAAACACCGTACCGAGACTGACGGATAAGACGGCTTTAATTTTAGAAAAAACGACTGAAATGATGAATCCTATGGCTAGAAACATGAACTGGATAAATAGTAACGTGAGTGAAATCAAGAGAAATATGTTCACATCGAAATCAACCGTTTTTACTTGAAGCGCCATCATATAGGCTGCACCTATATAGATAACACACGTGATCACTAAAGAAGCAACTGCCGCTAATAGCTTGGAAGTCAAAATTTTAGTACGCGTTACGGGCTTCGTAAGAAGAAAGTCTGCTGTTTTCTCACGAACTTCCTTGGAGACTATAGACGTTCCCAGAACCATGGCTTGAATGGCTCCGCAAAGCGTAATGTACATAAAGATGTACATATAGAAACCTAACAGGGTTCCAAAGGTCTCGATTTCAATACCAAGTGCTTTCCTGACTCCTTCTGGATACCCTTCTAATATCGAAGAAAATTCAGCGAAATCCTTAGAGACAGACGGAAAAAGGGATAGGAATAAGACGATGACAGCAATTAAGGAACACGTCCACGTGATCGTGGATTTCCGATAAGCTCTCAATTCATGAAGAAAAATATTCATTCCACTTAAGCCTCCTTCTCATAGTAGTGCATAAAGATCTCCTCTAAATCAGGCTCTTCGATCCAAAGATTATCAATTTCAATTTCAGCAATTTTTCTCATCACTTGATTAATGTTGCCTTTAAATAAGAAGCTAGTTGTCAGGCCTTGGACATCAATGTCATTAACCCCGGTCATCTTGAAGAAATTAGGGTCGAGCGCTTGTGCCGTATCAATTTTAAATCTCTTGAAATTGTTTTCTTTTAACGTGCTGATCTTCTCAACCGTCACAATCCTACCTTCCTTTATTATCGCGACTCGATCACATAGTCGCTGAACTTCACTCAATATATGAGAGGAAAAAAGAATCGTAGCTCCCCTTTTATTCTGTTGTTCGAGTAATTCGAAAAACTTCTGCTGCATGAGCGGATCAAGTCCACTTGTCGGTTCATCAAGGATAATGAGCTTAGGATCGTGCAGCAGCCCTTGAACGATGCCCACTTTCTTTTTGTTTCCCAAAGACAGATCATCGATTTTTTTCGTAACGTCAAGATCCATAATTTCAGCTAGCTCTTTCATTCTTTTTGTGCAATCCTTCTTGTAGAAGCTGGCTGAATACTTTAGTAGGTCGATCACCTTCATGTTGTCATAATAAAAAACTTCTGACGGTAAATAGCCGATTTCTTTCTTAATCTCAGGCGCAAACTGAATGCAGTCTTTCCCGAAAATTTTGGCACTACCGCTTGTTGGAAAAATCAGAGACAGCAGCGTTCGAATCGTTGTTGATTTCCCAGCACCATTCGGTCCAATAAAACCAAATATTTCTCCTTCCTCGATCGAAAAACTAACATCTGTAATGCCTCTTGAATTCCCATAGGTCTTGGTCAATTTATTAATTTCAATGGCATGCATGGTATAGCCCCCTTATGGAATTTATGTAAAATTTCAGGTTGAAGGCAAGCAAAAAGAAGCCCTAAGAGTAGAGAATCTCTACTCTCGGACTTCCAGAATAAGAAGGCGAGGGTGCGGTTCTCTCTCAATGCACTTACGAGGTTAGCTGTCGGATTCGGACTTGAGAGCGTCCTACCTAATGCTTGCGAGCATCAGGATTCACCCCGTGAAGCCATATGTTACTTGGATGGCTCCGGTTGGTTCCCCCGTTTCCCATTGGGAATTAAGTGGTTTCTTTTTGCAAAAAATCAACTTGTCGTAATGAATCTTACGCCGTTCTATATAGAATGTAAAACCTAGATTCGCCTTTAATTTTTGCTTATTTGACTTCAGGAGTCAATGAAAGCGTATTCATTTAATGGTGACGTTGATTATCCCATACTTTGCTACCTATTAATGCTCCTTAGGGAATACGGCTTTGTGAAGTCGCCTGCCTAGGACGATCACATCAATTGGAAACGATGGAATCCATCTGATATACTTACTCCAATAAATGGGTTATATTTTCATTTTGACGGAGGATTCTAATGTCTAATTCAAGTATGTTTACTATGGCCATGTACCGCCCCCAACCGGGTAAAGAAGCCGAGCTAGCCGAGATTGTCAAAGGACACGTCCCGATGCTTCGCGAAGAAGGGCTTATCACGGATTTTCCGCCGGTAACGCTTCAATCTGTAGACGGCACTCTTATTGAAATATTCGAGTGGTTATCCGAGGAGGCCAAGGACAAAGCGCATACATCCCCAAAAGTATGGCCGATTTGGGAAAACATGATGAAAGTTGCCGAGATGGTAAGCCTTTCGTCGCTGCCTGAAGCAGACAGGCCTTTTCCGAATTTCAAAAGAGTCACTCTCTAGCCAAGGAAAATGCTGCATAATCGCATCAATCACGTTGGTATCTCCGTGTACGTGAGTATAATACTGCATAATCGCATCATTCTGGTGGAAGCGTCGAGGAATGTAGATTAGTTAGTAGAAAAAGCCCGGGGATGCTTTCCCCCGGGCTTTCGCTTTGTCTCTGAAAGCAACTATTTATTGTCTGCCTTCGCTTTTTTCACTACTGTTTTGGTTTGGTTTTTGGTTTCTTTGTTTGGCTGATTTTACACTCTTTTTTTGGTTTGTCATATCTTAGCCCACCTATCTCAAGTAATTGGAATACAGAGTCAGCCTATTTTTTTGATGGCTTTGATTAGCTGTTATCAAGATTGATTATTTCATCTAGTTCTGTACTATGTTCGTTTGCGGCTGCACTAATTTCTTGATCAACCTTATTAATTCCTTGAATTTGCTCCGCGGCTTCTGCTTGATTGTTCAATTGCTTAACAATTTGTCCAGTGCCATGAGCTCCTTGCTGTCCTCTATTTGATGTCATCGTAATTATCCTCCTTTTCCAAGATCGACTTCCAGCTATATTATGAGGCTATTTTCCAACCTTATTCACGCCATTAACCAAATGATTAAAAAAGGTTGGAAAATGAACACACTGCCAAGTAAAAAGATCTCCAGTTCTAAATCGGAAACTGGGATAAAATGAAAACCATCGTCTCATACTAACGACGATGGAGGTGAACACGTTGCCCAAAAATGAAGCTGATCCAAAGTATGACCGTGAAGATAACCGAGCAGATAAGAAACACAATCAGCAGAATAATGCCAGTTTCCTCGAAGAAGAGCAAACGCTAACGAGCAGCAATGCCGCTGATTCCGTCCCAAGTTTAAATGGTATTCCCAAAAATCAGATTTGAGTTCTGTGGGGCTGCTCTTCTCTTCACTACTGATGGGAAGAGCAGCCTTTTAAGCGAAAATGAAACAAGCTACACTTCAAACCTAATACTTCCCAGAGTGAATTCGAATGACCGTGCAATCACTCTCTTCATCTCCATCACCAGGG
Source organism: Paenibacillus sp. J22P51 (assembly GCF_059692215.1). Taxonomy (NCBI): domain Bacteria; kingdom Bacillati; phylum Bacillota; class Bacilli; order Caryophanales; family Paenibacillaceae; genus Paenibacillus; species Paenibacillus sp. J22P51. Next base: position 212,322 of record NZ_JCAUAZ010000004.1, on the reverse strand, counting down.
TATTCTGCGCAAAAGGTGGATTAGGACCCGCATCTGCCCAATCTCCAAATCCATGGCTCAGAACATGATGATTTGCTTTACTCGCTAAATAATTAACATAGTGAACCATCGTCTCATAATGCTCATCCAGCAGGCATTTATCCACATACCAATGGTACATATGAAATGCAAGAAGCCAGCAAACTCAAGAGTTTGCTGGCTCTTTTCTAATTTTGTGCAAACAAGGAGAATTACTGCCACTACGATATGGCGATGCGATACTATTAGTCCATTATTGGTACGCCTGCCTTGTATACCCGTTCGACCCCAATCTTGGCGCCTAATCTTCGGAACGTAACCAAATCTGCAGGTGCTCCTACCGCAAGTCCCATCGCTGCAGACAGGCCCATTTGCTCAGCTGGCCGAAGCGATGCCATCTCCCACGCCATTTCAAAATTCGCGAGACCTCGTTCCGTAAGATGGCAAATGGCGTCGGTTAGCAGCGTAACAGAACCGGCAAGCAGCTCTTCATTGTTCTCCATGTGCAGTCTACCGTTCGGCGTGAGAACTACGAAGTCACCGATATGGGCAGCATACCGGCCCGGTGCCATACCTGCAAGCGACACCGCATCACTGACCAGGAATGCACGCTCTTCCTTTACCTTCAAAATTACCTTCAGCACCTGATCCGGCAGATGGAAACCGTCTGCGATAAGCCCACAGCTCAACTCATCCAGCGCCAGTTGCTCCCAGAGATAATTGGGGTGCCTCGGAAGCAGTTTGTGCGCCCCATTGCCTAGGTGTGTTGACATTCGCGCTCCGGCGGCTACCGCTGCTCTGATTTGTTCGGGCTTGGCTGAAGTATGTCCGATAGAGACAACAATTCCTGACGAGACACAACATGAGATGAAACTTTCACTACCTTCCCACTCTGGAGACATCGTTAACAGTCTTATTCGCCCTCCAGATGCTTCTTGCCAGCGCTGCAGCAATTCCCAGTCTGGCGCTACCACGTGTGCAAGAGGGTGTGCGCCCCGTGCGCCGTCCTCGGGCGAAATAAAAGGTCCTTCGAGATGAATACCGCCAACAAAAGTCGAACTAGCTGGGTTCTGCTTGCAATCTTGATCAATTGCGGCAAGTAGCTTGCCCAGCTCCTCGTTTCCGTTCGTGATGACAGTTGGATAAAATGTCGTTACGCCCTTCATGGCAAGCCGGCGAGTAATCCTCTCCAACGGGATGTGGTAACCTTCCGCAGGCAGTAGATTAAAGTCATCGCCCGCGTAGCCATTTAACTGCAGATCGACAAGTCCAGGGCCAACGAAAAGGCCGGGCTCCATCTCTGACGAGAATGGCGGGATAGACGTAACAGCGGATATAAGGCCATTCTCCACTGTAATTCGTATCGGCTCGCCAGTCCGGTAATGCAGCGCCGATATTTCCGTTGTGTTCGATTGAATCGTCATAGTCCCTCACCAAATGCATCAAGGTCGGTATAGAGCGTACAATCCGGGTGACGCCTTAGAATCGTGGATGGGCAAGTTATGGAAAGTGGCTGCTCTAGGTCCACGGTACGGCGTACCGCCTCTCTTTTGCGCATGCCTGGCACCATACAGAACAGCTTAACCCCGGACATCAGCGCGGGAATCGTCAGCGTCGCTGCATGGGTTGGTACATCATCGATCGTAGCAAAGCATCCGTCATTCACCTGCTGCTGTCTGCAGACGGCGTCCAGTTCAACTCTTTTGATTGAAACAGGATCATTGAAATCAGCAACTGGAGGATCATTGAACGCCAAATGGCCGTTCTCGCCGATCCCCATACAGACGATATCGATGGACTCCTCGGACAGTAGTGCACCGTAGCGTGTGCATTCGGTGTCCGGATCAGCGCTGGAATCAATTAAATGTACCATCCCCGGATGCACCCGCTGAAATAACCGATCATTTAGATAACGGCTAAACAGCTGCGGCGAGTTCTGAGGCAGGCCGATGTACTCATCCATATGAAACGCAGTGATACGGCTCCAGTCGATTCCCGGAAACTCGGCAAGTGTATCCAGAAATTCGTTCTGCGAAGGCGCAGCCGCAAAGATCATTCGGATGCCGTTGTTCCTTTCCAGCAACGACCTAATGTATGTCGCGGCTTCCAACCCTGCCGCCTTGCCTAAGGTAGACCGATCTTGATACACCTTTATCGCCAACTTCTCGGCACTGGAACTTACGATTGGTGCCATTTCGATCTCTTTCATTGTAATTCCTCCTCTACCGTCGTAATAATTTTTCCATCTGATTAACAGATTGATCAGCTCTACTGGGCTTTCTCTCTAACTTTGAGCGCGTTGCATGCTATGGAAACCCCTGTTATCATGAATGCATACAAAAACCATCCAGGAGGCTTCAAAATGGGCAACGAAAGAGGCAGAGGAGCAACGCTCGCGAAGAAGTTTTGAAGTGCAAGAAACCAAAACACAACTTTGTAGTGACCTTACTTTTCTAGGTCTGCTGCTTCATGAGAATTCCTAAGCACCTTTTTGGCTTCGTGACGGTCTTGAACTTGAAGCTTATTTAATATATTCGTAACATGGTTGGCAATCGTTTTCGCGCTCAAATGCAGACGGGATGCAATTTGTCCATTCGAGTATCCGTCCGCGATCAGCTCAAGCACTTCCGTCTCTCTGCCCGTCAGTTCGGAGAGCGCCGGATTTAACGGCTGTAACTGCTTCGGCATCGTAAAATAATGCATCATGCGTGCTGCGATATCGGAGCTGAATACAGCACCACCGCCACCAACTATTCGAATGGACTGCAGCAGCTCCATTTCCCCGGCATCTTTAAGCACATAACCTCGTGCTCCCATTTGCATGGCCATAAAAACGGACTTGTCGTCTTTTAGCATCGTTACGATGAGTATTTTTTGTTCAGGCTGCTTTTCCCTGATCATTCTCGTCGCTTCGATACCGTTAATGCCCGGCATCCGAATGTCCATGACAATGACATCAGGCCGCAGGGAAAAGGCAAACTGTACCGCTTCTTCCCCGTTTGAGGCTTCTCCTACTACCTGCAAATCTTCTGTAGTTCCAATTAAGTTACGCACGCCTCCCCGAAATAGCGGATGATCGTCTACGAGCAAAATTCTCACTTTATTCCCTCCCCACGCAGTAGCGGCAGCAGCGCCATTATACGCGTACCGCCAGTTTCCAATCTTTCAAATATGCATTGACCGCCAAGCTCTCCCGCTCTCTCGCGGATTGAGGTCAGTCCGATGCCACCATTTCCTGATGGCTTCATCGGAACAGGAATGCCTTTCCCGTTATCGATGACTTCGACTTGCAGCTCCTGCGCCGGCGTTAACCGTATATATACATCACAAGTCGTTGCCTCTGCATGCCTTATGACATTAACTAATGATTCTGTTACGATGCGATACACCGCTACCTCCACCGCTGCTGGCAAAGCTGGAAGCGCCTCCAACACGTGTAATTTCACACATATCGGGTCATTATGCAGTGTAGCTGCCATTTGACCGGACGTCTTCAAGATCTCGTCAATGCGTGCCTCGATAGAGCCTAACAGCCCAAACTCGTCTAGCGTCGGCGGGCGCAAATCGTGTACCATTGTGCGGATTTCGTTTACAGTCGTTCGGATGACCTGCCTCAGTTCTCCCAGTAGCTCAATCGCCGTTTCTGGGCTTTTTCGAATATACTGTTCCGCAGCTGCTACGTTAAACGCGAGCGACATCAGACGCGGCGCAAGATCATCGTGAAGATTTCTTCGGATTTGCCTTCTCTCTTCCTCACGAGCAAGCACCAGACGTTCACGTGATACCTGCAAATCTTTGGCCAGTAGTTCCATACCGGCAGTCATATTTATATTTTTGGCGATCGGCACGGCCTGGCGAAGCAATATATCTAGCAGCTTGCTATCTTCCGTGCTGAATGCCTCTCCTGGCGAACGACTCGACAGCCAGAGCGTTCCGAGCTCTTCACCACCGTGGATAAGAGGAAACACATGCATATCATATTTTTTTTCACCAACGGATACTGCCATCGTTTCCTGACCGTTCATTCCGATCGAGATGGCGACATGCGGAAGCCGAAGTGCGTCTTGAATCGTTCGGGCGACGACACTTAACACCCGTCCTGGCGCCATGGGTTTTATCAGGCTGTCTCCCAACTCGACCAACACGGCAAACGGGTCATCATGCCTGCCTTTCATCAACCGATTCACGATACGCTGAAGCCACTGCTTGAGCGGTGCGAATAAAATTGCGACGATGGAGGTTGCAATCAGCGAGATGATATAGCTTTTCTCGGTCTGGAATACGCTGCTTAAATAAAGTACAGATGCGGAGTAGACGAGTACGATGGCAAGGGACAACACACCATAGACAATCGTCCGGTTGACGAGCGGATCGATATCCCATAGGCGATGACGCAGGATGGCAAATGCAAGCGTCAAAGGAATAATAGAGACAAATACATGCAAAGCGACGGTTAAATAAATGTAAGAGAGAGGGCTGAACGCTGCATCCGAAACAAAAAAGGCACTTACTCCGAAAAAACCGAGAAACGAAATTGTGACGCCGTAGACGACCCATTTTGTCTGCTGCCGCTGCTCGGCATTGGAAACGTTCCTGTATCTATAAATTTGCGAATAAATGATACTGCCGATGGCAGTCAAATAGTAAAGGATTCTCGCTGTTCCGGACCATTGATGCAAATTAATACTGGTATCCGGCAGTAGGAAGCTGGCGAACTGAACCACGCTAAACGGGATCCATACGAAGAATGTCCAGGAAGGTGCTAGCTTACCGCTCGGAAACAATAAGAAAAACAAAAATAACGTCATCCAGCCGACAGTGCTGATTCCATCCGGCCACCTCTGCAGCACCTTACTTCCTTCCGAAGCGAGATAGACGAGCGAGGGAAATGTAGTACCATACGCAACGAGGGCGAGCACGGCAAGCTTCCCCATCCGCTCCAGCCCGCTCTTCCAAAGGATGATGCCCGCGCCCGTATAAAAGATGAAGGCAAGCCCGCAGTCAATTGCGACGAGAACCGCAGCATACGAATCGACCGTTAAGCTGTATTGATTCAGCACTTCTGTCGAGGTCAGCGGTGGAGCCAATGAACCGCATGACTGCAGGATGCAATGATTTCGCAGCTTTTCATAATAGTCTGAAATACCGCTAATGAAAAAAATAACGATTATGGCGCTAATTGCAACCATAAGCGCCTGAAATAGCCATTCCGTTTGACTGCTGAGTTTCTTGCTTAACTGCCTCATATTTCCTCCTAATCGGGCGAGTTTGCTATATGGAAATTATAACCTCTGACCCAGAATCTGTATATGACTTGCGGATTGCTTCCCGGATCTACCCATAAATCTTCCTGTCTCCGCTAGGTAGGGGATACTCTCGTTGACGGGAACGATCATTTGGTACAATTCGTTACAAGGAAGTCAAAAAACAGTTGGAGGTTGGCAAAATGACAGCAGAAAAAGTAGTGAAATTGCTCGGATTTATCTGTTTCTTAGCTGGAATCGTACGAATTGGAATGACACCGTCGTCGCTCATCTGGGGAGACGACAGCACGCCGAAAGTGATTTGCGGGTTTATTGCTTGTATCCTCATGTCCGTCAGTTCCATTGCGCTGTATATGGCACAGTCTAAGGAGACTGGCATATTGGGGTTTATTTCCACAATGCTTATCATGATCGGCAATTTGCTTGTTGCATCTAACTTTTACGGTCTGTTCGCATACGGCGAATATGCCGAAAAGGGGCAGTTGTTCGTTGATCTTACCGGAGCTGTCTCCGGTATGGGGATGCTGCTCGGAACTATCATTCTGATGATCGTTACTTTCAGAGCAAAAGTATTTCCTCGTTGGACGATTATCCTTTTTATACTCATGCTCGTATCGTTCGGAATGCCGGGGCTTGAGAAATGGTTCGCCTTCTTCTGGGGCTTGGTGTATGTAGGAATGGGCTTTATGGTATGGACAGGAAATTTTTTCCCAAAGGTGAATACAAAGGAATTAACCGCTTAATTACAAGCAAGGAACTCCGGCCGTGTGGTCAGAGTTTTTTGACTTTTTTAGCGCAATGTAAGGCTCAATAAAAAAAACGCAATAATATGCGGTTCTTGTCATGTTTTTGAACTCAATATGGATATGTGTAGGGGGATGGACATGGATATTGGTAAGGCGGATACAGGCAGTATATCGGGGATGCATGATCGCCACAGCGATGATCCAACATGCTTTGTCTAGTCTTCATGAACGAGAACCATTGCTCCTTTTGTTCGTAACCCTAAGAAATAAGCAAAAGCGTGTACCAGAATCTCGGGTTCCGGTCCGACTCCAGTAACACAAATGAAATATATCCATTAACCGATGGAACTAACGCTTTTGTTAGCATAACAACGGCTGCCCTAGGGCAGCCGTTTCATGTCATAATCAAAGTTCACCATGCCGCTTCCTCTACACTAGTGGATTCTTGGCCGTTGTTCCAAGTTCTGCACAGCTTCCATGGCCTACGTCTAACTAGGAGAGACTCATCTTTCACTTTTCCTTCTTGCGAAGCCTTTTTAACGATTCGGCTGATTCACTTGATGTTACGGCCTAGTATGATGCTAGCCCTGTCTCAGACAAGTACTATTGTCGAAGTTGCTTTACGCACAGATTTCGCCATACCTAAGCAACCTAGCTACAAGGGTAGCTTGGTCCTCCCTAGATAATGTATGCCTCTGGGCATGTCAGCATGCAAAAGGGCTGCCTTTCGGCAGCCCCTGGCTTGTATGCACCACTTTTTAAGGAATCATAACGACGAGTTCACTCAGATAATTGGTTGTGGATACTCCTTTAGGAGGACCGAATTCGAATTCTACATACTCTGCATATTTGCCGGTGGAGTCACTAATCTGCAAGGAAATTGGCGCATACCCCACCGGCAACCATCTGGCAGTAGCCTTGTAGCGGCCAATCGGTATTTGATCAATGCCCGCTCCACCTGAAATCGGACCTCCGCGCTTCGTTATCGTTTGACCTGCACTGCCATCGAGCAGCGAACCGACGGGTTTCAGCGTTACTTCCAGATCGCTCATATCGAACTCCGGCAGCGAATCGTCCGATGATGTAAAATACGGATAAATATAAATCTGTCCATCAAATTTGCTCCAAGTAAAATCACGGACGGCTCCAGTACTTCCCGAAAGCGGAAGATCCTTGTCAGCGTTTAAATGGAAGGTGTAATTCATACCGTTAAATGATTTAGTTACATCGGCGCCCATATGCCATGAAGTAGCTAAGTGAGGCAGCTCGATCCGATAGTGTCCCGATTCATCGGTAACTCCAAGGATATTGCTGTCATAAAGCAATGTGTTATCGGCAAAAACGACGATATCAGGGATGGGTTGACCTTTTGCATCGTGCACATACCCTTTGACGACATAGGGCTCAGCAACCTCTTTCACAGGATCGGGGATTGGAGCAGGAGAAGGGACTGGTGATGGTGTTGGCGTCACATCTGCTTCATCAATCCGAACTGTCGCCTCGTTGCCACTCCTGGAGTAAGACACCTGGTACCCGCTGTTTTCCGCTACAAAGCGAAGCGGGACTAAGGTGCTGCCATTTAGGATTTGGGCAGGGACATCCAAGCTCACGTTTTTTCCATTCACGATTGCGGTGATGCTATTAATTGTCAATTCAATCGTGAGACCTTCCTTGATTCCAATCGCCTTTTGGGACCATTCAGTCTCCTTCCACTGGACCTCGAAGCCAAGCGTTTCGAATAATTTACGGAACGGGACGAGTGTTGAACCATCTTTCAGTATCGGTCTGACTTGATCAAACCGAAGCTCTTGGCCATTGAAAAGAACATGAATCAGCGGACTTTCTGAAGTTGGAGCTGGGGTTGGTGTCTGAGGTGTTGGCACAGGCTGCGGGATTGGTGTTGGTGTTGGTGTTGGTGTTGGTGTTGGTGTTGGTGTTGGTGTTGACGAGCCAGTAGTTTCTCCTGTTGTCATCGGACTTTTATATTTTATCGGTTTGGAAACAACGGTTCCTTGCGGAGTCAAAATCTCTAAGACATAATATTGCGTTTCCTTGATCGTGCCGTTATCGCTAGCGTACAAGTCTAAGTTAAGCTCACCCTCGAATTCACCGACGGGTTCTTTAATATCCTTACGAAAGCCTGGGTTGATGATGATGCTTTCATGTGTTGTACCGCTTGACGATGTAACAGTTTTATCCTGTACAATGCCGAGCAGCCACCCCGTTGTTACATGGTTGGTTCTCCATACCCCTTGGTAATTATCCTTACCATAAGCATCCGTGGAACGTAGTACGACGGAATTGATAACCGTATGCTGAGCTAAGCTCAGTCGCAGCTTGAAGTGACCATCCTTGTTGCCCTCAGGCGTAAAATCAGCTGCACCTACAATGTCAGATGACGTTTCAAGCAAGCTGAACTCCTTGATTTGCACGCCTGCAGGTGTCGTCTCGCCAAAAGCGCTGGCGGTACTGCCGAACGCCAAACAGCCCGCCAATAAAAGTGTGATTGCTGAAGTTTGTTTTCCTTTGCTGAATTTAAATGTCATAGGTTCAATTCTCTCCTTTTGAAAATACATTGTTATATTCAAATAAGTCCAGTTAACTGCTACTTACGCTTCCGGTTTGGCTTCTGGCTTGGCTGCTAGAATCACTCCCGGTTTTGTGGTTTTCATCGCCTCTGGCTTCGCTTCAGGCTTTGCACTAACCGTTGCGGGAACAGCCATTGACGCAAGCAATGCAACCCCTAAAATCCATTTCAAGCCTTTGTTCACTTTGATCATCGTTATAACCTCCAACTGTTGAGTTTGCTTTCTGGATTTATCATACAACACGTGCAATTCACTTTTCTTGAGACACAGCTGGGAAATGTTTGGGAAAAACTCGGGAAACAACTGGGAAGCTTTTCGGGAATATAGATTCATTCTTCTAGCATGATCTCTTTGTCAACTTCAAAACATATTTATCAGCCAACACGAGGCCGACGGCGGAGACAGCAGTTGCTAAAAAGATCATTTTCTATACTTAAAACTTATTTGTCTACTTCAAAACTTATTTGTCACCCGACATCCCATTGTTGGATGACAAATAAGTTTTGAAATGAATAAAGCCAGCAACCACAAGGGTTTGCTGGCTTTTTCGTAAAAATCATAATGACAAATAAAGATTTGAAATAGATTTTGGGGTAAATTGTATGAATTACAAATTAGTTTTGAAATACATATGACAAATTATTAAAAACAGATGGCTCGCTGTTAGCGCAATGATAGCTGCTTCGCACTTCAACATATGATAAGCTTCACTAAGTCATTTGGGACTATACCTTGTTTGATAAGAGAAATTCGATAATGAATAACAAAAGCCCTCGTAAACCATTCAAGATCAAGGTTTGGTTGCAAGGGTTCATTTATTATACATAGTAGTCGTCCCCTTATTTTTGATATCTCCAATTATAAGGGGTTAATTCCCATTTTAAAACGGCTTCGATGGCGGTCTTGTTATTAAACGAATAATTATCGCTCAATATCCGTATTAAATACGCTCCGATAATAGCCGATAGCCAAATATTCAAGACAAGCTCGCTGATATTCATCTGCTACTTCTACATAAGAATATCCCACATTATCGAGTATCAATCCCAAGGTATCTTCGACATCCGGAAAAATTCTATCGATGCGATCACGCAGCTGTACACTGGTATTGTATTTGCGTCCATTCGACTCTTCATATTTCTTTATAGCTGATGTTCCAAGCGGCAATAACCGATGATGATCAAGCATCAGATGCTGTGAATATCTTTTATAGACGTTTCCAGCTTTGCCGATATATAACGGAATGTGAGCATCACTTAAAACATCAATCCTCAGCTGTTTCCAATAATCAAGCACATCCATCGTAACAAATTCTTTCTTGCTATTCTTAAAGCGAAGTTCAGGATGAAACCCATTCTTCGGAAGCAGTAGAGACTTATTACCTGTCCACCAAAACACATATACTCCAGCTTTATCAGTGGGCTTCTTAATGTGATTCCTGCTCTTAATGATGACAGGATCGCCAATATATTCACGCTTTGTTTTACCATCTTGTCCACGTTCCATCTTATATCTCTGAATGGACTTATCGACACCTGTCGATACAAATTGCGCAAGAATTTGGCATTGAAGAGTTTCCAAATCTTTTAACTTCGTTTGCAACGGATGATTATTCATGTCTCAGCTCACTTTATCTTTTTCCAGTATACAACAAACCCAATTGCAGTGCGGTATTGGGTAGCATTTTATTGAGACTGTATTCGTTTTGAAGTGCTCTCAATTTAGTGGCTCTTAAGCTTTTATATTCTTATAATATATTCTTACTGATAGTCATCAGTTATCTGAAGCAAGGGCTCACTAGCTTTATTTAAATGCTATGTACTAAGATAAGAAGTGACGCTTATGAAGTCTCGACCAAACGAGTTTAATTCCAGATATATTTTATATATAGAGTTTGAGTTACTCGTATCAGTTAAACTAACCTCTGTTCCCCTTACTTCTTTCCAATCCTCGGGAGTTAGTGGCACTTCTTTCTCTCCAATTTCTTGCTCATTCAAGAACAACTGTGCCCAAGGAAGTATAGCTTCCATGTTATTCATTAGATATTTAAATGGAAAAGCTTCTTTCCAGAAAATCCTTTTAATCAAGTTACCTGACCCATCTTCAAGTAACAGATTTGAATTAAGGCCATCAATTTCCAGAGCAATTTTTCCACCACTTGATAAATGCTTCATATATGGCAATTGGAGTTTTAAAGCAGTAAGTCTTAAATCAAAGGCAGACTGCTCTGGTGCGACCATCTCTAATTTTGGGATTAAACTCTCCTCTAATTTTTGATTTTTGGGGATCTTTATCTTCCAAGAGTTATTTAAAGTCTTGATCTTCTCTTTTTTAACTTCAACCCAATAACAATGGTCAACGAAACCTGATGAGATCTTTTCCCTAACTACATATACAATGATCACTGGAAGGGAATAGTTCAGCCAGTATAGTAGGTGTTTGTATTTACCATAGAATACAAAATGATCATGTTTTTCTGTGACATAGCTTTCTCCATATTTAATTTGGGCAGCTATCAACCTTCCCGTTGCTTTATTATCCTTTTTAATCTCAAAATAAGCATCAATTCCATAATCAGTACCACCTTGATCACGGTAAATCCAATTAATAACTTCTGGATCACTTATTTTCCCATTTACAATACCTGCCCCAGCTGACCCTTTATCTTGATTGCTCCCTGATGGGTACAAATCTTCAATTTTTTTATCTATTTCTAAAAACTTTCTGTCGTCATCTTCTGTTTCGTCGTCCCATTCATTTCTGCTTTGTTCGTTAATTTCTTCAGCACTGAGCATATTCCAAATCCCCCCATTAAATATTCCTTCTTGATTTTAATTCTCTTTTATGAATTATACAATATAGCATAGATGAAGGTGTATAGCAGAGTGATTGTGCCACAAGCCAATAGCCCCTGACTTATCAAGGGTTTTTATTAAATTTGAGTATATGTATGTTACAAAGTATTTTGTACATATATCTGTATCAAGTAAGTGACGATTCGGCAGGATACACTTGATGTTACGGCCTGCTATGTTGCTCGCCCTGTCTCTGACAAATACTTTTGTCAATGCGCTTTTACTCACAGATTTCGCCATACCCAAGCAACTTAGCTACAAGGCTGGTTTGGCCCCTCCCTTGGTTGGACATTCATCAACTAGATAATGCATGCCTCTGGGCTCTAAAAACAACAAAAGCCCCGACCATATTGTTAGTCGAGACCCTGATGTACTCGATACTACTTCGAAGAATAGTATCGCTTGTTCTAACGGTTTAAAAATATCCTTCCCTCAGCTATCACCAGCAAAACAACCATTTCAAAACATATTTGTCATCTAACAAGTTCTTGTTGGTGACAAATATGTTTTGAAGTGCAAGAAACCAGCAAACACAAGGGTTTGCTGGTTTTTCTTATAAAAGTGATTTGCAAATTAAGTTTTGAAGTGGTTGTGTTGTACAAATAAACTGAAATACAAATAGGTTTTGAAGTACTTCTTACAAACATCTATCTATAGGCCTTATTCTTAATGCTAGTCCGTTACCATAGATTGCTGCCGTTAACCCCGCTACTCCTCCACCCACAACTGCTACATCATATTTTAGCTTCGGAATCATCCCTTTCCATTTTGTACCTTTATGACGGGAAAGGGCTGCGTAATGTGACACAAACAAAACATTGTGGAGTGCTAAATAATGGCGGAGAAGCGAAAAACAAAAAACACCGGGAATTCTATTTAATCCATATGTCTCTTTTGTGTATTAAGCAATACCTATTTATATTTCCCTAGTTTCTTCCCTTAGCCATCCGCTCTCTTCTTCATTTAAATAAGGAGCCAGCTTCGTATATACCTCTTGATGATAATTGTTTAACCATTGCTTTTCACTCTCTGTTAACATATCTTTATTGATACCAGCTAAATCTATTGGGCAATACGTAATTGTTTCAAACTTCATAAATTGACCAAACTCTGTTTTCTCGTCTTCAACGACTAACATCATATTTTCAATTCTAATTCCATATTTACCTTCAAGGTATATTCCCGGTTCATTCGTAATAATCATGCCTTTTTCTAATGTAACATTATTATTATTCCTTATGCTTTGTGGTCCTTCATGAACATTCAAGAAAAAACCTACCCCATGTCCTGTCCCGCATTTATAGTCTAAACCATACTGCCAAATTGGTTGTCTTGCTAAAACATCTAAGTTAGAGCCTGTTGCTCCGTATAAATATTTTACTGAGCTTAATGCAATAAATCCTTTCAACACCAAAGTAAAATCCCTTTTTTGCTCATCGGTAAGTTTTCCCAAAACAATCGTTCGTGTAATATCTGTTGTTCCATCATAATACTGTCCGCCTGAATCAATTAAAAAAAGACCTTCATTCTTAAGAGTATATTCCGTTTCTTTATTGGCTTTATAATGCATCATCGCAGCATGTTCTTTATAACCTGCTATCGTATCAAAGCTAGGTCCAACATATCCTTCCTGCGCCCTTCTGAAATCTTCTAATCTTTCTTCTGCAGTAATCTCTGTAATTTCTTCTTTGTCTACAACGTTTTTTAGCCATTTTATAAATTTAACCATGGCTAAACCATCTTTTATTTCACACCATTTTACATTTTTTATCTCAACTTCATTTTTAATAGCTTTTAAATTAGTCGTGATGTCAGGACTTTCAATATTCTTTGTAATACTGTTAATGGCATTAAATAATCTGCTATTTGTTTTATTCGTATCTAAAATAATGGTATCTCCGCTTGAAAGATTTCCTAAGAAAGTTTGTATTTCATGATTCGCTTTTAACTCGATTCCTTCAGCCTCCAGTTCTAATTTAACCAAAGAGGGAACCTTGCAAGAATCAATAAATAAATAACATTTATGTTCTGCTACGATTACATTAGCTATTACAACTGGATTGTTAGGTACATCGGCCCCTCTTATATTCAAAAGCCATGCAATGTCATCAAGGGAAGTTAATATATAATAATTTGCTCCTATATTTTTCATTTCTTTTCTTACTTCATTTAATTTTTCTACTCGTGATTTGCCTGCATATTTTACGTCATGAGTAAAAATTGGTCCTTTAGGAATCTCCGGTCTATCTTCCCACAGATCACCAATTAAATCTTGATTCATTTTTAATACGATTCTCTTTGCTTTTAGATCTTTTTCCATCTTTTTAACCATATTAATTGAAAAAACATTTCCATCAAAGCCCACAATGCTTCCTTCATTGAGAACATCTGCTAGCCATTCTGAATAAAATGGTACCCCTGGATCCACCATTCTAAATAATCTGATTCCTGAGCCATCAAGCTGCTTTTCTGCTTGAATATAGTATCTACCATCTGTCCATAACCCAGCATCTTCTAATGTAATAACTACTGTACCAGCAGACCCTGTAAATCCTGATATCCATTGTCTACATTTCCAATGTTCTGCTACATATTCACTCTGATGTGCATCAAAACTGGGAATTATATAAGCATCCATTTGATTTTCTTTCATTAGCTGTCTTAACTTTTCGACCCTATCCCTGATATTCATTACTAATACCTCCATTTTCCTTAAGACTAAATTCTTTATTTTCACGATCATATAGCCATGCAGCTAGTACTATACTAATTATTCCGGCTGTAAGCTTTGATATGATAAACGCTCCTAACATTTCTGGGGCTACTCCTGACACAAATCCAAATTGACCTCCAAATACAAATGCTCCACTTACTCCAAAGGCAGTACATACCACTTTTCCTTTAGGATTCATTTCCTTAAATGTTCCAAATATCAACAGATTACTAGCCAAACTTCCTAGAATGCCTGCTACTGACACTGAATTAATTCCAAATTTCTCTCCTATTTCTTTAAAACTATTTTTAAAAATTCGATTGATAAGTGCTAGCATAGGATATGCTCCACCTAAAACAAATGCGATCTTGCCTACTATTACAGTAGATTCAGATAGTGGTGCTAATCCTGAGACAAGCCTTACACCAAATATCACATCTATACCTTGTAAAAGTAATCCAACAGTACTCAAACTCATTATAAGTTTTCCAAATACATTAAAAACTTTTATAAAAACATGAGGAGCTTTTAATAATCCTGCTCCTAAAATAATGGCAAAAACAAATATAGGTACCAGATTCCATACTAATATATTGATATTTATTTTTTGCCATAAGCCCGCTGCAAGACATCCTATTGGTATAGTAATAATTCCAACCAATACACCCTTAGAAAAATATTTTTCATCCTCTTTAGAAAGCATCCCTAACGCGACAGGTATTGAAAAACTAATTGTGGCTCCTAATGTAGATGCGATGATAATTCCTGAGAATGCCCCCATTTCCTCTGTCAATGCTAGCTCATTAGCCATTTGATAGCCCCCCATATCTACAGCTAAAAATGCTGCAGGAACGATAGAAGGATCTAGATGAAAAACTCTAAAGATTGGAATAATATCAGCGGATAAAAAGTTTGTAAATATAGGGACTAAAGAAAGTATTCCTATCATGCCAAGCCCTAAAGCTCCCATGGCCTTTATGCCTTCCTCAAATTTCCCACCCAGTTTCAAATGATTTCCGGTAATATAATCAATAGCTCCGATTACAAAAAAAGAACCGATTAGATATAATACGAATTTATCCATTGTTATGATCACTTTCTATTTACTTTATATAATGTCTTTACTAATCAGCATCTGTAGTATAAAACCAACTATTGTAGATATAAAGCCTTGCTTACATACGTGATTTAGAAATAGGGATTAATCGTTCAAATAATAACTCACCGCTTCGTCCATCTCCTAGGGTATTAAAAAGATGAATGCTCGTTCGTGAGCTTATGAATCAAGAATAAGGGGCTAACCCAAACGGTCTGAAAAGACCCGAGAGATAGCCCCTTCTCTTTTACTCACAAGTGTTCGTTGTTTATAAAAGGGCAAGAAACGATAGAATGATTGCAAAATCTGATTAAGAAATCACACGTTTATAAAAATCTTCGATCTCAACTGGCTGGCCTTTGTTTAAGCGCGACTCCTCCGCGGCAAACGCCATCAAATGGCTTCTCACGGAAACTGAGGCGGAACTTAAGCTCTCCCCACCGTCATACTCGCGAACTTCCTTCAAAAATTGACGAACGATACCGGAGTCGCCACCGCCATGTCCTTCAATGGTAGAATTCACGCGAATCGTCGTTTCTTCTTTCGATACAAAATCATTGACTGTAAACTGGTTGTCTTCCATATTGCCGCGAATGTCGCCTTTTGTCCCCATGATTTGAACGATTCTCGTGTTGTCATGCGTAAATCCGCACATACTGAACGTAGCTGTTGATCCACTTTCAAACTCCATATTGACCACTTGATGGTCAACAACATTGTTATTGCTGCGGTATACGCATTTCCCATAAGGGGTTGTGCGCAATGCCTCCAGAACGCCTTCGCGGCTCGTATCTTGCGTAAACTTCCGCGCCCATCCTTTACCTTCTCCCAAATAGTAACGAGGAGCAAAGTATTGGCAGCTCGCCTCAGCCGGACACCCGTCCAAGCATCGATCGGGTGCCCCTTCCGGTGCATTGGCAGCGTTAAAATGCATCAACGATCCGAAGGAGCTAACACGCACACATGGCTCATCCATCAGATAAGACAAGATGTCCATGTCGTGGCATGATTTCTGAAGGATCATGGGACTCGACTCATCGGAATTATTCCAATTCCCGCGCACAAAGCTGTGTGCCATATGCAAGTTCCCAACATTTTCATTTAATTGAATAGAAGCGATCTGTCCGATCCGTCCCTCGTCTATTACGCGTTTAACAGCCTTCCAAAACTCCGTATAACGAAGTACATGGCAAATGGTGAGCAGTCGGTTATGTTTCTTCGCCGCCAGCTCCATCTCCACACACTCTTTCGGGTCCGGTGACATGGGCTTCTCCAGCATGACATGATAGCCCACTTCAAGCGCTTTAAGCGTCGGATGATAGTGCATGCGATCCATCGTACAGATGATGGCGATATCCGCCATTACAGGCTGTGACAACAGCTCTTCCCACGATCCAAAACAATTCTCTGACGCTATGCCATGAGCTTCAGCGAACGCATTTCTCCGTCCCTCGCTCGGTTCGGCAACAGCGACGATTTCCAGCTCATGCGGGTAATTGATCGCATAGGGCGCATAAGCGCGCGCTCCTCGGTCTCCTGCACCCAACAAGATAGCTTTTAATTTCTTCATGGTTTCTCCCTCTCTCTGTAGAAATACTTATATCTATTATTTCGAACCCGATAATGCAATCCCCTCAATGAAGGAGCGCTGGAACCCCAGGAATATAGCAATCATTGGCCATATGGCTAACATCGAACCCGCCATCACAATCGTGTAGTTCGTTCTATGTTCGCCTTCAAGCGATGCTAATCCGGCCGAAAGCACCATTTTATCCGGGGAAGTGTTGACGATCAGCGGCCACATTAAGTCGTTCCATGACCAAAGAATCGTGAAAATCGCAAGCGCAACCATCCCAGACTTGGCAAGGGGCACCATGATCTGCCAGTAAATGCGGAACTGGGTGCAGCCGTCAAGCTTGGCCGCTTCCTCCAGTTCTTTGGGCAGCGTCATGAAAAACTGACGCAGCAAGAAGGTCCCGAATGCGCTAAATAAACCGGGAACGATAAGTGCTTGGATTGAATTAAGCCACCCGAGCTCCTTCATAATCATGTACTGCGGAATAAGGAACACCTGTCCTGGAACCATGAGCACGGACAGTGTCAGCAGGAAGCAAAAGTTGCGTCCCGGAAAGTCAATGCGCGCGAATGCGTAAGCAGCTAACGAACAAATGATAAGTTGACCTACTGTCTTCCCCACAGTCGTAATTATGGTATTCCAATAAAATGTTAAAAACGGCAAGCTTTCAAATACCTTTGTATAGTTGCTCCACTGGAAATCCTTCGGCACCATAACCGGCGGTATGGCTGTCGATTCGCCCAACGTTTTGACCGAGGTCATAAACATCCAGATGAAAGGGATCACCATGGCAGCAGCCCCAAGGATAAGAATGGTATGGATTACCGCCGCTTGGCCCGGTCTCTTCTTATGAACATTCGCACTCATCGGGTAGCCTCCTTATTCATAATGAACCCACTTCTTCTGCAGCTTCATCTGGATATAAGTCACAATTAAAATAATGACAAACAACAAGACCGCGATGGACGCCGCATACCCTTTCATATTTTGCATAAACCCGTATTTGTAGAATAAGTAGACGACCGACTCCGTAGATTCAATGACGATATCGCGAACCATCATGAAGATCAAGTCGAACGCCTGAAAGGCACTGATCAATGACATCACAGAAACGAAGAAAATCGTTGGTGTCAGGAGCGGCATCGTTATGCGGAAAAACACGTAAAACGTTCCAGCCCCGTCAATCGATGCAGCTTCATAATACGAAGGCGAAATGCCTTGAAGGCCAGATAAGAAAATAATCATATTATTTCCAATCGAGCTCCAGATCGCCACAAGAATGACAGAGTAAAGCGCAAGGTGCGGATCTGTCAGCCAGTGCGGGCCGTTGATGCCAAATATGCTCAGTACGTAGTTCAGCAAACCGTAGTCTGCGTTATATAGCCACTTCCAGACCATCGCTACCGCCGCAGGCATCGTAATAACAGGCAGAAAATATAACAGTCGGTAAATACTAAGCCCGCGAATTTTTTGATTGAGAAGAACAGCTACGAAAATAGAGATAAAAATAGTTGCTGGGACCGTTAAAACAATATAAATTGCCGTATTACGGAACGCTCGATGCAGCTCCGTGTCCGTCAACATCTTTTTGTAGTTATCAAATCCTGCCCAGGTATAATTGCCAAAAGCTCCCCAGTTCATAAACGAGTAATAAATGGTTTGAAATACCGGAAACACGTAGAATATAATCAACCCCACCATCAGGGGGGCAATCATTAAGTAAGCCCACATGAGATCAGAACGACGACTTAAACTTACTTTAGATTTCTTCTTTACGAAAGAACTCATGTCTATTCCTCTCCCAAGAAATGAAATGTGATGCGATTGTAGACACGGCCCTGCTTCGTATTTTCAGGGCCTTGTCTACACCTGTTTTGCTTGGATAATATACTTATTTCTCTGCAGCTAATTTTTCATTCATTAAGGCTGCCATTTGCTTGCCTGCCTCTTCGGCACTGATCGCACCAGCCCAAGCCTTCGTAAATATTTTCGCTTCTTCGCTTGCCCAAGCAGACGTATTCTTGGAAACTGGATACGGTACGGCAATTTTTAACTGATCAATAAACACTTGTAAATTTACGCCTGGAATCGATTTAACCCATGTGTCTTGCGTTCCTTCATAGGCAGGAATAACAGTTCCTTGACTTGCATACACTTCAGCAGCTTCCTTAGAACCAAGGAATTTCAAAAATTCCGCCGCTTCTTTCGGGTGCTTGGTTTTAGCGGATATCACATTGCCCAGACCATGAATAATAACGGCGCTCTTCTTATTTTTTGGAAGCGGAGCAACATCAAACTTACCTTTCAGATAGTCCGTTGCTGCAAAATCTGCTGCATTCCAATCCCCTTCTGCGATCATAGCGACTTTACCAGCTTTGAACATATCAAGTCCTTCTGTATCCGTCATTTGCGCCATGGTTGGAGAAACTTTCTGAACGTTAATCAAATCCGTCCAAAATTTCAGACCTGCAATCGCTTCGGGCTTATCATAGCCAGAGCTCTTCTTATCTTCAGAGATAATATAACCGCCTGCTTGCAGGATGGTATCGTAATAACCGCTCTGGTTATCCAGTGTTGCCGCAATTCCCCATACGCCTTTTGCAGGATCTGTCAATTTTTTAGCCGCCTCAGCTACGGAATTCCAATCCCAAGTAGCGTCTGGATACTTAACGCCTGCTGCATCAAACAAAGCCTTGTTGTACCAGAGACCAGGTGTATCAAAATCTTTTGGAACTCCGTAGTTTTTACCGTTTACTGTGTATAGGTCAACAAGCGCTTTTGGATATTTGCTCATATCCAGAGCATTCGATTTGATGAGATCTGTAATCGGCATCAAAATGCCGTTGGAACCGTATTTCACAATATTCGGTCCATTCATCCAGAACAGGTCCGGCAACGTTTCTCCGATCGCTGCAGTTTCAAGCTTTTGCCAATACTGCTTATTAGGAGTCGTCTCCAACTTAACCTCAATATTCGGGTGTGCGCTATTAAACATTTCGATCACTTTCGTCGTACTCTTGTCGGCTGCCGCACCCCATGTACCGTAAGTCAGGGTTACTTTCTCCTTCGTGCCGGCATCCGGTTTCGCCGTGCCTTTGTCAGTAGTTTGAACCGCCGTACCGCCGCCTCCGCATGCGGACACAACGACCATCATTCCTAGCACCATAGATAAACCCATTTTCTTAACCATTTTCTTTCCCCCTCATAAGATGTTTTGAAATAAAAACTATAACTCCAATTTCAAAGTAAACATGAATGAAGCCTTACAGTCACATCCAAAAAGAAAGGGCTTTCACCTCCTTCGAATAGTAAACCAAATATTTGGGCCCAATCAGGATAACGTTTTCCTGAAAAGTAAAAAAAATTAGTTTTTTTGTTTTTTTATTATACTCTTACGGCCTAGGAGAACCCGCCCTGGAAAAAATCGAGGATTGACGCAGTATCATTTCGTGAGGCAATAGTATTTTGGTAGTCAATAAAGACTCGCCTTGTAATTGATCAAGCAGCGCTTTGGCCGCAACCATGCCAATTTCTGCTTTGGGTACATGAACAGAGGATAATGGTGGTGACGTATACTGTGCAAGCTCGATATTATCCATGGCAATAAATGCGATATCCTCAGGAATCCGTAAATTCCTCTCGATGACTGCTCGCATGGCTGGAATCGCCAATAAATCACTTGCAGCAAACATAGCAGTAGGAGCTTCACCTTGATGTTTCTCTAGTAAATCCGTCATACATTCATAGCTTTTGTCCACTTGCCATCTCGTATTAATGATCCATGTTGGATCCAGTGGAATACCTGCTTCATACAAGGCAAATTCATACCCTTGATATCTCTCTTCGCTTTTCAATTCCCCTGTATGACCCTGACCGCCCACAAAACCAATGTTGCGGTGCCCTTGGGCAATCAGATGATGAACAGCAGCTTTCGCCGCGGATATTCGATCATAATCAACCTGAGGGATGCCGGATCCAGAGGCACTGATGCCAACGACAGCCAGACTCGTTGCTTTAATGTAATCAAGAAGGGTTGGATCCATCTCATCACCAATGATAACAATGCCATCGATGTAATGATTATGAATCATTCGGTGCAGCACCATCTCTGTATTTACTTCCTCAGGCGTATGAATAAAAGCAAGAGAATAGCCCGACTCCACTAACTTCCTATTGAGACCTGTAAGGATAGGAGAGAAATAAGGATGGTCATCCCGCAACTGCGTACTTGCCACGATACATCCAATTTTTTTGGACATAATGGGCCCTTCTTTTTGATTTCTGACCAAGCGCCTTGCCGATTCGTTCGGCTCATATCCTAATTCCCTAGCCGCATTCCAAACTTTAATCTTGGTGTCTGGATTCACATGCCTACTCGTATCATTATTAATAACTCGGGAAACGGTAGAAACGGATACACCAACCAGTTCCGCGATATCCTTTAAGGTAGACAATCCGTTGACAACCCCTTTCCCCAACCACTTACTCGAAAAGCATCATGTTATCCAAACGTTTTCCTGAAGTCATTTTACTACCCTTCGCATAGAAATGTCAACGCTTTCATCTGAACATGATAAAGGTTACCATAAAAGGCTCTCACCTTGTAATTAAAATGAAACATGATTTTCATCTGGCTTTAATGAATTGAGCCTATAATAAAAGTCGACCCCCTTTAAAATATAAATACCTCATGACCCGCAGCCCGTTGCTGTGGGTCTCTTTTTTATAACGGAGTAGCGCCATATAGAAAATAATAAGAGGCTGTCCCATGGTCATAAAGACGAGAACTACTCTTTTTACGGAGCTACAAGAGATTGGACTGCTGTATTTGGTCGTTTTAGCCAATTCTGGACGATTCATCACTTCATCGACGAGAAGCCGGAGCATCTGATGATTGATAGCTCAAGCGGGCTTTGTTGGCAGTTTATGTTTCCTGAAGAGTCGGTCATTTACCGCTGTTTATCGCATCTTGCGAACAATGGTTTTACAATTATCATTCCTGAAGGGCATTGAAAAAAAGAAAAATGGAGAACTATGCAACTTCAAAAATATTACTACTTAGGCGTTGCCGGCATTACAGGTGCGCTTGCAAGATTTACTTTTTCTCTTGTCGGGAATTGCCGCAATCTTAGGCACTAGTATTATGCCATAAAAACGCCTTGGCTCACTAACGGAGCAAGTGCTTTATGGTGCTTATCACGTTCATTCGGAGAAAAACTATAAAGAGATTATCCCAGTCAACCCCCTGAAATAACCTCTTTAGTATTATCACATTTATCCCAACAGCGTAAATCCAGAGACGTACAAACCATTTCGCTAAGCGTCTACATAATCCTCCAGTTCCTGCTTGGTCGCTGGAGCCACGGTGATCTTGCCCTCTTCATTTCGAGCAATGTAGATCGTCGCGTCGAGTTCCTCGGTGGCTACAACAAACCCGAACGTGTTCAATCTACTTGCCGCACCAAATTGTCCATGCTTATCAAGTGCGATAATCCCGATGTTATCTAGATCATAGCCCAAAGACTCCAATCTTTCCAAGTGGCTTAGAAGCGTTTTTTCGCAGGCTTCTTGTGGCGAAAGGCCTTCCTTCATACAGCGAACCGTTTCAAAAGAAAGGCAACCGCGCATAATGTCCTCTCCGATACCTGTAGCGGCAGCGCCACCGACTTGGCTGTCGCAATAAAACCCGGAGCCGATAATTGGGCTGTCGCCAACGCGTCCGGGATGCTTCATAAACAACCCAGAAGTAGAAACGCCAACCCCCATATCGCCCTTCAGATCCAATCCTACGATACACACCGTATCGTGACCGTCGTAGGAGTCTTGCCCTCCCGAGTTCAAATCGGCCGCAATCATATTTTCCCATCTTTTTTTCGACGGTCCCGTCAACATGTTTTGGAACTCAAAGCCATTCGCTTGCGCATACATTTCCGCACCTTTGCCCGAAAGAAGACAGCTCTTGCGATTGGCGCTGAGCGAAACGGCCACTTTGATCGGGTTTTTAATGTTCTGAACGCCCATAATTCCCCCAAAGCGCAACGTCGTCCCATCCATGTACGCGGCGTCCAATTCCACTTCACCTTGACGATTTGGGAGCCCGCCATAGCCTACCGAAATAAACGTCGGGTTGTTTTCCACTTCGCAAACAGCCTTTTCAATCGCTTCTGAAACGCGGGAACCTTTTTCGAGCAGAGGCTTTGCTATACGAATGCCGTCATAGGCCATTTTCCAAGTTCCAATCATTGCATATTTCATCGCCAATCCCCTTTCCTATTGTTCTAGTGCAAAAATTTGATCTAAATTCAGCATAAATGGGAAATATACCCCTGTTAAATTGCTCATCGGCAAACAATCGTCATGAATTTGGATATTAAGCTCACTGCGAATCATGTTTTGACGAGCCACGATACGATCATATACTTCCGGATATTGGGCTTTCAGCTGCTCTCTTAATTCTTTTCCAGCAATAATGACACAATCTTCGCAAATTGCTGTACGCAGCGGGTCAGGATTCGAAGCAATGACATCGACTTGGATGTGGGCGCCATCGTTTATTGAAAAAGGGGAACCTTCGTATACGGGCGAGTTCGTCCATTCGTCAGCCCCAGTATAATGAGTCACGTTCAGGGAAACGCCATACTTCGGGTCGCCGATTTTGGCCATGGCGCGATCATGGATTTCGGAACATCTCGCTCCGATCGTCAACGTTTCCAAAAGTTCCGCCACGACTAACCATAAATCCTCATAGAAGCCAAGGTGCTCCTGTAATTTAGGGGCCACCGAATGTTTGTCGTACGATGCGACGCCGACCCTTGCTGTTAAATTTCCGCGGAGGCTGTAAGCCAGTCCCAATACTTCGCCAAGAACAAGGCGACTCGGCCCTGGAGATTTCACACCGATTCTAGAACTATTTTCTCCGAAATTGATCATAGGAAAAACGTTGATCGGATCGAAATCAGAAATGCCATAGCCTGCCTCTTGCTCGCTCAATCCCGGCTTCAATCGTTTGAACAAACGCAAGATGACAGATGCCACTTTATTGCCAGCCGCCTCGGCCCAAGCGATCTCTTTGGCCGTTCGGATCGTATGGCGTATACCGTTCGGAAAGCCTGTAATTTCTTTCGTAAAATTAATAACGTTTTCGTTCACACATACATTTTGTAAAGTAGACAATACATAAGCCGGAATATCGAAAGTGTAATTGGGATTCGTTTCGATATGCTCCTGATCGAAATATTTGTAGCCTACGACGCCGACCCGGCTGTTTTTGTCGATGCCAAGCTCGGAAAAAATTGTACTCAAACTTTTTTGCTCATTCCTTGACTGGCCCTGCAAGCTGAAGTTTTGATAGAGGCAGACGTTGATTTCATAAGGAATTTGATACGTTTGGGAAATCCCCTCATTCCCAACTAAAATCGCCGCTTCGCCTGTCGAATCAAAAATGAGTAAAGCTTCCTCAAAGCGGCAGTCATAGCCGCTGAAATAATGTGTATTGGCAAAGTGCTCACGGTCGCCATAAATAACTACATGAGAAATATTTTGCTCGCGCATGCGCTCTTTCAATACGCGAATACGAATTTCGTAATCTTCCTTTTCGAATTGTATACAAGATGATTCGATTTCTTGCAGGAAAAAAGGGTTAGGTTTTTTATGCACAATTTTTTTCAACAAAAGTGTCTCCTTTTTTGTTTTGATGTTCACCAAATTATTTTTCAAGAAGAAAGCTTTTTACTTCATAAGGGAAAAATTTGGTCTTTTTTGTTTCTTCATGTTACATACTTATACTTTGTATAGCCCTCAAAACATATTTGTAGCTTTTGAATGTTATTTAGGCACTTATGATTGTTCGATTATGATTTGTTTGCGAGTTTCATCACTGCGTTTACTGGTTTGAAAATTATGCAGTTCAAGACCCACCACATGCCTTGCCCAAAGTGCATACGCCGGCAAATCTAAAAATTCCCAACTTTCTGGGTATTTAATTTCATATTCTGGAATTGGCAAAATAACATTAACGTTAGCAGCAATGTCTTTATAAGTAATGTTTATATTGTTTAAAGTAATATTTTCTGCACAATGAATGGTGCCATCATTTGTTTTTACGCCTGCAATAATGATAGGAAGCTCCGCATTTGTTGCCACAATATTCTCTACTAGAACATTACAAATTTTTGGTGGTTTTTCTGGCGTTCCATATCGGTTGCGTGCACAAACCCTAACGAACACTGGACAAGTTACTTTATTCATAACAATATTTCTTGCAATCACATTGTTAATAACTGACCCGTCTGCACTTTCAACGGCTATGCCAGAAATTGTACCAGGGTAAATGTCTGGAAGTTCAAAAGTGCAGTTCTCAACTAATATATTGTTTATGTCATGATAAGTTTCTGTGCCAATTTTAAAAGCGTTACATGTTGAAATAATATGGCAATTTCTAACGGTTACATTTTCTACTGCACCAGTTCCTTTTAAGCATTTTAGTACAATGCCGTCGTCAGCAGTAGAAATAAATGTATCTGAAATTTCAACGTTTCTTGTACCCACAATGTCAATGCCGTCTGCATTAGCAATTTGTCGGTTATTATTAATGACTACGTTTTTTATAACTACGCCGTCACTGGTGTTCACATGCAAGCACCAATTCATAGAGTTTTCAATAATAAGGTTTTCAAATCTAAGCATGGACGAGTGACGAAACAAAAACATTGCATCCGGACGGTCTTTTATTCCATGACGTACACGCAGTCTAAATTCCCGCTCCATGGCTACCACGTCAGAAACTTGAGGTTCTTCGAGCATTGGCGTCATTGGCGGTGCAACGTGAAAGAACTCGCCTTCGCCGCAAATTTTGCCGGGACCCATGATCGCCACATTGCTCACGCCGTCTGCACGAATAAACGCCTTATCAAACTTTGAAGCATCATGTACCGCCACAAGTGACGCTCCGTCTTGAATGTACAATGTCACATTGTCCTGCAAATATAGGGTTCCACAGAAATACTTGCCACTACTGACCAAAACGACACCGCCACCGCTTTGACTACAAGCGGTAATAGCGCTGTTTATACATTCAGCATTGTTTTCTTTTTCAGATGATGCACCAAACTTTGTTATATCAAATACTTCTCCTAAAGGCATAGGAAGTGAAGTGCAAATATATTTTTTATATGGAATATTTTCATAAAAATTCCCCTTGTGGATGGGGGTATACACTTTTTCGCTCATCACACAAGCTCCAATCCATTTGGTTATTTGGAATCTTCTCCACAAAGATTCTGCTTTAATATTTCTACTGATGCTGTGCCGTTCCACCTGTGTTCGCCTTCAAAAATATCGTGATAGATTGCGTCTTCCTTGTTAAAAAGGGCATATGCCTTTCGAGCGTGGTTAACATAGGGCAGAACGTTACCTAAACCGCTTCTACCATTTAGTGAGTCAAATCGCCCAGTTTCAATTACAAGAGGTCGTGGCGCTATTAGTGCTGCCAAATCGCCCACATCAATTAAGTCAAACACCGCTGGGGCATAGTTGCATGAGCACTGGACTGATTCTATTAGCGATTCTTTAAATCCGTAAAAATATCCGCTTACAACAGCAGCTTTTATACGCTCGTCTAGCGCCGTCAGCCAGAGGGTCTGCATGCCTCCACCCGACAGCCCTGCGCAACCAATGGCATTTACATCACACTCTGGGCAAGTTTCCGCAAAATCTACAAGGCGCATTAAATCCCACACCCACATTGCAATCAATGATTGACCAAGAGCGATTGCTAGCCGATTTATTTCGGTACAAGTTTTGCACCCCGCATCCATATAAACCAGAGGGTCGTCGCTCCAAAAATTGCGCTCACGTCGCTCTCCGAACCCTCTTGCATCAGGGCACAACACCACAAATCCCTGCTTTACAAGCTGAACTCCATAATCTCCATTGTAAGTTTTGATAGCTTCAGCAATTCCCTCTACCTCCACGACCCCTGCTGTTTCGTATTTTCCGCAAGAGTTATGACCGTGTGGCGCTATAATAGTTGGAAATTTTTTTGCTGTTTGATGTTCTGGTACAAGTATATAAAACGTCATAAAAACATGTGGCTCAGTTTCAATAATCATTTTACGCCTTGTGTAGCCATCCATTTTTGTTTCTTCAAGCTGTTTCGGATTTAGCGCACATGTTTGCATTTTATGCAATCCAATTCGCTCACTCAATTGCGCCCGTAGTTCATTTTTCCATGCAAGATGTTCTTCTTTATCTATCGCTTTATGTGACATTCGCCCGCCAAAGCGCTCAAAGCGTTTTAATAAATATTTTTCTACCGTATAGTAATTACTAGTATTCATATTTTTCACCACTTTTCTTAAATAACTTATTTCGGAAGTTTCATGTGACTTGCAATCGGGCGTACATTTTGTGGCAAAAATTGATGGCAATACCCCAATGCGTCCAAAATATCACCGACCACTGGTGTATAAAGTTTTTCTTTCATTAAATTAAACATTTCATCTTCGTTATTCCAAGAAATCATATTCAATCACCCTTACATATAATGTATATTCACTATTCTTTAATAGCACCTTGTGTCATTCCCGATACAATAATTTTTTGCACAAGAAAAAACATAATGGCAGCAGGCAACAAGGTCATAACTCCAGCTGCCGTCATTTGTCCCCAGTCGATATCATATTTACCAATAAAGTTTACCATTCCTACTGGTATCGTTCTGTATTTTTCGTTTGTAATAAACATTACACTATAGAAAAGTTCATTCCAACATCCAGTAAACGCAAATACAAATGTTGCGCCAATTCCAGGAAGCATAATGGGCAAAATTACTCTTCTTACAGCGCTAAATTTGTTGCAACCATCAATAAGTGCTGCTTCTTCAAGCGCAGTTGGAATACGTTGAAAAAATGCTGCAACCGTAATTAAGCAAAACGGAATATTTCCCACTGTATAAGCAATGATTAAACAGCCAAGCCTATCTATAACGCCCAATGCCGTAAAAATGTGAAACAGCGGAACAATTGTTGTTAATGACGAAACGAGTTGTGATCCTAAAAGAATTGCGAATACAATTGACTTACCTTTAAATTTATAGCGAGCAAGCGCATACCCACCACAGATTGCAAATACAAGTACTAATAATGAAGCCGAAATAGTAACAATTGTACTGTTTAGAATAAACAAATCAAACCTGGAATCAAACAAGGCATTTTTAAAATTGTCTAAAACTAGATTCTGGGGGAAAAACGTTGGGTTTTTAAGATTTATTTCCTTTGGACTCTTAAGAGATGTAATAATCATCCAATAAATTGGAAACAAAGTGAAAATCGTGAAGATAATAATCGTATTCCAAAAGCCAAACTTTCGTATAAATCGCTTAGTGACCATGCTAAAAATCCCCTGCTTCCTGATATTTTGTAACTTTTAGGAAAAAGAGAGCGTAAATCACCAACACGATTGTGATGATGTTACTAATTGCTGCGGCATATCCGAAATCAAGAGTCGCAAATGCTTGTCGGAAAGCATACAGCGGCAAGGTGCTAGTTGAGTTGCCTGGTCCTCCACCAGTCATAATAAAAGTTACATCAGAAGAATTAAACACCCAAATTACCCGTAGCAACAAAGTGGTAATGATCGTTGGTTTAATAAACGGAATATCAATGAAAATAAATCGTTTAATAGGACCAGCACCATCCATCATAACCGACTCATGAATTTCTTGAGGAATAGACTTAAGTGCGGCTAAAAACATAATTGCAAAAAAAGGTATGCCGAACCATATCATACCCATAATTGGTCCAATCATTGCTATTGATTTATCTGCAAGCCAAGAAATCGGCTCATTTATTGCACCAATCTGTATAAGTACATAATTCAGAATTCCAGATTGTTCGCTAAAAATCCATTTAAAAATAAGTCCAGTCATAAAACCAGCAATTACCCATGGAAGAAAAAGTATTGATTGAAACACACCTTTACCGAAGAACTTTCGGTTAAGAAGTTGTGCAAGCGCCATTCCTAAAATTGCTTGCAGCGGAACAATAGAAATCACCCATATAAAGGTATTTAGTGCAACTAGCCCTAAATCTGGGCTTTTAAATAATTTTACATAATTATCAAAACCATTAAAATGTATGTCTTTTGGATGAATTAAGCTATAATTCAAAAACGATATCCTTATATTGTCAAAAATAGGGTACGCCATAAACGCTAAAATGGCAATTAGCGCGGGTGCCAACAAAAACCATGGTTCCATTCTCCTTAAGAGTATCTTTTTGTTTCTTGAGTTCATCAATCTCACTTCACTTTCTACTGTGCATAAAATTATAAGGCAAAACTAAACTTATTAGTAACGGTGCAGTCATTTCATTTTGGTTATGCAGAAACGGGCTTGTATATGCATAAGCCCGTTTTTAGCATACTGAATTTATAATTATTTTTTTTCCTTTTTGTATTGCTCAGCAAACCAATCTTGCATTACTTTAACTGAAGCTTGTGTAGTACTTTTTCCAGAAAGATAGTTTTGCATTTGAACCTTCATAGTTTCACTAGAGAATCCACCCCACTCTGTAAGAGCAAACTGTCCAAATGTGTATTTGATTTTGGGGTCTAAAAGTGTATCAGAATATCCTTTAAGTGCACCTTCTTGAAAAGATTTGTTAGAAAGTGCAGACTTGTAATTTGGAAATACATTAAAAGCTTTGCTGTATTCAAGATTATTTTCTGGAGAAGAAATAAATTCAATTAGCGACCAAGCAAGGTCAGGATTTTTTGCATTTGCAGAAATACTATAACTTGCAGTCGGACCCCAGTTAAATGCATGAATTTTTGCGTCTTTTTTAACAGGGAAAGGCAGAACTGTCCAAGTATTTTTATCCATTGTCTCGTTTAAAGTTTTAATAACTTCTGGAGTTTGGATTAATGTACCGGCTTGACCGCTAGAAAAGCCATTTACCATTTCTTTAAAGCCCCAGTTAATAGAGTCTTTTGGTGAATATCCCTTGGTATAGATACTCATCCAGTTTTCCCAAAGTTGAGGTGCACGTGGGTCGTCCATTATAGATTTTGAATCGCCCTTAGCTTGGTTTGGATACATGCTTAATGCCTCTAGCTCAGAGTAGGCATATTCGGTAAAGCCATCTACACCACCCGGACCACCACGGAACGCCGCTCCGTAACGACCTTTTTCTTTGTTAGTAAGTTTTTGAACTACCATGAAATAGTCATCCCATGTCCAATTGCGTAGGCTTTCTATGTCGATACCAGCTTCTTTAAGCCAGTCTGTACGAACATAAACACCACGATAGATGTTCCCATCTGGAATACGGAATACAGAGCCGTTGTAAGACATGTTTTCTTTAGAAGAAAGAAATGCCTCTGAAAGGTCATCCTTGTAAGGGAATTTATTCCAGTACTTGTCTAGAGGAATAACTGCGCCAGAAGCCGCAAGTTCCGTGTAGCTACCTGTATTAATATCTGGAAGTGATTTTGACGCAGCCATTGCCATTACCTTTGAGTAAGCTTGATCCCATGGAACAGTTGAGTAATTTACTTTAACACCAGGATTAGCTTTTTCGTATTTAGCAATGATACTTTTTAAAGATGCAGTGTGTTCATCTGTGGACATAACATCCAGAAATGAAATTTCACCTTTGAGACCAGTTGGTTTAGCAGAAGCTTCTGATGATGTTGATGGAGAAGGCTCCGTCGAAGATTTTGACCCACAAGCAGTTACTGAAACTGCCAAAGTAACAGCTAGAGCCATGGTGCTTAAGATACGATTTTTTTTCATAGTTCTCTTCTCTCCCTTTTCTCATAAATAATATAAAGTTGATGAAAATTGAACACGGTCAGCACCTTGTACGAAACTGACTGAAATACAATTATCAATACTTTCATACCATGATCGTTTGATCGTCAATTCAATATTTTGATAAATCCCTAATACCTGTAATCAAATCCCTAATACCTATAATCAATATGTGGCATCCCCCCTTTCAAATTCAATGCACAAATGTGCTAGTTTAACCTTGTATACAGACTACTTGGCAAATTTCGAGCTGCTCCCTCATCAAGAATGAGCGTTGTATTCTGGTGTAACTGAAGGAATGTCGCCGGTAAATGTGTACTTATTGGATCTAGAACCGTTTTGGAAACGATATCTGCTTTCTGCTCCCCTACCGCTACGAGTATAATTTGGCGAGCCGACATCACCATCCTCAACCCCGTTGTAAGCGCTTTCTTTGGGACCGCATCTGTCGAACCAAAATCAGCAGCATATAACCTACGATTCTCCTCCGCAATGTCAACAATATATGATGTCGCAGGAATGGCTTGATTCGGTTCAATAAAACAAATATGTCCATTGCGTCCTAGACCCATCAATTGCCAATCTATGCCTCCCCAGTTTTGAACAGTATGATCAAATTGCTCGCATTGAGTCTTTAAATCTTGTTCATTTCCGTCATGGCACAACGTATGCTTGAGCGGGATGTTCGCATCGCGAAAAAGATGTTTCATCATATATGTGTGATAACTTTCTGGGTGATCAAGAGAAATGCCAACAAATTCATCTGGATTCACAAATCGGCATTGAGAAAGATCCAGTTCATGTCGCTGAACTCGGTCCACCCATTCCCGGTAAATGCCCGTAGTAATGGGTGTTGTTCCTGTCGTCATCCCTAAAATTGAGTTTGGCTTTTCTTTCACCTGATTCGATAAAGAGTCCGCAACATAAGGTGCGATTTTGTGGAATGGAAGAGTAATAATGTTCATATAAGCTCCTTTTTCATTCGTTTACTGTGATTCCATAAATTTACTAAAGGCTAGGGCAGCAGCCTCTCTTACAATAGCGCTTTCTTTTTGTTCTGATCGGTATATTTTGAAAGTTCCTCTGTAGGGCTCCCATACGAACTGGTTGCACTGTTCTTCCGATGATCCCTACCAACTGTGGAAATCGATCAATCATTGATCCACCTAAAATGATCATATCCGGATTGTACATACATACGGCATTACTAATCATCATCCCGCAGTACATGGCGGCTCGATTCAAAATGTTGATCGCCCAACTTTCTGTCTCACTCGCTTTCATTAATTCTTCCATGTCTTGAATAGGTCGTATTTTATTGGCCTCTTGAATAAGAGCCCATTCGGCAATATAGGTTTGCAAACAACCTCTCCGACCACACACACAATGATGAGTAGCGTAAATTTAAATTAATTAGTGACATTAATAACCCCTCGGAGAAATTATTAACTAGAAAAAATAAGAAACGAAGTCGTGTCCGACGACACAAACATGAGTACTTTTAGATCCCCGTCGATAGGGGATTTTCTAAGATAAAGTGCTTGCTGGCAAAGGGCAATTTGTCGATTAACGTAATCGGATCACCGATTTCCTCCGGTGTAATCATGAGTTCCTACCAATTCGTCGGCGTAAACGTCAAGACCCGTCGTTTCCGTATCGAACGCAACGATTTCTTCACGTTTGAAGCACCCAAATGAGTCTAAAACTTTATTTTCTTGGTCTTGACAAATTAACTAAAAGTTGATCGATCCTAGCGAGACTTTGCCACCCTAGTAATTCCCAGCAAAATTGCTTTGTGGCGTCTGGGAGCCTTGCTTATGCTGTTCCATGTACACTTTCCGTTTGGCTACAGTCTCATCCGCGGCTGCCATCGCCTTAGCCTGGTCTCCACCGTACAATTCTTCAATAATCCAGCGCTGGCCAAAACCGGCGTGCACCACTTCATCGGCCCAATCGAAATCCTGGAAGGTGGTCATGAGTGGGTCCTTCACCACATCCCTGCAAAATTCCCACTCCTCGCGCTTGCCGGGAGGATACTTCATCGCGGCTTTCTCGATAGCTATTGTCAGGTGGGTATACGCTTCATCCTTATCAAACAGCTGGCTCGTCATATCATACCAGCCGGTCCAGTTACGAAACTCGTGTACATCGTAACCCTTGATCCTCAGTGCAGCCTCGCCGAACCAGCTATGCCGTACTTCATCCCACATGTGTCTAGCAGTGTCACGATAGAAAGCCCATGGCTTCCCCTCAGTTGCGAAATGCACCATTGCCACTCCCTCTGCCGGCGACATCTCGAAATACCGGCTGAGCATCATTTGTAGAAAACGTCCTTCATCATTGTCTTCAATCATTACTCCAGCCATCTTGATAATCGATGTTTCAAATCGAATGTCACGTGTACTGACCCTGGGGAGCATAAAAGGTTTGGAAGCCACGACCACTTCAGAATCCACGGATTGCCGGTTGCCGTCGCCACATGCTCCTCCAGCAGCTTTCAGCAGAGCTGCGATATAAGTCTTCCAGCATTGCGCGTGCTTACGACCTTCTTCACCGGCAGTCTCAGACAGCTGTGTGATCGCCTCGCGTCCCCATTCTATCTGCTCTTCCCGATCAAGCAATTGATGCCGCAGCAGTTGAACTGTTGGCTCATCTACAATCGGCTGTGTGTTGCCGAGGTATGCTCGTATAGCCTGGATCTGTGCAGGCTTGACTACCTCGAACAAGGCGACTAATAGATCGAGTGTGCTGCCGGATTGCAACACCTTCTCCATGAGATTCTCCAAAGAAGGATCAGGACATTTCTCGAAAGCGACCGAGCTCATCCGAAGCTGCTTGGAGCGGTTCCGCAGCTGATCGTAAAATTCTGCATCCTGCGAGGAAAAGCGTGCTAAAGCTCCTTTCACCTCATACTCCGGCCTTGCAGTCACATGGCCCGCTTCCAGCCGCATCAGCTGCCGATCGACGTACCCGATGCGTTGCAGTCTCATTGCGGATTCCTTTACCGACATACCAACGCGATCCCAGTCCGCCATTCCCATAAACGGATGAAGCATGTTAAACCTCCAATTTGAACTGTAGTATGAATACATATATTTATTTTAAAATGAAAATGCTATAAAATTAATACACTCAGACAATGAAAGTTGGCACTGTAATACATATTAAAGAGGGGGCTAACGTGTGCGGAATTTACCTTCCGACCTATACTTGAGCTATAATTTCGGTAAAGTCAACTGTGAGCGTACCTGGAAATGGGACACCAGGCAGCAACCATTGGAGGATTACGATCTGTGGTACGCATGGAGCGGAGAAGGGAAGATGGACTTGAATCAGCAGACTTATGCAATCGAAAAAGGGACTTGCTTTCTGTTTCGTGCCGGCGACCGCACTCTCGCGAGCCATACTCCGCAGGCGCCGCTTACGGTGACGTATATCCATTTTTCTATGCCGCAGGATGAACAACAACTTATATCGTCACCGTACCGAATCGTAAGTGACACATTTCTGTTCGAGTCTTACTTGAACCGTTATGTGGAGACGATGATTTTACAGCCTGCCCATTTCGAAGACGAGGCTGAGCTGCTTCTGACACTGATGTTAATGCAATTACGCCGAGAAGAGGTGGAGCTCACAGCAACTCCGGCCAACCATCTTTCCTCCATCATTCGAATGATCGCGTACAGGGTCAAGCAAAATCCGAGCTCGCCCCACAGCATGGAGGCAATGGCTGAACAAGCCCAACTTTCGACGAGGTATTTTGCTCAGAAATTCAAGCAGGTGATGGGTTGCTCTGTCGAGCAGTACTTGATACGCACCCGCATCGAACGAGCCGTGCATCTGCTTCGGTACAACGGCATGAACGCCACAGAAGTAGCGGAAGCACTCGGCTATAAGGATTTGTCCTTTTTCAGCCGTCAATTCAAACAGGTGAGTGGGAAAACCCCGTCGCAGATCATGAAACAGGCAACAAAGGGCTTGTAGAGTGGTTTGTTCATTTTTGCACCACCCCTCCCGTCAACGGAAGCGGTAGTGCGTTGACGTAAACCTTTGCATCTGTAACAAGTACGGATATCTGTCGCGCCGTTTTAAGCTAACGTACTTCCTGCAGCGGTATTATTAAAATGAACCATCGAAAAATCAAGTCTTCTCCGTTTGATCTATAGCTCCACTATAGAAGTTTGAAGATCAGAAAGACATGTTATTTTTTGTCCTGCGTTGTCAATTTTTAACCAAACTGAAAGCGCAACCATTAACCCTGATGCTATACATGCACCATCGTAAACGAAGACTCCTCGCTGCTTAATATGATTGGCGACTATCCTGAATTGGAGCCCCACTATCGGTTTAGAACACTACTAAAGAAATCGCAAGACATTAGGTACGGCTTCTACTCTGCTTTTCAACGAAAAGGAAAGTATCGATTTGAACCTGGATTCGGAGATATGTCTGGGGATTATTTGTTACTTCAGAACTTTATTTGTCACTTCAAAACTTTATTGTCTACTTCAAAACTTATTTGTCATCCGATAAGGAGGGCTTCCCATCCACCGCCCATTGACTTTCCCTTCTCCACGTAATAAAATATTTGTACGTAACATATACTTTGTACACGGAGGCTATCCACTCCATGCCACAAGACAAAGAGATCCAAGACAGCTACTTTATCGAGTCTCCCGAGCAGGCAACTGTACTGCTAAATCCGCTTCGCGGAGAAATCATTGCACAGTTAGTAGAGCCGGGATCTGCCGCGGAAGTCGCGCGAACGTTGGGTGAAACTGCTCAACGCATCAACTATCATCTGAAAGCGTTGGAGAAGGCCGGCTTAGTACAACGCATAGGTACACGCCAAGTGCGCAATCTGGTCGAGGTGCTGTATCGATCTATCGCCAAGACCTTTGTGCTCGCTGAATCCCTAAGCATGAAGCCTGAAACCTTGCAAAAGCTGAAAGATCAGAGCTCCCTCGCCCATCTTGTGACGACCTCCGAGCGAATTCGCCGAGATGCCATGTTGCTTATGGAGCAGTCTGACGTCGGCGAAGTGATTCCAAGTGCGACGTTACAGCTTCAGGTGCAGCTATGCACGGAACAGCAGCGGCAAGCATTCATTGAGGAATATGCAGCGATGGTCCAGCAATTAGTGGAGCGTTACTCAGGCGTTCCGGATAAGGTTCAGGATGCTTACCATGTTTTGCTAGCCGTTTACCCCAAGCCGAAGGAATGAGGAGGCATTTGCCATGAGTCGTGAGCAAGAGCATGAGAAACAACCCAGTCTGCCAAAGCAGGATACAGCTCCTGCAGCATCACCTGTCATTGTTTGGGAACAGCCGATTGAACGTTCAACAGATTCCTTCAGCACTAACAAGGTCATTGCCATTGATACGTATCGCCGACAAATTTCCACTCCCACTACCATAGATTCCGAAGCAACAGTTACTGTTCGCGAGTTTCCCTCTTTTCAAAATGAAGAGCCTATTCGACTCATCATGGTTTCCTCTGGTTTTGGCCAGAAGGTGACGGTTCATACAAATAAGATTCAATGCAAAGCCGCTTAAATTGGCTAAACAACTTAATGGTATAAACAAAATTAACCGATTTTCATAATAGAAAGGATGATTTCAATGAGCTTCATACCTATGGTTGTCGAACAAACCGCACGCGGAGAGCGCTCGTATGATATTTATTCCCGTTTGCTGAAAGACCGCATCGTGTTCCTTGGTACAGAGGTTAATGATCAAGTAGCTAATGCAATTATTGCCCAGCTTTTGTTCCTTTCTGCAGAGGATCCTGAAAAGGATATTTCACTCTACATCAACTCACCTGGCGGCTCAACCTCAGCAGGCCTCGCGATTTATGACACGATGAACTTCATTAAGCCTGATGTATCGACGATTTGCGTAGGAATGGCAGCATCTATGGGGGCAGTTCTCCTTGCAGCCGGTGCTCCAGGCAAACGTTTTGCTCTCCCGAATGCTGAAGTCATGATTCACCAACCTTGGGGAGGAGCGCAAGGGCAAGCGAGTGATATTCACATCCGCGCTCAGCATATTCTCAAAACGCGCAGAGTTCTCAACGGTATCCTTTCCCAAACCACCAAACAACCCATCGAAAAGATCGAGTTAGACACAGACCGCGATTACTTCTTGGATGCAGAGGATGCACGCGTGTATGGGTTGATTGATAAGGTGATTGAGCGGATCTAGCTTAGATAACACGATTGCAAAAGTAAAAAGAGCCTTCATTTAAAATAGGCAGCCCCTAAAGTCATTCATCTGACTTAAGGGGCTGCCCTTTGTTTTTATGAAGGAACATAACTTTCCATATCTAGAATTGGGTACTATATCCTACGAGAAGTTAACAACTAGGAAGTTACAGCGTGACTCGTATCGCCTTTTGGGATAGCCCCTTCACATTCATATCCGACGGATCCCATCACGGGATACCGTCAATTTCTCGTATCCATCTTCGGTAATCAGATACGTATCTTCAATACCGACAACACCTCGCCCCGGAAAGGTGAACTTGGGCTCAATCGCGATGACCATGCCAGGCGCCAGTGGGTATTTGAAGCCCTTGGCGAGAACAGGCAGCTCGTCGATTTCGAGCCCGATGCCGTGACCAAGGAATTTCACTTGGTCAGCGCCGTACCCCATGAAGTGGGCGCCGAGCCCAGCTTCCTGCACTTGATCCAGCGCGAGCAGATACAGATGCTCGGCAATCGTGCCCGGCTGCAGCCTGGCTTCCGTAGCGCGGAGAACCGCTTCTGCCACGTCATAGGCTCGCTGCAGCTCAGGATCTAGATCGCCGATCACAAGCGTGCGCGTCTGATCGATCAAGTACCCGTCGATGGTGCAACCGATATCGACGAGGATCGGGTCGCCGCGCCGAATAAGCGCGTGGCCTGAGCTTTGCGGGCTGGACGGGTGAAGCCCCGTGCCCCCGGCCGGCCCGTCAAAATAGGTGGGCACCGCTGCCGATGCGCCTGACGCGACCATTCCGGTGATTAACTCGGAATTGTACGCGCGCATGCGCATCAGCCCTTGGTGCCCGCGCAGCCTCAGCTGATGCTCAATGAGTGCCATCAGCTCAAACTCCGCCATCCCCTCACGAATGTGGGGGATGACCGCCTCCAGCGCGTCGTCGACGACGCGCGCTGCCGCCCGAATCGCCGTGACTTCGTCCGGCGATTTGATCATGCGCTGCTCTCGCACGAGCAGCGAGCCGTCCTCCCAGACCGCGCCGGGCAGCGCGGTCTGTAACCGCAGGTACAGCTGGACGGGTAACACGTCCAGCTCCGTCGCTATTCGCAGCGGCTCACCCGCCGCGCAGCGCGCGCGAAGCCGCTCGCCGAGCGTCTTCCAAGAGCCAAGCGCTTCGACGGCCGCTGCCGCTTCCTCCTCTGCGCGTACCAAACTGCGACGAACGAGATAGATCGCTTCGCCCTCCGTCGGAATGAACAAATACCCCGTCTGCATCGAGCCGCAGTAATAATATATATCGACATTGTGCGTGACCAAGAAGCCTGACCACCCACGCTTACGCATCTCATCTTGCAGCCACTGCTGCCTTTGCCCAAAAATTGTCATAGCAATCGACTCCTATACGCCGTAGATTCACACCTCACCTCCATTATACATTGAAATAACCTTAATCGCTCAATCGGTGCTCTATCTGTAATCTATCGGTACTCCATCAGTACTCTACCAGCACTCCATCATTACTCTTCAATGCTCTATCCCCTAGTCAAAACACCATCTCCGCAGAAGACTTAATCGTCCACGTGATCGGCTGCAAAACCGTATAGGTTCTCGGGAATTCCAACCGAATAAACATAATCACCCCAGGTCGTTCTAGCGTGACCGTGTAATTCCGACTGTCATCCCGATACGTATAGGGAAATATTTCCCCTTCATTAACAACCTTAAATAAGTCAACCACCACCGTGCTCTGCAAAAACGTATCCGGCAGCGGCTCATTATCCGCATTTAATCGTAAATTCACCTGCAAATACGTAAGCGCAGCCTCTCTGGCCTTCGTCTCATCAATCGAATGAATCCCTTGTGCCAGCTTCGCCACATCACTTTGCTGAGCAGCCGCATGTACGGCATTGTTCAACGCGTGCTTCCCTTGAAACACCGTATGCATCGCCAACTCCTCATCCGTTTGCAGGGCATACAATGACATAAACACCACGCTCATTAACATCATTAAAAGCAGCTTATACACGCCAATCCCTCAACTCTCATGGCACATATTCACTCATTTTCATCCCCGTTGCGCCCATACGGTCAGAAGCAGCGGGGACCGTAATACCCACAAGCTGATCTATTACAAAAAGCCGGTGATAAGGATACGTCATCGTTAACCGCAAGCCCGTTCCCCGCCAGACAGGTGCGCTAGCATCCATTCCCCCAACACCCGTGTTGGTGGCGACCACGTACTCTAGCTCTCCGACAACGAAGCCTCTTTCCGCCATTCGATCTCTGGATTCCTGAATCATCGCTTCATTAATATACCCATGGCTGCCATTCGCGCCAACCTCGAGCAAATAATCGACTTCCTTTTGCAGCACAGCCTGGCGAACAATGATGATATGCTTATACACGGGCGAGAACATAAACCAACAGAGCATCGTTGCAAAAAGAATAAACACCAAAATCTGCTTCATGGATTAATCCGTTCGATAGACCCATTAATTCTACCCCCGCTATCGCTAACTTGCCTGCGAGTCCCCGTACTTCCCCCTACAACATCGAAATAAATACCGATAACGACAATCATCAACAGCACCGTTACAAGAATAGACCTCATACATCGCCTGCCATCACTAGGGTTGAAGTGCAGTAATATTCGTATTAGCTGTCGTCCCATGAGTATTTATATTTCGTCTCATTCCCGTGGATCCATCATTTATAATCGAAGTAAATAACAACGCAACCACAATCAGCATCATCACCGTTACCAAAATATTTCTCATTTCATCGCACTCCTATCGCGCATTAATTAATCGCATCAAATAATCGTTGCCCTTCGGCAATCCAAGGGTACATAAACACCCGAAAAGTATTCAAAATCGGCAGTCCCGCAAGTACAAAAAGCACATACGATACCGTTTCCTTCTTACTGTCGCGAATCAATTCCATTTTCTCTTTATAATCCTGAATGCGTTGCTTTAACAGCTCATAATAACCCCCATGTTCATTCAACCTGAGCGCATTCAGCGTCTCTCCAAAGCTATGGGCCTCCTCGGTTCCTAGCCTCTTTTTAAAATGGGAAATCGCCTCTTCAGCCCCTTGATACCATTCATTCAACATTAGCTGAACGTGAGCTCGAATCGACGTCGTCTGACCGACACATAAGGACAATTTGCCATGCAAATTCAATTTCGAATCATTGTAGTACAAGAGCTGGCGACTAATCGCATAAATATCCCGCACGATGCGCTGGGACCGCTTCTCTTTTAGCTGTGCCAGCACCTTTGCATCCCACAAAAGAAAGATCCCCACAACCACAGCACCCACAAGAACATACGCAGGTTGTAAATGTAAAGAGATCCACGGACGCTTGAAAGCCACATATCCCACCCCTCCAATGAAAAGCGCACCACTTAAAAGCAACCTTCTTGCTCCTTCATACAGATTCGCATTCATCCAAATCCCGCACCCCAACAACAATTGGCGCTTTTCCTCCACAGCTTTCGAGCTCATCCCCAGCAATTTATATAACCAAGGAGGTATTTGAACCTCTCTTAGCGCACTTTTCACTTTCAAAGATCGCCATCTCTTCTTACGAAGCGGTATGTACTTAAGGCCGTGATAGATCATCATCATAAAAAGAATAAATAATAGAAATTGCGTAGCATACTGCAGCATAAGCAACTGGGTGTTGACCAAAACCATGAAAGTCACCTCCTCACATTCTTCGCATGGATAAGTAAATACCCATCAAAAACGATACGAATATCAACAAAAATGCATCTAAAATCATATTCCGACCAGCAGGGTCGATCACATAATACAAATACGCGTTATCTGCATTCACTTTGAAATTAATCCACATGAACAAAGCCATGAATCCGATCGGTGTAAAATTGGCAATGCGGATTTCCAAAAGTCGATTTCGTTCCATCTGATCAAATCGCTGTGCTTTGCGCATGTCTGTGATGAGCTCCTTCAAGCTATCTCCGACGAAGCTTCCCTCATTCAATGCCACTCGCATAATCCCCGTAAAATAATCCGCCCAGATATGACCAAGCGTCAGGGAAAAAATTCGCAAACTTTCCTCCGTATCCCTTTGCGTCATCAAATGACGATATAATTGCTCGAAAACGGGTTTAATCGGATACAAAATTCGATTTTCCTCTAGGCAATACTTCAGCGCGATTTTCATATTCTGATTAGGATCCATCATGTAAGACTGATAAAAAACTTCGACAGCAGGAAGAAACTCTAATCTCGTTCGCAATCGGACGCTCACTAGCTTCACGCGAAGCAGTAAATAAGGGAGCGAAGCACCGATCACGGTAATGATAAGGGCTCCTTTTAAAGATTGGAAAAACAAAACCCCTGCTAACAAACCGGTTAACAACCCAATTAGACTTATCGTGAAGATCGCTCGCATGCTTAATTTCGATTCGACGGATTCAAGCAACTCCTTCATATGCTTATATATCCAGCCCCATGTCTCCAAATAAGAACTTAATCTCGCGCTAACTGTCGAGTTTTTTACATAGTGCAACCTGAATCTGGCTTTGCGTTGTCGGATAAGCAGCTCTAACAGCGCTTGAAAAACCACAAATACAAGTACAAATAACAACAGGAGAAAGACATATTTAGCGAAAATCACCCCTCTAAATCGCCTTCTTTCCCATCATTTTCGATAAATCCGTGCTCCATCAGCAGCGAATAGCTCCCCGCATCAGCCTTCTTAATTT
Source organism: Paenibacillus sp. J22P51 (assembly GCF_059692215.1). NCBI lineage: Bacteria > Bacillati > Bacillota > Bacilli > Caryophanales > Paenibacillaceae > Paenibacillus > Paenibacillus sp. J22P51. The sequence continues at coordinate 170,723 of NZ_JCAUAZ010000004.1, read as the reverse complement.
TTCGCGAGGCATGAAGCGACAATTTCCCGGGAAATGTCCATTTGTCTGTCGAGTTGTCATAAAGAGCTAGATTCGTGACGAAAACGCATTCATTTTCATAGCGGTATTCGACGACTCGCACGATCTTTCTTTTGCCGTGAACAACCTGCATTTCAATGCCGATATGTGTCACAAACTCAGTAATCCGTTTCGTCAAACGTTTGGAATCCATCCCTCTGCCATCCAGCATACACATGTCGGTAATCGCGTCCGGCACATCCTCCAGTTCACTCACGTGAACCGTCGTCAAACTGCCCTCATGACCACGCGTACAAGCACGAACATACAAATTCGCATCTTCATCTCGTATTTCGGCGTGACATATGCGCTTTGGGGACTGCCTTAACGCCAACTTAAAAGCCTGCAAACCCGAATGTCTCGAATCCTCCTCGTCTATTTCGTATTCGACGATATTTTTCTGTGGGAAATCTCGTTTTAAATTCAACTCAAATCGCGATTCAATCGTAATGATTCGCTCATTATCGTTCATTTCGGCAATGATCGCCTTAAGTAGGTTTGTTTTACCTGAGTTTGTCGGTCCAATGACGACCATATTGAAGTAAGTGTGGATAAAACAACGAAGTAAAAGCTCCATACGAGCATCCATCGTGGCAAGGTTTGGCGAGGCAAGCGAGGCTAAATCGAATCTTTTTACTGTGTAGAATCGAATCGTTAAGGTCGGTTCGGCTGTAAATCCGAAGCCAGTCATCGTCACACGCGAACCATCTTGAAGAACAACCTCTGCCCACCGCTTTCTGGGATTGAGGGTATCGTGGTTGAACAACACCAAATTCTGTTGAATTCGCTCTAATTCACGGATGGATGGCAGCTCGTAAAGAGAGGGTTTGGCGATGCCGCCACGCACCTCAAAAATCTGCTTACCCACAACCTGAATCTCTTCTAATCCTTCCTTCTGTTTGAGGACGAGTTCAAGGACATTTAAGCCAATAATTTCGGCAAAAATCGCTTCTGGCAGCGTCGTATACCCGCTAGTCCGAGGTGGGATGTCCGAAAGTCTCTTTTTCGACACGAGATCATGAATAATCGCCAGCAGCTTGCCACGATCCTCTTCATAGCCCAGAATCGCGCGATTCAGCGTATCATTATACAGTTGTTTTTCAATCTCCGATCTACCCTTCAAGGAAACAAGCTCACTGCGAATCTCATGTACCCAATGCTGGAAAAAAGCTTCCTCACCCGCGCTAGTGTGATCCTGACCGCTACCATTTACGTGCACTTCGTTTGTCCGTTCGCCTACTCCATTAGGTTTGCTAGTTCCTGCAGCCTGTAATTTCGGGTAGTGATTGAACCCAACAACTGCCTCTTCTGTCCTACGTTCATGCATGTAGGTAATCATCGAAAACCTTTTCCCACTCACTCCCTCCACCTCCTGAAATTGATTTAACTGACCGCACGTTTGCCGGTGATAAGCTTTTGAAACCAGGTTTCTTGCCGCACACTCGTCCTCTGAGGCAGCTTGTAGAAATCAGCAAATTTCCGCGCTACAGCTTTCACCTCACGATGCATCGGATGCGATGAATTCAACATCTCCATCAGCTTCCCTTGGTTGCAACGAGCAAGCGCATCCCCGTACCTGCTGACATGTCCAATCAGATGCAGCTGCATTTCTTTGCGAATATCCTTGATCGTGAATTCGCTTTGCTTCGCGTGCCGATCCGTTTGGACGGCCATAAGCTCGAAAGCATCCGGCTGGAGGCCAAATACAGACCCAACCTGCCTGATCCACCTCGAGAAATCCTCCTGAAAATGTGCAATATCCCCCGTCGTGACAACTATTTTGCTATCTGCTTCAAGCAGCCCGCTAACCGTTGCCGCATTATCCCAATACGCACTAACTTCTATGATACAGATGTCAAAAGCGCCACGTGCCACCCGTAACAAATGAATAATTTCCGTTGGCGTGAAAAACTCTGCCTGCTCACGAAGCATATTCCCATATAAGATATGTAGACCATGCGCCTCTTTTGGCTTATCACAAACGTGAAGCAATCTTTCAGGTGTCAGACTTTGCGCCTTTAGCTCCGCTCTCAACCCATCTAACGTAAATAGGTGCTCTTCACGCCCCAGATACCGATGGAGCTTTGAGCTTTTGAGATTCAAACACAGATAACCCACCTTCTTCGAAGTCTCCATCGCTAATATACAGGCCACGCCAAAAGACGCCAGCGTCGTACCAATATTCGGTGTAGAACCCACGAACGTAATTAATTTGCCTGGAAGCGCCTGACTCAATTGACCACCACATCCCCCATCAACCCATGAGCGGATTTCATCCGCAATCACAGCCGTACTGCGTCCCGGGAGGATATAATCCAGCTTCATCAGCTTGCACATTTTCACATACTTCTCATTGATCGAAGCATCATGATAATTCGAAAGTAACACGATGACTTTCATCGCTGGAACTTGCCCCTGCAAGCCTTCCAGAAACTCCTCCAGCTCCCCGTACGACAACTCCCGATCGGAAAGAATAACGTGCGAGTACGATTGCTCCACAGATTTAGGCTGTAAATCATTCACATCCGAAAATATTCGCCACCCGAACGGTTTCGCATACACCACATTCGTAAGCTCATCAATCAAACGCTGATCCTTCGACACTAGACCGATTTGCACACGGATTCACCTCTCTTTCACTTAAATTAGCATCGAACCCTAGTATTCACGCCCCATATCCTCTCTCACACACCCTATTTCCACTTCATCCACTTCCACATGTTATCCTCGGCTCCCAGCAATCAATCAACTACTCCCCTCTCCCCCTACTCCTCTGCAAGAATCGACATAGAGCTAAAGGCTATCACCAGCTTGGCTTTTTTCGAAGAGCACAGTTGATCGATCTGGAGCCATTCCTTCTCCGTCAAATTCAAATTAATCTGATCAATGGCGCCATTGGCTTCCAGTCTTGAGGTATACATCTTTTGCTCATCGCCCTCAACCTTGGATAACAAATTGGAATTCTTCGGATTATCTACCTCGACATTCGCGGAGGACTTAACAGAAGCAACCGTAATTTCCTTCTCTTCAAAAAGCCTGCGAGAGCTGCCATCACTCCCCGACACATACATACGAACTCGATCGCCAGCGCGGATACCATTGGAAACTGTAAGCAGATACTCTTTGGGAATTTGAAAAGTCGCCTGCTGCTCATTGGGCAGGAGATGATACCGATTCACCTTCCACTTTAGAATGGGCTCTTGCGTACCTAACGGAATCATCGATTCCTGACCTACAACATCAGCTAGCTCCGTCATCATACCAGCCGTGTAGCTTCCTTTCTGAATCGCTTTGAACTCGACCATATCGCCACGAATCAACTGACCTGCACGAATAAAATCCTTCGGAACCACAACCTGAATCGTTTGCTGCAGCTCTACCTGATTCACTTGCAGCACATACACGCCGTATACGAGCAACCCAGCCAGCACCGCAGCAACCACACTAATCAGCAGGCTTCTCCTGCGATTCAATCGATCACCTCCTTCATAATGAACACAACAAAAAGAACGCAAACCTCGGAAAATCCATCTCCGAAATTTGCGTTCTTCGCAAATCAAACTGTATTATTATCAATAAGTTCGAAACAATATAATTAAAGTATCACATAAACTTCCATTTTTCAACATCTATTTACAAAATTCTCATTCTAATTATTTCCAACAAGGTGCTGCCCGCTCATTGAACCCACCAATTCAGAGTGACCTATCTATTCGCACTATCCCACCGACTCAGAAAGATCCTAGTCTACAATCTGTACACACTATCCCTTCCACTCAGGATGCGCCTACCATTTACCACCAACAACTCTCACCAACACCAAGCCAACTCGGCCCATACTTGCTAGACTTGTAGATACCTCAGAAATTGACCACAATCGATATCATCACTTCAGCCCCTGCCTGCCAACCTTGTAGATACCTCAGAAATTGACTTTAAACAATATTATCACTTTGCCCATGCTGCCTGCTAGACTTGTAGATACCTCAGAAAGTGTGCAAACGTGTTGCTATGCAAGAAAAAAGGAGACCCAGCTTATAGCTGGATCTCCTCATTAACCTCCGCAAGTGTTGGCAGCGCAGGTATCGCTCCCCTGCGCGTCGTAGTAATAGCGCCGACGCGGTTCGCGAAGCCAAAAACACGCTCAGCCGCACCAACCTCGGCGAGTGCGTCCACGACTGTGTCTGGCGTCACACCCAGCGACGCCAGCTGATACAGCATGCCGCCGACAAAGCTGTCGCCGGCGCCAGTCGTGTCCACGGCTGCCACGGGCACGCCGGGGATCACGACATCCTGCCGCGCGGTGACGACGCGGCAGCCCTGCGCCCCCAAGGTGATAATGATCACCTTGGGCCCGCACTGCAGCAGCTGCTGCGCACCTGTGGTCGCGTCCACGCCGAGGAGGAATTCGATTTCCTCCTCGCTGACTTTGACCACATCCGCAAGCCCTAGCTGCGCAAGGATCTCAGCCCGAGCCTCATCGGCGCTCGGCCATAGGGCTAACCGCACATTGGGGTCGTACGACACCAATGCGCCAAATTCTCTTGCTCGCCGCGCAGCGTCAAGCGTTGCGGTACGGCATGGCTCGGCGATCAGCGATACCGAGCCGAAGTGATAGACCGCGGCGTCTTCCAGCCACTGCGGCTCGACTTCGTCAGCGCGCAGAAGCATGTCCGCCGCCGGGTCGCGGAAAAACAAGAAAACGCGCTCACCGTCCGCGCGCAGCGAAACAAATGCCAGACCTGTCTTCGCCTCGTCGGTCTGAAGCACAGCCGTCTGCACGCCAACGTCCTGCAGCGTGCGAACTAAATAATCGCCGAAGGGGTCATGGCCGATTTTGCCGATAAACCTTGCGTCGCCGCCTAGTTTGGCGACCGCCGCAGCTACATTGGCTGGCGCTCCGCCCGCAGCCCGGCCAAACTTCGTAACGTCGGCTAACGCTTGACCATTCACCTCGGGCACAAAGTCAATCAACAGTTCACCCAAACACACGATAGTAGATTTGGATGCTTTGTTTGATAACGATGTTTTAGATGTTTCGGTTGTTTGCTCCATATCGCCCATTCCCCTCTATTCTTTATATCCGAGCGCGCGCATGACAAATGCCGTGGTTTGCCCAATCAGCGTTTCCATATCCGGCCGATCTTCCGTAAACATCGGTTCGAAAAACTCCCTCTGTTTATAAAAAAACATAGCGCCTAACACAAACATGAGCGTGCTATCCAACGATTCAAACTCGTACAAGCCATCTTGTCTTCCCTTGTCCAAAAGATCCCGAACTTTTTTCCATAGCGGAAAGACAAGCTCTCTCATTTTCTCCACACGCGGGGTAATCGTGATAATCTCCATCTGAATCAGGCTAATCATCTGCGGATCCTCATTTCGAATCTTCACAACTTCCCTAATCACCATTTGGATTCCTGCATATGGATCTTCAACTTTAAAAAATTCCGTTAATTTGTCTGAAGGAAAAAACTGTTTAAATATTTCATGGAAAACGCTCTCTTTTCCACCAAAATAATAGGAAACCAGAGCCACATTGGCCCCGGCCTCCTCACATATTTGACGTACGCTAGTTGCATCGTAACCATGCTTCGCGAAAAGCTTTTTCGCTGCAAGTACAATTTTCATTTTCATATCTGACTCTTGTTGAACCATGTCTAGCGCCCTCCTATTCGATCGTTAAGCGTTTGATGGAACACGAACTGCGGATGGAGCCGTCTTTGCTTTTTTCACAAAAACAACTAGCGTATCAATGACAAGCGCCACTGCAGCAATGACCACTAAAAAACCGACTTCGCTGCCAACACCAGGTCCACCAAATAAAATATTCATCAGCCCGTTCACTGCATAAGTCGCCGGGAAGAAATTACTAATTGAATGATAGAAATCCGACAGTAACTCTCTAGGCACAATCGCACCCGAGGAGACCAATTGCAGGGATAACATAGCAATGTTAAATAGCATACCTGCGTTCCCAAACAATGTCAAAAACATTTGTGCAACCAAAGCAAACGTTAATAAGAACAATGATTCGAAGCCCCAAAGAGCAGCAAAGCCTTTATCTACTTGACCCCCCAATGCAACAACCATAGTGGCACTGATGAGTCCAATAGCAATCGCAGCAATCACAGTTATACTGATACGCGCGGCCATTTTTTGCGTTTTGGACAGTGATGCACCTATTAGATTGTTTGAGACACTGAAGTTCATTCCCATGATCATCGTACCCACAATAGAGGCTAGCACAAGCATCATCGGCAGCATTTGATTCGGCATATCCTTTACTTTATTCGTGCTTTGAATGTCCGAGCTCACCTTACTCGCCAGCCCTTGTGCAATCTGAGTCGCTTGCTCAGCCGGAAGCTGTGGATTCACTTGTGTCAGTACAGCCGATGCCCCTGCCGCCACTGCCTCTTTATTTACTGTTGCCGTAATATTCCCCGCCACAGCCTGCATGATCGACTTCGTCATAGACGGATTCGACTCATTAACTGTATAAGTAATCGGTGCTGTTTGCCCTGGCGTTTGAAGTTTTTTCGAAAAATCCGGCGAAATGTGCATAACCATCTGCACTTCGCGCATATTAAGCTTCCTCTGGGCTTCCTCATCCGAAGCGATAACTTCCGATTTAAAAGGCAGATTACTCTGCAGGCTTTGAACAATTTTGCCTCCCATTACCTGATCTTCATTGACGATCGCAATCTTCAAATTCTTCGTATTATCCGATACCCCCGAATACCCTGTCATCCATATGATACTAAACAACAATTGAAACGTAATCGCTGTAATTATCCCTACCTTAGTTGTCGCTGGCTTTAAAAAAGTTGCTATTGCCTGTCTCATGTGACCACTCCTTCTCATTAAACAATCATTTAAATTAAACGTTTGTTTAAATAATAAGACAGTTAAAACCATTTGTCAATTCAGAAAAAAATCGATCGAGTCGTCTATCTAACTAACGACAAGAAAATACTGTTATGAAGACAGCTTGGTCGGCTGCCTTCTCTATTTGTTGAACTATTGTTCTCCGTTTGTATCGTAAATGGTAGGACGGTTGAAAAGCGCCGGTCATTTCACCCTGAAGGTGCGATGACCGAATCGGCGTACGAGAATAAACGCGGCGGCCAAGTAAAAGAGTGTTACAATCACGACTGTTACAGTGAAAGGGAGCGCCGAGGCTTTCACTACGATACTGATCCCGCATGCCGACGACACCACCATGTTCACGACATAAAAGAAAGGATTTTTCACATTCAGTTCGGTTGAGTATGGCTGAAAGATATAGTACATCAACAGGTGATGGACGGAGAAAAAAACGGACAGCACCAGCAGGCACACCCACAGCAGAAGCAACTCCAGATTTAGCGCTGCGCCGGCTGCCAGGGCAATTAGTGTCAGCGCGGCTCCGAGAGTGGCGGCGATCGCTAGGTTCAGCCCCGTGATTCGGTACAGCCTGATGCGGAAATGCCGTATCGCGGCATTCCGGTAGAAGCTGTAACGCAGCAGGCTGAGATCGCAGTTGTAAAATATAGCGCGGCACACCTTGTCCCCTACAGTCAGGAAGTTCAAAATTAAAGCCAGAAAAGGAAGAATAATCCCCAGGTTTGAACTCAGAAGAGCGGCCCGTTGACTGTCCAGCGCTGCAAAAACAGCGCCTGCAACGCCCATAACGCCAATGATGGCTAGTCTTTTGTAGACCGGTTGTGTGATCAGGCTGCGATGCCGTGCGAAAAAAAGCGCATTCAGATAAGCATAACCTTCCTTGGTTCTGAACTTGTCGGCCTGTATCGTCGTCAAAGCGTAATCGCTGTCTTTAGATCGGACACTCGTTTTCTGTGCATCCGACATCATGCGCCCGATATCCAGCAGCGGATCGTCCCGTTTCGTTGCGACGTCAACCGCGGTTAGGTAATCGGGATACCGGGCCAGCCGCAACGCAGCGAAAGTGCCTAATGCCGCAATGACGAGAACAGCAGGAAAACCAATTAGCAGCGAGCCGCTATTTGGCGTCCAATTGAGGAGTAGCGGTGCATAAGCGGCCGTATAGCCAAGTCCGATCGTCAACCAGACAATCAAGTTGTTTCGGATCAGTACTATGCCGGTTTTCTCAAACAGCTTCAAATGCATATATTCGCAGAATACCCGCCAAAGCGTGACTGCAGCCGTCAACGCCAGCGCTTGCGGGATGGAGGCACCCAGCAAGGAAGTAAAGAGCAGCAGTGCAGGAATATAATAGACAAAATATGTGCAGTAACGATAACTGAGCAAAGTCCGCATATACGTGGCCGGCGAAAGCCTCATCAGCTTCACGGCGATGTATTTCTCCCGTTTCGGCTCCAGCACGGAGGCATTGGTGCCACCGGCCACCACAAAGCTAAGTAGTAAAAAAATGTGCAAAAACAGCTGCAGTTGGTCTTCCTGAGGCAGCGACCGATTCGGTGCAACGGCAGGCAAATAGACGAGCAGACCTGTATATGCCAGCTTGGAAAACAGTCCCCAAAGCACGTTCAGAATGAGTGAGATGACGGTAACGGTTCTTTTGATAGGCAGATTGGCATAGACGGTGTCCGGTATCTGTCTGCCGATCAGCGGAAGCTTCTGCGCATAATAAATAAACCGATTGGCCGCAGAGGATGTCCGGATGGCGAGCAGCGTATTAATCGTTCTCAGCATGGCTTTCATCCTTTAACAAATGAATAATGCGCTGTTCGAATTCCGGACTGTGCAACAGCTCAGCCGGAACGGCGGACAGCTGGCCATTGTTCAGCACAACAAGCTCATCGCATAGATCTGAAGCCAACTGTAAAATGTGGGTGGAGAAAATGAGGATATGATCGCGCTTCATCTCACGCAACATATTTTTCATCTCCAGCGCCACGATGACGTCGAAGGAGGTGAGCGGCTCGTCGAGCAGAATGATCGGCGGTTTCGTAATCAGAAACAGCAGCATTTGAATTTTGTTTTTCATCCCGTGGGAGTAGCTTTTGATCAGCCTGTGCCGGTCTTCTTTCGCCATGCTCATGATGTCGAAATAAGCGTCGATGCTTAGGTCCGGCCGCAGGTTGTCCCGGTTAATATCCATGAAGAACTTAACGAATTCATAGCCGGTCAGAAACTCGGGCAGAATCGGCAGCGAATACACATACCCGACATCCTCTTCACGGAGCTCCCGCACGACGCCATTATCCTCAAGATGAGCTTGTCCCCCGTCCATTTTCGTCTCGCCGCTCAAACAGTTGAACAGCGTCGTCTTCCCGGCTCCGTTGCGGCCAAGCAGTCCATAAATTTTCCCTTTCTGAAATCTGAATCCAACGCCTTGAAGCACCTTTTTGTCGCCGAATTTCTTGACGATATTGTCCAGGGTCAATTGCAAGTATAACGCCTCCGTTCGCTTCGTATGTTGTGCCTTATCTTTTTACGTTCCATTAATTTCCCCCTCCTGTAAGTTTGTTTGGTGAATTTGTTTTTAACTAAGCACAATTAAATTTTACAATATGTGGTAAGTATTTGATATGAAACGTTATACTTATTTTTATTCGCAAAACTGCCAGTTAGCTGAGAAGGCTGCCGATCCATTGCTGTCGGCAGCCTTCTCCTGATGTTTATTGAGCTATAGTTCCCAAGCTTACTTGATAAATCGAAGCCAGCCAATGTCGATGTTGCAGCCGGGAAGAAAAATGAGCGATACGGTGTTTTCGCCTGTGATCGATTCGTCTAGACTGAACACGGCACTGGCGTACTCATCCCCGCTTGCCACTTCTATCATTTTTCTGATTTCACGCTGGCCATCATCAGTAAACACGAGCTGTATCGAGTTTTGTGCGATGTTGGAACGCCAGCAAATTTCAATTTGTCCTGCGCCTAATTCACCGAAGTCCATATTTTCATATACGAGAGATACGTTATTCCCTATATTTTCAATCGTATCCTCACGAATGGTAAAGCAATCACCATAAACCGTTGTGACTTCAGTGGCCTTCAATTTTTGGAACGCCTTTTGATACTGGGAAAAGGTAAAGCCTTGGATGTGTACCTTTTGTCTAAACACAAGGCATAAGGTGGTCACACCGATCAGCCTACGCGGGAGCTTACAGACCACTTCCTGGTAAGTATTCCAAATTGAACCTTTGTCGTAGTGGATTGTGCTAAGATGCTCGCCGCCCTCCAAAGGCATTCCCTCCCAAATTTCAAAAGTAAAAGGGTCTTTACTCAAAGGGAATAGAGGCAAAGTAATCTCATCCGACCCGTAATCTCCAAAGTCCAAGTCTTGAAACCCGACATGACTTTCGCCATCTCTTAACGTAGCTACGCCACGCTCATTGCCATTGGTCAGCTCTACGTTGCTCGCATTGTACAGTCCGCCGGATACGAACTCATAAGGATTAATAAAGGGCTTCCCTAAGCCTTGAATTTGCAGTGTAATCATCGAGATAAAAGCAAAATGATTTCCGCCGTTTTTAGGGGAACAACGGACATAAACTTCGCCGTCTCCTCTAGGCTTGATGGTTGCGCTTTGTCCATCTTCAGATACCACAATCGTGGCCAACTGGCTATCAATACCAGCGGAATCTGTGACCCGCCAATATAAGTCGCTATAAGTTGCATGTTCTGGAAAAGTCTTTGCCATCACATGGTAACCGTCCACTGTCAATTGGATTTTGCGAATAGGCACTTCACTCTGATCTAATTTTGCATGAATGACAGGAACGCTATTACCAACCCGCTTTACAATGGCCAACAGCTTCCCGCTAAAGAGCCGCCTGGAGTCCGTCTGATACTGGTCATAGTCCGTAGCATCGCCGTTATCCAGTGCGAGCAATGTTCCGCTCTCGACGGATACCTGGACACGACAGTTGGCATTTTCAACGGGATTCCCTTGGAAATCCAAGGCTGTAATCGTTGTAAAAAGAAGCTCGCCTATGATTTCGTTCTCTAGCTGCAGCTTTACAGCATCACCAAAGGATGTTCTGCTCTGCTCTGCAATCTGTTTGCCATTTTCATCGTAAGCCACGGCGCGAAGCGTTCCAGTGCGATATTTGATTTGCCAATCCGCAACGATTTTATCGTGACCCAGCGACACAATACCTTGACTCTCCTCATTTACAAACAATTCTACTTGAGCAGCGTTGGAGCAGACTCTTACGTCGATGACCTGACCTTCCGAAAAATCCCAGTACGGATACAGATGGACAAAGGGCTCTTTTCGATAGTCAGTCCATGCAGCTTTAAACAAGTAATACGAATCTTTTGGAAAGCCTGCCGTATCAACATGTCCAAGATAGGTGTTCTTGGTGTGGTAAGGTGTTGGCTCGCCAAGGTAGTCCTGACCTGCCCAAATAAACTGTCCTAGTGAGAAAGGAGTGTCTGCGTCTGCTTTGATACACCATTCCACACTCTTGGCTCCCCAGCTTGTGGCGCTGTTGCCTAGAGCCGAACATTGCAGGTCATCGTCCGCTAGAATTGATTTTGACAGTGGAAAATGGTAAATGCCTCGGCTTTGCACCGTGGAACAAGTCTCGCTGCCATAGATGATCCAATCCGGATGCTCAGAATGATGCTTTACGTATAATGGCTCAGCATAGTTATAGCCGATTAGTTTGATAACGTCGGCGCATTTTTGCGTATTTTCCCAGGGCATGTAGTTGGAGCATAAGGTAACAGGCGCATGAACATTTGGATCATGCTTTTTTACCAATTCCATTAGGTAAGCCATCGTTGCTTTTCCAGACTCTGCATCTGCATGGGTATCATAAACTTCGTTGCCAATGCTCCATATGATAATCGAGGGATGGTTGCGATCCCGGCGAATCCAAGAGGCCACATCCTTTTCCGCCCATTCATCAAAGAAACGCGCATAGTCATGTTTCGTTTTTGGACGCTTCCAAACGTCGAATATTTCGCTCATGACAAGAAAACCCATTTCATCTGCAATATCGTTAAAAATGCTAGCGGGCGGGTTGTGAGCTGTACGGATTGCGTTGACTCCCATTTTACGGAATATCTCAAGCTGCCTGCGAATGGCGTCCGGGTAAACTGCCGCACCCAATCCGCCTAGATCGTGATGGAGGCAGACGCCATTTAACTTTACATGCCTGCCGTTGAGGAAAAATCCCCGATCTGTCGTATACTCGATCGTCCTAAAGCCAAAGCGGGTATCCACTGTATCTATAATCTCACCGTCAACAAAGAGTTCGCTTCGCAAGGTGTAGAGTTTTGGATTCTCAACGTCCCACTCTACGATTTCGTCATTCTTTTCTAAAAGCGTGTGGCGAACCTGATAAGGCATTCCTTCGGTTTCTACTTCCACATCTACTTCGTAACGCCACTGACCGCCAACTTTACGGGTCGTAATATAGATTCCGTCAGATACGAAGTGACAGGCGTTTTTTACAACCAGAAACACATCCCGATATATGCCCGCCCCTGTATACCATCGGGAGTTTGGCGCTTGATGAACTACCTTGAGCATTATGGTGTTTATGCTGTCTTTGCTAATAAAACCTGTAATATCAAATTCAAAAGCGGTGTACCCATACTTCCACTGACCCACCTCTTTGTCGTTTACAAACAAGGTACTGTCCATATACACGCCATCAAAGCGGATCAAAAGACGCTGTCCGTCTTTTACGTTACTTGCGTCTAGATCACGCTTATACCAGCCAATGTCATCTTTGTACAAATTTTTTGTATCTGCAATCAACCAGTCATGAGGAACGCTGACGGGTACAAACTCGTTTGGCTCCCCTTTTGCAAACTGCCAACCATCATTTAAGAGCTTCATACGAATCCCATGCCTCCATAAAAGCCTAGAGGCTTGCATGCGCAAGCCTCTAGGCATTATCAATCTTTTGCTCGTAGCATGCTCATGCTATTTTAGCTTTGTTTCTTTTCCGAAAGCTTTCTCCCATGCCGCTGTTCGCTCGTCGATAATCGCTTGACCGCCTGAACCGAGGTAATCCTTCATTCCTGCGTCAAATACAGCGTCAAATTTGTCAACAGGTGCCACAACAGCCTTGTTCAAGAGCGTATCACGTTTCTCTTTAAGTGCTTGACCTTGCCCGTCTTCTGCCTTGATAGCACCCACATTGGCATTTTTGCCTACACGTCCGTCATGCGTTGTAATTTGATTCGCTGTCTCAATATATTTGGCATCAACTCCAGCATAACCGTTGGCAATTGACTTGACTGTCTTAGCAGGATCCCCAAGGTCAAGACCATTGCTTGTGATCGTGTAGTCGATGTTTGCTGGAGAGTTCATAATTTTTTCGCCTGTTGCTGCAATTGTCTTCACGGAACCGTCTGGCAACGTTTGACGAGTAACGCCTTCTTCTCCAAATTGCAGGAATACGCGATTGTCAAGCTTGGAAATCCAATCTAAATAGAGCAGAGAAGCAATTGGTTCTTTGTTTGTAGCTGGGAAAAATATTTTACGGTCAACAGGACCTGATAAAAATTTCTTATAAACACCAGCATCGTTGGCAAATGGTTCAACAGCAATATAAGCTGCATCTGGGCCAACAAGCTTCTGAAGGCCTGCCTGAATGCTGTCGGCGCCGTTACGATACGGGTAATCCCAGTTGTGCATAAATGCGCCCACATAGCCCGCTTTCATGAGATTATCCTCCGTTTTATCTCCGGCAGGATAAAGTGCGAAATCCTTCCAAACCAGACCTTGGTTATACCACTTGTTCAACGTTTTTATGCCCTCTTTGTAATTCGGATAGAGGAAACGTCGATCGTCAAAGTCGTGAGTGTAGACATCCTTGTCTGTAATATTATTGGGTACGTAGGCCGCAGTCAAATGATCTGTACGCCAGCCGACGTCAAAGCTCGTTGAAAAAGGAATCATCTTGGCGGCATCTTTTCCTAAAAGTGTGGAAGCGTTGTCTTTAAATGCTTTTAGCATGTTTTCAAATTCTGGTAACGTTTTTGGCGCTTGAAGATTGAGCTTCTTTAACCAATCCTCGCGCACAAAGGTATTCGTGCGGTTAAGGGTGTTCAAACGAGATTCTATTGCCCACAAGGTTCCTTTGCTAGGATCTTTGTCCCAATAGATGTTTGCTTCGGTTAAATACTTCCACATGTCTGGCAGAAGGTCTTTATTATCTTTGAGAAGGGGGCCTAGGTCAAGGACACCGCCCATATTGGCGTACGTTTGGATTGTTGGATAAGAGTAGGTGAGACTGATATCCGGCGCTTGATTCCCTGCCAAAAGATTGTTAATCGCCTCGCCCTCTGTCCAACGTGGAACAGGAACAAAAGTAACGTCTACATTGTGGTCACGAAGCATTCCGTCTTTGATATATTTGGTATAGAAGTTGTTCTCTGGTTTGGTTCCTCCGGGATTACCACGGTCATAAATCTCTACTTTGATTTTACGAGTCTCCTTGAATTTGAGATTGGCATCGAGACCTAGCTTTTCTAGTGCAGCGTTGTTGCTAGGAGCATTAGAGGCAGGCGCTGAAGCTGATGGAGTTGATGACTCTGATGAAGCTGGTTTGTCGCTGGTGGTACATCCTGAAAGTGCTCCAGCAAGAATGGTACTAGTCGCTAGAACGGACAATGCTTTGCGAAATTTCATGTTTATTCCTCCCTATTTTTGTTTTCTATTTCTCATTGATTTATAAAAATTGACGTAGCCAATTCCTATCATGCGTTAAAATTAACCTTTTACCGCTCCGATTGTAACGCCGGAGATAAAGTATCTCTGCAGCCACGGATAAATGAGCAAAATCGGTACGGTTGCAAACATAACTGTTGCTGATTTAATCGTTTCAGACAGGCCTGGACTTGAAAAGCCCTCCTGCGTAGCCACCTCAATACTGCTGACACTATTAAGTATGTTATAAAGCAGCAATTGTATGGGGAAGTAGGTTCTATCGGACATAAACATCAAGGCATCAGAGAACCCGTTCCAGCGGCCCACTGCATAGAAAAGAGCCAGCGTTGCAAGCACAGGAGTGGAAAGCGGTAGATAGATGTTGATGAGTACCCTAAGAGGTCCTGCTCCATCGATTTCAGCGGATTCCCTAAGACTCTCCGGAATACCGAAGAAGAAGCTGCGCATGATGATTACATTAAATACACTAATGCAGTTTGGCAGAATCAGCACCAACGGATTATTGAGCAGGTGCAGCTCTTTCAACAGCAAATAGGTTGGGATTGTGCCTGCACTAAAGTACATCGTAAAGATAATGAGTGCTGTGATGATCCTTTTCCCTTTCAGGTTGTCATAGGTAAGCGGGTATGCACACATAATTGTCATTAACATCGACCAAAGCGTGGTAATCACGGTTAGTATGGCTGTCCATAACAGCGCCCATGTATATTTGGAATCTCCAAGTACCGTTGAGTAAGCATCGAAATTCAGTCCTACAGGCAGAAGTAAAACTTCATTTTTCACCAAGGAATTCGCAGAACTTAAAGATCGTGCCAATATATTCAACAACGGCAGGAGACAGACTAAAATACACAAGAAACACATGAAAGCGATAATCCAGTCTCCGATTCTAGTACCTTTTGATTTAATCATGTTATAGCCTCCTACCAGATGCCACGTTCGCCAAATTTTTTGGCCAGAGCGTTTGCTGCAAACAAAAAGATGACGCACACAACGGATTGAAATAGACCGACGGCAGTGGTAAGAGAGAATTGCAATCCACGGATACCGTTGTTATAGACGAAGATGGAAATAACGTTAGAAACTTCTGTGACAAGCTTATTGCTGAGTGCGTAAGGTCTATCAAAGTCACTGCCCAAAATACGCCCAAGGCTTAGAATCAGCATAACAATGATCGTAGGACGAAGTCCTGGCAGCGTAATGTGCCAAATATTGCGTATACGACTTGCTCCATCCACCGATGCGGCCTCGTACAGTTCTGGGTTGATCCCTGTAATGGCTGCCAGATAGATGATGGTATTCCAACCGCAGCTTTGCCATATGCCCAGTAAAATGTAGGTGACCACCCAATGCCCAGGTTCATTCAGAAACGGAATTGATGCAAAACCCATCTTGTTTAGCATGATGTTGACAAGCCCTGTAGTCGGCGCAAAAAGCTGGAGTGCCATACCTGAAATGATAATCCATGATAAAAAGTGCGGCATATAGACAATCGTTTGGGTGAATCGCTTAAAACGCTTGAACGCGAGTTCATTTAAGAGAACGGCCAGAATAATAGGTGCAGGGAAGCCAAACAGTAAGTCAAGAAAGTTAAGACCGATGGTGTTTCTAAGTGAATAAAGAAAGTCACGATTAGAAAAGGCCTTAATAAAATATTCGAACCCATTATTTCCTGCCCAATCCATCTCCGATGGGCTTTTTACAATGCTGTAGTTTTTGAATGCAATTTGAATGTAGCCCATAGGTATGTAACGGAAAATGATAAAGAAGGCCATCGGGAGAGCCAACATCACATAGAGAATCCAGTAACGTTTCATATACCTGATCGATTGACTTTTATTTGTAATTACCATATCTGCACCGCCTTACATATAAATTTTTCTTCCCTTTTCATCGTCAATTCCTGTTTTGCGATAGAAATACGTATTCACTTGATCTCGCCACTCACAAGCATTGAGAAGTTGAAGTTGAAGTCGCTCTTTCACCGAGTTAAAGGCTTCCTGTGGAACTCGGTTCTCCAGAGTCTCCCAGGATTGTAACAATGCTTCCGTTTGCTGAGCACCCTCAAAGTGACTGTCATATATGTACTGAAGCAATGTGCGTCCGTCTTTCATTTTGTAGTCGTACCGAACTCGATGGAAAAACAGCAATAGTTCCTCCGGACAACTTTCTATATGGTCATACATCCTTTGTAGTGACTCTGGATACTGAAGTGTAAATCCCGTTCCTTTGGAAGTTCGATTGACACCAATCGCATCAAAGCTTGCTCTGTGATAAGTCCCCCATTTTGAAAACTCATAGCCGTCAACATTAGGCCCGTAGTGAGAATTCGGATTTACCATAAAGCCAATACCAAGAGGCGCTGTATAGCTCTCGTAAATCCCTCTTGATTTAAGCAGCATCTCCTCCATAGTTTGGCGTCCATGCTCATCTGTTTCAAACGTGATCTGAATCCACTCACGGATCAACTCTTTAGCAGTAAGCTCCGGATTCCACGCCATTCTCCCAAAGGCGTACAGATTGGACTGTGCAAGGGTGTTACCTGTCCAGTTCATGTTATTGCCTGTGTTTGTAACCGCTGTCACAGCAACGATTTCTTGACCAAACAAACTTTTCAACTGCTTCCTTTTATCAACTTCTGTTGTCAAAATTTCTTCCCACTGAACAGCTAGGCCGAACAGGTCGACTTGCTGGCCTGTGTACTCCTGAGCAATTTGAAACTCAATGGCCTCACGGGTGTTTTTAAGGCTTGAAAAAAGAGGCGATACTGGCTCTCTCGTCTGAAAATCTACAGGGCCATTTTTGATTTGAAGAATGACGTTCTGATCAAATGTACCATCCAGTGGCTGAAAGTGCTTATAAGCCGCCATTGGACGGTCGGTTTGCGCATCTCTCCAGTCCTGCTGGCAGTTATACACGAAGCAGCGCCAAAAGACCAACCCTCCAAATGGAGCGACCGCTGCGGCAATCGTATTGGCACCGTCTGCCTGAGTTCGTCCAAAGGCCTCCGGTCCGCCTCTAAACTCTGAGTCCGCTTTCACCAAATAACCTAAAAAATCCGGGATTTTATCGTATACAACCGCGGATTGAGCTTTCCAAAATTCCTTAACTCCCTCATCCAGTGGATCAGAGGTTGTAAGCCCGCCGACGATCATCGGTGCATCAAAATGGACGGATACCAATAATCGGATGCCAAAAGGTCTAAACAGCGCAGATAGTTCTGCCATGTCAGAAAGCAGCGGTTCAGCAATCAGACCCGCACTTACTTTGTTCACGTTCACATTGTTAATGCAAATTCCATTAATTCCGATGGAAGCCATCAGTCGGGCATAATTTTTAATTCTTTCTTCATCGTAATCAAATTTATTATTAAGGAAGAAGAAAGAATTACCGGCATATCCGCGTTCAATGTGCCCATCCATGTTGTCCCAATGATTAATAATGCGATAGTCCACTTTGGGTGCGGATCGTTCATGAATCTTTTCCATGCTCTCTCCAGTGGCAAGACGGTTTAGGAAGCGATAAACACCATATAAGAGAGCATTCTTACTGCCGCCTGCGATCTCGAATCCATTGTCCAGTGGGGTAAGTGAAAACTCCTCATGCTCCAAGTCATCTACTTTTAATTGCAGCGTGTACTCAGCGCATTCTTGAATTTCTCCCCATAGGCGAATTAGACCTAGATGACATTCTTGATGGATAAAATCTAAATCGAAGCCTGCACTGATTCGCAAAGCTTTAGGCTCTAGACTGGATTTTGGCTGCAGCCAAGCATTGTATTCGGAATATATACGTCCCGCGTGATCCATGAAGCACCTCTATCAAATAAATTAAAGCGTTTTCATCAACTACAAAATATAGGGTGTGAATTTAATATTTTATTCATAATATGTTCATCGTGCAGCACCTATAAAGATAGCCAAAACACTTTTGTTCCTTCATATAGAACTTAGCATTCAAGATACCTTTCAACAATAGTCTGAATATAGTTAACAATGCCTAATTAAAGATATTATTTGTAAAAAAAAAAGACTAGCGTACGCTAGTCTGGTTGATTTCTGAGACATTGTGATGGCGAATAGCCTTTGATCAATTTAAATTGCTTTCGAAAGTGCGACAGATCGCTATACCCGCAACGCTCTGCGGCTTCGGTTACGTTGCATTCGCCATTTTGCAGCATGTCCTCTGCATGATTAATTCTCGTTTGCGTCAAGTATTGATTGACCAGTATTCCCGTTTCATTTTTAAATAGTGCACCAAAGTATACCGTATTGAGCCCAACGAGATTTGCAATCTCTTTTACAGTAACATTGCTCGCGTAGTTTTCAGATATATAGTTGATCGCCTTTTTCACCCGATAGTCTGATCTTGCGGGGTCTTTTTTTAAGAGAATCAGCTCAAACAATCTGTGCATGATAACAAGCAGCAGACCTCTGGTTTTTGTTCGATACCCTGTTTCTTTACGAACCCAGGCATTGGATAGCTCACGAAAGAGCCCGATGAGATCGCTTTTAATCCCAATGTGCGTCAGCAAAGGAAGAGGCAGGTCGGCTTGTTGTCCGTTCATGTCATAGAGTTTAAAGTTAGCGGAGTACACGTTCATAAGGTCATCGACGACGCAGTGGGCCATACGAATACTTCCGCGTGGAATGCAAAGAAGATCACCGCGTTTCACCTCGTATTGTACGCCATTAATTGTATAAATTCCTCTCCCTTCTATGACATAGGTGATGTCACAAAATGAGATTTCATTTTTTGCAATTTCCCATGTGGGTGTGCACTTTCTATATATTAAGTAACCGATATCAGGTACTAAGAAGTCGTTAATTTCTACTGACAAATTGATCTCCCTCCCAAATAATATCTTTAATTTATACCCTATTACTATAGTTCAACCATTGTCAATAAAAAATGTCGACGTTATGCGTAAAGAAACGAAACAATATTACATCTAATATAAGTTTAAGTCCAATACCCGTTATCAAGCCAACTATTAACCGTCAAATTCTCTTCCTTTCAACCAAAACCGTTTAATGAATAAAAAGATCGTCTCTCTTATAGGAGAACGATCTTTTTTATTAATTAACCCCATTAATTAATTCTGATAATTAGCTTACTTTAACAGCGATGCACATGTGTATGTGTCATGTCCTCATGGTCCAAGTTGAGAAAAGGCAACCGATAATTGGACCGGCTGCCATCATGCTTACTTTTTGAACTATCGTTCTGCGTTAGCTTAACAAGCCCTTCACTAAATTTCTAAACGGATTAGTTCTATCTCCTTGCTAGTGCTACAGATAAGTAGGCAAGGAAATACATACGGAACGTAAGAACCCGTGCCTCCAAGGACTATCTTATAGTATTGTTCCTCTCCATTCTGGACTATATTACTACCCGATATTTTTATTTCTAGGACCTCAATTGCTGTTTTGGGTAATAATAATGCCTTAACTCTTTTACCTTCTTTCTCAATAAAACAGCCTTCTTCTATATGGGCAACAAACTTGGTTTCATCTTCACGAAAGTCTTCTGGGTCTAGAAGATAAATTTCCGCGATTCTACCATCCCTCTTATAAAAATAATCACCATGTCTTTTCATGAAGATTTTCCCTATTATCTTAAAAAATCTAAACGTTTTACCATGAAAGGTACCATAAGCGAAAAGCAATATAGCAATTCCAATCACCATCAGATTCTTTAACGGTTCGTCCTTAATATACATAATGTAGTCTAATGAAATATCATTAAGATTACTTAAGTTAAATGGGATTTTAGCCGTTAAAAAAATACTTGTAATCATAGCAATAAATATTTGCGACGCACACAATAGCCCAACCATATACCTTATCGGCCATACATTGATTTCCTCGTGAGAATTCTTGTTGTAGATATAAATAATTCCCATTTGTCCGAAAATCGGAATCAATAAGAAGTTGATTTTTAACAAGTAAATCGAAATTCCATAAACAATTCCAAAAACTAGAACTAGAAGAGATATTTTAAGTAGCACTATTAGCCAGTTTGTTTTTCTCTGTTCCTCTATTCCTTGACTATCCTTATTGATAAATTCAAGGTCACAAGGCTGCATGTTCATTTGTGACCTAATCGTTGAATACAACGTTTCAATATCGATGCTCGCAAATAAAGAAATAGGAATTCTGATTGAGAACATCCCTCCGTACATATTGTTTAATTCAGTCCAAAAGGATTGCTTACTTTTCCTTATCTTGTCTTTAAGAATTAGTCCAATAAAAGTATTATGACTTTGGGTAAACACCTGGACGTCATAGATTTCATTCCAATGAGCCTTCTTAGTCCCAAATGCAGCTGTAAACTCGATAAAATCCTGGGTTATCTTTAGGGATTGTCGCCGAAGGATACCTGCAAACACCCATGCGTATAGGAAAATAGATACTAATATAGTACAGAGCAACTTGAAGGCTATTTCTATATAACCTCCATTAGTTGGGAGAAATAGGAATGCTCCGAATATCCCAATTAAGAAGATGAAGAGTAGATGCATAGACCACTTCATTTTTGACCGTTGCTCAAACGGTAAGGCATAATTTCCATTCACCGGTTGTAATCTCAATTGTTTCCCTCTAATCTTTCTAATTATTCTTAAATTGATTTGAATTCGCTGTAAACAAAATATTATCAACAAGTTCTAACGTACCATAAAACCAATATCTTAAATACAAACAAATTGTTCCTCTAATCTGCCCGTTACTTCAACGAACGACGGCAACCGATCACGCGACCGGTTTGCCGTCATGTCGTGATGCTATCGTCTACCGATAGAGCACAATAACAACAATGGATAGGGAACAGAACAAACGAAGATCGATTGCTCTTTCATCCAAGGCAAAACGCGCTCTGCCGTCCTTTGGAGGCAGAGCGCGTTTCGTTATTCTTATGATGCTTCCGTATATCGTTTGAAACTATCCAGAATCGCTTGCCAACCCGCCTGTTGGAATTCAACGGGGTTAGTGCTCTCTGCGTCGAAGATTTCAACGACCTTCGTGGCCTCGCCTTAATCGACGAACGCAATATCCACTTTCCGTCCGTCTCCCAATGTGTAGGCAATCGTCTCATGCAGCTTCACTTCGTCGTAAACTCCGCTAAAATCAAAACCCATGCTGCCATCTTTCGCTTCCATCCTTGTCAGGAATTCGCCGCCGACTCTCAAATCGTTCTCCGCTCTTGGCGCATGCCATTCCTCGGAAGGTTGATACCACTTCGTAATGTGGTCCGGCTCGGTCCAATAGCTCCATACTTTTGCTACAGGGGCTTGAACGACGGTCTCTACGGATACTTTCGTTGGATTGCTTGTTTCCATTATGAAGGACACCTCTTTACGGGAATTTTGTTTCTCACTAACATAGACAAATGCCATTGGTCGATCTAATTTGAAACGTCCTCCTTCCATCATATTCGAATCATCCGACAGCCACAAGGCGAAACGGCTACGTCGTCCTTTGGTGGCGGGGCGCATTTCGTACCAAGAAATATAGAGGATTGTCCTCATGTTCATGTCTGGTTAAGCTATTATTTCCCGTTAGCTCAATCGATTTTTGCAATTCATCTCACGTCATAGATTAAATCCATTGCACCTTCTGACACATCACCCACCCTTTCTTTGTTGCCTATCGTCCAAAAAATTAAGCCTTAAAGGTTACGCCTAATTTAATGCTTTTTTCTGGTGAGCGATCTACATATTCCTCGTATCCGTCTGCAACTTCTGAAAAAGGAATGACAGGATCAACTATTTCTTCACAATTCACCTGATTCGATTCCAACAAACTCCAACACACCTCTTGAATTCGTTTCCAGCTCCAACGCGGATAATCCGGGTTGGGCTCACTGCAAGCTCGGGAAAAAACAATTTTCGCATTATTAAAATGTGCTTCCATACCAAAGTTTAACCCGCCTTTGAATGGTCTCGCCCAGCCAACAAACGCTATCGTTCCCCCATAGGCTAATCCTCGTAAGCAAGCTTGTAGAGCATGTTCATTTGCACTTGTTTCGATGATAACATCGACACCTAGCTTGTCGGTCGATTTTTTCAGTTCCAACCCAACATCTTGAGACAAAGGATCAAATGCTTCATCTGCTCCTGCACGGATCGCAGCTTCTCTTCTTTTCTGGATGGGGTCGATAACGGCAACGTAGCTGGCACCAGCCAACTTAGCCATTTGAGCCGCAATGGCGCCTATGGCACCAAGTCCAGAAATAGCCACTCGATCTCCCAGCTTCACTTGTCCATCTCGAATGCCGCCTAAAGCAAATTGGGCGGGGTCGAAGCATACTGCATTTTTCCACAACATTTCTTCGGGCATTTTCATTAACCGCTTAGGGTTGATTGTGTTTACCACATGCGATTCTCGAATGCCGCCATAACCACACAATCGTTCTCCAACTTTATACCCTTGGACTTCAGGTCCGATTTCCGTAATTCGGCCTACCCATTGATTTCCAATATTCCAATTACCAAATCGAGTTCCTACAACCTCAGCTTGGTTGGGCATAAATGCATGCCATTCATGATCATAAACGGTTTCCATCTGGTTACGTTCTCCGCGAAAATCAGCCAATTCAGATCCGTGCTTTGGAGACGCATATTCAACTTGAACTCTAACTTGACCTGAACCGAGTGGAGCTTCCTCATAGTTTAATAATTCTGCTTTACGTGGGGCTGTTGCGACTAGCTGCTTTGGCATTTGGTGCCTCCTAATCATTTTATATAGATATTTATCACTGATACAGGTTAATTAATTTTCACCCATTGCTGCTTTCGATGACTCTCTAGAATAGCATCCAAGACATTCATTATCTGATTTCCTTCTTCAAAGTTGGCAAATGACCGGATGGGTAATGATTCATTCGCCATTTTACTTCGAATTACAGCATAAAAATCAATCAACATATTTTTTAAAGCATCCGGCCAGCCTTCTTGATGCCCGCCAGGATAATGTAAAAGCTTGGAAGCCGATTCAGAAAGTATTCGCGGGTCAGAGATCAGTTCTTGACTCGCTTGATCTCGTTGACCAATCCATAGTGAATGGGGTTGTTCTTGATTCCAAGCTAATGACCCTTTATCCGCGGCAATTTCAAAGAACAGCTTGTTTTTTCGACCGGCACTCACTTGTGAGATTGTAAATACTCCTTGAATACCATCTTCAAAATGAACGAGTACGCTTCCATAGTCTTCCGTTTCCATAGAAATTTCCTCATACTCCATCTCCGAATGCACCTCGAAGGTATTCGCTTTTTTATTCGGCTTTAACCGAACAGGATGAACGACCTTCAAATCAGCAAATACTTTTACAATTTTTTTACCTAATACGTATTGGACCGTATCACACCAATGGGAGCCTATGTCTGCTAAAGCGCGTGAAGCACCATTATATTTCGGCTCTAGTCGCCAATTGTAATCCGTATTGTTTAACAACCAATCCTGTAAAAAGCAGCCATAGACCAGGTTTACTTTGCCATATTTCTGCGTACTGAGCTTATGTTTGATTTCTGCAATCAGTGGATAATGACGATAATTGAATGCTACACCGCTAATTCCCATACTACTTTGAGCCAATAAGGCGAGCTCTTTTGTCTGGACACTGTCCATCCCTAAAGGTTTTTCAGATAATATATGCTTTCCCGCTAATAGAACCTCGCGATTAATGTCATAATGCACATAGTTTGGCGTGCAGTTGTGAACGGCCATAACGTCGTTGTCTTGAATGAGTTCACTCGCATTCCCATATGCCTTTGGAATTCCATATTCTTCAGCTACTTGCTGCGCTTTCTCCAAACTGCTAGCCGCAATAGCTTTTACTTGTAAATAAGGAATACGCCGAATCGCTTCAATATGAGCTTGTGCTGAAAAACCTGTTCCGATAATCCCGATATTAATGACCTTCATTACAGCTTCTCCAAGGGTACCGTTTTGCCAAATTGAATGGAAGGTCCATCTGTTGGAGCAACCCACTGAGCGGCATTTGCGATTACTTTCATGATTTGTGAGTTATGATAGGTTGGATACGTTTCGTGCCCAGGTCGAAAATAAAAAATCTTCCCTTTGCCGCGTGTATACGTACATCCGCTCCTAAAAACTTCCCCACCTGCAAACCAGCTAAGAAAAATTGTGCTTTCCGGCTCTGGAATGTCAAAAAACTCCCCATACATTTCCTCTTTCTCTAGCTCAATATATTCACCTATTCCTTCAACGATCGGATGGCTAGGATTAATGACCCATAATCGCTCTTTTTCACCAACTTGCCGCCATTTCAAATCACAGGAGGTACCCATTAATTTTTTGAAAATTTTCGAAAAATGACCGGAATGAAGAACAATCATTCCCATGCCTTCGAGAACCCGTTTATATATTTTTTGCACAATCGTATCTTGTACCTCTTCATGTGCTTTATGTCCCCACCAAATCAAAACATCCGTTTCACTAAGAACCTTATCCGTAAGACCATGCTCATCCTCATCCAAAGTGGCCGTCTTGACATTTACACCTTCTTGTCGCAAAGCTTGTGCAATCACCGTATGGATGCCATCCGGATAAATTGCAGCTACAGCCCCGTTCGATTTTTCATGTCGATATTCATTCCAAACGACAATATTCAATGATTTTTCCTCCTTTTGATTATTAGCTGCAGCCCCTGGGACATTTAATATATTCCATGTTTCTAAACTTTTAAACTGCATCAACATTTACTCTTCGCGAGGAGCCGAGAAGTATTGTCCTAATAATGGAAGTAGTGGCATGACGAATTAATTCAGGGGCTCTGCTTATAGCCTCATCAAGTGTCATAGGAGATTGGGCTGCGCCGATAATCACGTCCAATCCTAGATCGTACAACGAATCCACATCGCACGTGATCCCTCCGGAAATGCAAATGACAGGTTTATTCCATTTTTTTGCCACCCTTGCTACACCAATAGGACTCTTGCCATAACTGCTCTGTAAGTCGGTGCGTCCTTCGCCCGTAATGACAAGATCAGCTTGCTCCACCCATTTTTCGAATTTGACGGCTTCCAATACGATATCAATTCCACTAGCCATGGTCGCGGAAAGAAAGGCCATCAAACCTCCGCCTAATCCTCCAGCAGCTCCCGCTCCCTTGACATTCGTTATGTCTAAACCCAATTGTTCCTGGATTAATGCACTCAGATGCAGTAAGCCCCGGTTAAGGATCTCCACCATTTCTTTGGTAGCGCCTTTCTGCGGACCAAATACAGCTGAAGCGCCCTCCGGGCCACACAGCGGATTGGTCACGTCGCTGGCAATAATAATCTCGCAACCGGCGATACGCGGGTCGATGCCCGACATGTCAATGCGGTTGATATGTCCCAGTTGACCGCCGCCAAACGAAATTTCTTGATCAAATGCATCGTAAAAGTGAACGCCTAAGGCTTGAGCCATTCCCACTCCACCGTCGTTTGTTGCACTGCCACCAATGCCGATAATGATTTTGCAGCATCCCTTATCAAGGGCCGCTTTAATTAATTGACCAGTACCATACGTCGTCGTCATTAATGGATTTAATCGCTGTTTCGGAACAAGCATCAACCCAGACGCCTCCGCCATTTCAACAACGGCTGTTCTCTCGTCCCCGAGTATTCCGATAACTGCCGTCACGGGTTCACCCAAAGGTCCGATTACATCAACCCGATGAAGTTGTCCTTCTGTTGCGCTTACAATTGCATCCGTCGTTCCTTCTCCCCCATCGGCAAGCGGGATTCGGATCACCTCTGCTTCGGGCATCACATCTCTTATTCCTTGTTCAATCCAGAACGCGACGTCCTTGGCACTTAGACTCCCTTTATAGGAATCAGGTGCAACTATAATTTTCATTCCATCCGCACGATTCAAATTAATCCACCGTCCTTATAAATTCGGGCAGGGAATTAGGATTGTACAAGAAATCCATACAATCCCATTCAGAAAACCATAAATGTATTTAATTATGTCTGCTTGTCGCCTCTAGGCAAGATTTAATATATTGGACCGACTGCCGGTAAAGAGTATCCTCTGGCTGTCCCAAAACACGGCATTCAAATGTCAAGAATCCGTTATATCCGATTTCCCTCAAAGCGTTGAATCCCGAAATGAAATCCATATGTCCATCCCCTGGCTGGAAACGGTGGCTGTCGGCGAGATGCACATGACCGAGATGTTCCTTTACAGTCCGGATGCTTTCCGCAATGTCACGTTCTTCAATATTCATATGAAAAAAATCCGCAATCACCTTCACTCGTGAGAATCCCCCCGCCTCAATAAGCTTGACGGCATCGGACAAGGTATTAATCATATAATCCTCGTAACGATTTAGCGGTTCCAAGTAAAGATTTGTACCCGTTTGTTCGGCTATTCTGTTGATTTTGTCCAGAGAATCCAATAGGACTTTCCGGTCTTCCTCTTCAGAGCGTGGAGAAATTAGCGGCGGTAATCGCTTGGAGAACATCCCCCATGCGGCAGGGACGACAATCCCTTTCCCTGAGATATCGGATAAGCGCCGTAAGATTTCACCGATATCGGTAATTGCTTGTTGACGCTTCTCCTCATTGAAATCACCGATCCAGCCGCGATATCCCCCGCAAGCTGTAACTACGGGAAGACCTGTTGCGGCTACGGCTCTTTTCACTTCATCGAATCGTTCCGTCAAAAGCTTACCGTCAATTTCGAAAGCCTCGAAGCCCATAGATTGTACAGTCTCGAATTTTTCTTCCAGAGAATAAGGAAAGAAGGGTTTATCCTGCGTTGACAATTTCATCGTGTAACACCCTCCCATTTTGCAAATCTTAATGCTTACGATTCGATCCTATTTTAGAACGCTGGATTTTTGCAAATCTTTCATCATGTAATCTCTGAGCTGATTGCCCTTATATTTCTCGTTGTAGTTACTAATAAATTCATTCCATCCAGCGTCATCAAGCGATGCATTCGAGTACATAAATTTAAAGACCATTTCCTCGACATATTTGTCTAATCCCGCTGAAATTTCGGAATGATCCTTCGCGTATCCCATTTTGTAAACATTACCGTTTCGTTGAACCTCGCTTAATAGCTGCTTTTGCTGGTCATAGATGACAGGATCAGGGAAGTAAGCTTTTAATACGTCAGGATCTCTCATTTTGATAGGTGCTTCACCGGTTAAAGAATAAGCGCCTAAATAGTCATTTTGTTTCCCAGATATGATCTCGGTCTTTCCATCGACTTTTTTATGGTTGACCCCATCGACGCCGTATAGCAGCAACTGTTCTCCAGCTCCCCCGTTCATCCAATTGAACAGCTCGATGATCCGCTTTACTTTTTCAGGATCCTTTCCAGCTTTGGTTGTAATCCCCAATACGCCGCCTGGGGTATTACTGTTACCATTATTAAATCCAATCCCGGCAGGTCCCGTAACCGGAGGTAAATAGACAAGCTCTGCCTTTGGATTGATTTTTTTCATATTTTTAACGATTTCTACCGGGTAGCCGTTATTTACGAATATGCCGATCTGCCCTTGCTCTGCCTTTTGGATGACACGGTCTGCATTGTTCGTCACGATATCAGGATCAATAGCTCCCGTTTTCACCATTCCCTGCATGTATCCCAAATAATTTCGGAATTCAGGGCTTATAGGTCCTCCTTTTAATTTCCCGCTCTCATCCACGTAATACTTGGCATCCGTATTGCCGGTAAAGGCGGAGATCAGTTGGGCAAAAGCCTGACATGTGGAACAAGAACCCGTTGCACTTAAGCCAAAGGTGTCGTTCTTGCCGTTTTTATCCGGATCGTTCTTAGCGAAGGCGGTCATTACATTTTTCAGTTCTTCGGTTGTTTTCGGCATCGGAAGTCCGAGCGCATCCAACCAATCCTTGCGAATATAGAGAGCAGATTGCCCAGGCGGTACCCTCACAGGCAATCCATGATAATTGCCATTTGCATCAGACATGATATTGAGCATACCCTGAGTCAGATATCCCATGTTGGAAGGCGCATTTTTCAATGTAAGCACATCGTTTAATGGAATAATATAACCCTCGGATTGTGCCTTTAAATAATCTTTAAAATTAAAGAACATAATCGCATCCGGCAGATCGTTGGCAGCTACGCGTGCCCCCAGTTTGGCTCTCCAGTCGTCCGATTTGCCGGATGAGAAACCGTACTTCAGATTAATGTTAAGGTCTTTTTTAATTTGCTGTAGTACAACATCTTTGTCCGGTGCGGGAAAATCCACATTAATCGGAAACCATCTTTCCACTTCAATGTCTATCGGTGTGGAAGCTTTATTGCCCCCTACTTCACCCGCATTTTTCGGGGCTTCCTTAGCACAACCAGAGATTATAACAAGGATTAAGCTAAATGTTAACAAACGCATAAGTAAACTTCTCATAGAATCCCTCTTTTCGATTGTAATCAGCCTTTGACTGAACCAAGTAATACTCCACTCGTAAAATGCCTTTGCAAGAATGGATAAATCATTAATATGGGAACAACCGTAATCATGACGGCAGCCATTTTTAACGCCTCCGTAGGAATCAAGCTGCTAATATCAGCCCCCACCTCAGATGCATCTGGAACATTCAGCATCGTTTGTAATACCGCCTGTAAAGGATGTTTCTTAACGTCCGATATATAGAGGATGGCTTCAAAAAAGGTGTTCCAGTGATATACCGCATAAAACAACCCAATCGTGGCGATGGCCGGCATTGATAGCGGAATTACGATTTTGTATAAAATTTTTAATTCCGAGGCACCGTCGATCATGGCCGCCTCTTCCAATTCCAGCGGCAACTCCTCAAAAAAGCTTTTCATCACTAGCAAATTAAAAATGCTGACGGTTCCATGGAAGATCAGGGCACCGTATGTGTCAAGCAAGCCTAGATATTTAACCAGCATGAATTGAGGGATGAGCCCTCCCTGGAAAATCATTGTGAAGAAACAAATAAATATAATGACATTTCTGCCGGGAAGTGATTTTTTCGCCAGACCGTAGGCAAGCAGTATGGTAAGTAACAGCCCTAGGATGGTGGCGGTAGTTGTAATAAAAACAGAGTTCATGAATGCTCTCGGTATCAATTCGTTTCCAAAAAGTTCCCTATATGCCTCAAAAGTAGCATGTTTGGGAATGATAACAAAACCGCCGTTCTTTACTAATTCCGTATAAGGGGTCAACGATACGGAAAAAACATATACCAAAGGAAATAGTGCGGCAACCCCTGCAATAGTCAGATAGAAATAATTAAAGATATTGAAAACGATCCGACCCCATGTTAATTTCAACTTCATCCCCCCTTACCATATTCCGGAATCTCCATATTTTTTCGCCAATTTATTCGCTCCAACGACAAGGAATAACCCGATAACGGATTTGAACAACCCAACAGCGGTTGCTAGACTGAAGCGATTTTCCGCAATTCCCGCTCTATAAACCCATGTATCGATAATATCTGCAGTTTCGTATACAAGAGGATTGTACATGGCGTAAATTTGCGTGAAACCCGCATCTAATATATTTCCTATTCTTAAGATCAGCATCAAAACAATAACATTACGGATTCCCGGAAGGGTAATATGCCAGGTCTGGCGCCATTTGCCAGCACCGTCCATGACTGCCGCCTCGTACAGCTGCATGTCAATCGACGTTAAGGCAGCCAAATAAATAATTGCCCCCCAACCCACATCCCTCCACATATCTGAGAAAACCAGTATCCATCGAAACCAGCCGTTTGAAGTCAGAAATTGAATGGGGTCCATACCCCAGTCTTTTAATACGAAATTAATCAATCCAGTTGTAGGCGACAGGAAAGCGATGACCAATCCGTAAATGATAACCCAAGATAAAAAGTGAGGCATGTAAGTTAACGTCTGAATGACTCTCTTAAACCATACTTTTCTAATTTCGTTCAGTAGTAAAGCAAGAATGACATCGGGAATCATTCCAAAGATGATTTTTAAGACGCTGATGACAATTGTATTCTTAACTAATCGCCAAAAATCGGGATCACGAAAAAATTCCATAAACCATTTGAAGCCTACCCAACTGCTACCGCTTATTCCTTTAAAGGGCTTATAGTCCTGAAAAGAAATGATAATCCCATACATCGATCCATATTTAAATAGCAGGATATAAAGAAGCCCTGGGAAAATGAAAAGATATCGATATCGATATTTATACAATATTTTTAAAAAGTTAGGACCACCTTTCCCCCTAGTAGATAAGTTGCTTATTTTCTGTGTAGCACTTCCACTCATAAAGTCCTCCTGTTCATAAAGTCCTCCTGTAATTTTTGGTGTTACGAACAAGACCAATTTTAGCATCAGTAGCGAAGTATTAGCGTTCATATTTTATAGAAAATACTTCGTTATTTTTAGATTAGCCATCGATCGATCCCACTTAAAACAAAAAAAAATGAATCTTTTACCAAAAGGACAAAAAGCTTTTCTACTGAGATATGAGATATAATTGGCATACTTAGAAAAGGAGCGCTACATTATGCGAGTTAGACTGCATTTAAATATCACGATCAAAATCTTTATATTAAGCTTCCTTTCCATGTCCATCCTGATCTTCTTGCTTGGATATGTCTCACAAGAATATGTAAAAAGTCAATTTAAAAAACAGCAAACCGTTTATGTCACCCAGTCCTTGGAACGTACGAACGTTTACTTGAATCAATTCATGAAAGACATTCAAAAAATGATGCTATTTTTATCAAAAGATAGCCGTTTGATTTCTAGTGAACATCAGGAAATCATAAAGCTGTTAGAGAACTATAAACTTCAGTGGAATCAGGATATCAAAAACATTTACATCATATCCCAAGATCAACATGTGGACGGAACATCAGCCTATTTATGGGATATCGGCAATAAAATTCAGACTGAAGATACTTATCGGCGTACCATTTTAAGCGACTCTTCCTTTCTATGGACGGAGCCTTACAACTCTTTAGTTTCCGACTATACGGTGACGGTTACCGTCAAGCTCTTGGACTCTAAAGGGGCAACTGTCGGGGTGTTGGCGGCTGATTTGGATCTCTCCAATATCATTGCCAATCCGAAGAATAGCATTTTTGATTCGAAGGAAGATTTATTGATTCTCAGTCGACAAAACCACCCTTTATCCATCAATAGCTCTTATATTGGGTATAACGTATTTGAAAGAAAATATTATATTACAGGTTTACCGGAAAATACCATCATAAATACTAATCTCAACGAATGGACGGAGATCGATCAAGCAGGGAACCCGTTTTTCATAGCAAGGACCACTAACAACCTTTGGGGCTGGCAAATTTTCGCCGTGGTCAAAGAAGAACAATTGATCAAGTCTATACGCTTCCTGCATACTTTTGCCATAATCATTAGCCTGTTAGGACTAGTCTTATCGCTTGTCATTTCTTATTATTTAGCCCGATACATTACCCGTCCGATGAAAAAACTGATCACACAAATGAAAAAAGTGAGCCTTGGTGATTTCCAGACCCAAATCTCTTTACCTTATCGGGATGAATTAGGCATTCTGGTCGGAACCTTTAACAGCATGGTAAAACGAGTAAAAATACTAATGGATGAATTAATATACACCGAGAAAAGAAAAAAGTATTATGAGCTGAAGGTGCTTCAATCTCAAATCCAACCTCATTTTCTTTATAACACTCTAAATTCGGTTAGTTATTTGGCCAAACACGGGAAAACGAACGATGTGGATCATATGATTACCAGTTTAGTCCATTTACTTCATTTTCATTTAGATAAAGTCGACGAGCATGTTGCCATAAGCCAAGAAATCGAAGGAATCAGACATTATGCTTATTTACTATCTGTTCGTTATCCGGATACCTTTTTCGTAGAATACGATATCGATGACTCGCTGTTGAACGCTTTAATACCAAAGCTTACGATACAGCCCCTGATTGAAAATGCACTATTTCACGGCATTCTACCTAAAGGTACCTCAGGTTCGATTGTCATCTGCGGTGAAGTAAAAGAAAATATCATTGTGATCAAAGTATCGGATGATGGGGTCGGAATGGCTAAAGAACAAGCCTCCTCAGTGTTCTCGCAAGCCCGGAACGACGAAAAAAAAGGGTATTATCATATGGGGATCTGCAACATTCATGAACGATTGAAATTGTATTTTGGAGATCCATACGGTTTATCTATAACAAGCACCCTCAATCAAGGTACCATTATCGAAATTCAGCTTCCTATGACGACTCATATTGAGAAAGCTCAGTAAATGTAAAAGGCGGTCTTGCTAAGATGAACGCTACGAATATGCAAATTAAAGTTTTATTAGTCGATGATGAATACATGGTGTTGGCTACACTTCAGCAGGAAATACCTTGGGATGAACTTGGCATGGAGGTGGTAGCAACTGCAGTAAATGGGCAACAGGCCTTGGAGAAATGTGCCGCTTACTTGCCGGATTTAATTATTACTGACATTTCCATGCCCGTCATGAATGGGATCGAACTGATGAAAGCCATCAAACGAGATTTTCACAATGTTCGTTTTGCCATTTTGACTGCCCATAAAGACTTCGTTTATGCTCAGGAAGCGGTTAGCCTCGGAGCGCTAGCCTATGTGTTGAAAACACCGGTGAATACGCACGAAATGATACAAACGTTGGAAAAATGCAAAAATAGCATCATTCAAGAGAACCAAATGAACAACCGGGCAATACAGGCTGATCGAATCATGGACCAGCATATATGGGATGTTCGCCAGCGAATGCTGCGTGATATTATGGCTGGACTTTACATGTCAGAAAAAGAAATTGAATATCTTTTCGGAGAATCTGAGCCTCATTTGCCAGATCAACCCTTCACAATCGTAGCGCTTTATGTCACCATTCGGAAGCTGAACCGCTTTTTTTCACAATATCCTGAAAACGACATCACATTAATTAAATTTACGTTCAATCAAACCGTACACGAAATTTTTCGCGAGATTGGTTATGGAGGTATACTCCCTCATCAGTCAGGGGCCCAATTTATCGTGTTTAAACTTCCCAAAGGAGCCAGCAAAATGGCTTTGGAATCATTGATTCGCCAGGTGCACGATCGAATGAACCAATGGTTTCAAAAATTTTTTTCTGTACATGTGAACATTGGGGTAAGCTCATATGGAGTGGACTATACACAATTAAAGAAGCAATTAATAGAGGCAAAGTGTGCCGAGGAAACAACCTTCTATAATCCCAAAAAATCACTCTTATATTATCATGAATACCGTGGAATGATCAGTAATTCGTTCAACTGGACATCATTGGAAAAAGTTTTACGTTCAAAATGGTCCTGTTCCAATGTAAATGATCGAATGGAAGGGATGCAGGTTCTGAATCGATTCATTGTTGAAAACCACCCCAAACCATCAGCTATAAAAAGTAAAATTATTCATTTACTAGAAGATTTGAACATACCTTTGACTCAACGTGAATGGAAGCTTTTGTCGGATAATTGCTCCATAACTGAATGGTTTGAGGACCTTGAAACAGTTTTTAGCCGCACACCAAAAAGTGATTTTCACTTTCAGGAAGACCTACATGAGGATATCCATAGAGCAATTGAATACATTCACCAGCATCTTGATGAAGACATTACCTTAACTAAAATTGCCGAACATATTCATATGAATTCCAGTTATTTAAGCCAACTTTTCAAACTGCAAACGGGTGAAAATTTTATTAATTATTTAACGTTGCAAAGAATAGAAAAAGCAAAAACATATATAACCGGGTCCAGCCTTAAAAATTACCAACTAGCCGAAAAAGTCGGCTTTATTAATTATCCTCATTTTTGCACAGTATTTAGAAAGATTACCGGAATGACACCAAACGAATTTAGACAAAGTATGAAAAAGTAAGTAAGTAACATTTAACTTTGGGTCACTCTTGGAAGTGTAATTATCTCGGTTCTCTTCGTTTGTCGTCAGAGGATTCACTAAAACAAATAAATCCTTGTTCAACAATTCTGACAAAGGAGGTCGATTATGAATAGTTACTTTTGTGTTCAGTGTAATTTAGTACATTTACGATTTTATTCAACCAAGGAAACAGTTTTCAAATCTGGCTTCTACTATGTCAATTCAACTTTGTACAATGTTGGTTTATGTAATAAGCACATAAACATGTAATTACAAATAGAAGATCCAACGATAATTAACTCATTCCTGCGTCAGGAGTGAGCTTCTTTATTTTGGTTAATCTATTAAATCAATCTTCCATCACTTGCGAAAGCAGGCTGATATCATGTTTTGCTGCGGTGATCGGAAGCAGCTCCATATGATAAAACTCCATTAAATATTTAATCAACTCAGCACCCAAATTAAGGGCAAGACAGCTTTATAATCATTTCCTCTTGCTAATAATCCAACATAATATACTTTAGGGATATTATTACAATACCGTAGCTTCAGTAATGAACTAAACTGCCAGTAAGCACAACAGGCCACCGAGTTTATCACCGGCAGCCTGCTTGATCTTTGTTATGGAGCTCTCGTTATCCGTTAGTCCCGGTTTCTGGTCCTTTGCCAAATACTTACCCGATAGGTTAAGTTTCATCTCACAACAGCAGCAGGCTTGCCAGTACAACGATGCTACCATTACTGCTTTGTTCTAGTTTACGGAGCTTTTAATCTAAACGTACTGCTCCGGTAAAGCTTTAATAATCTCTTCATATTTTAGAGCGATTGTGATTTCCAAAATATGAACTGGATTTTGATGAGCGTAGGCTAACAGCAGTTCTTTATTAAACTCGTCATCGTTCATTTTCAAGCTTTTTCGGATTAACTCCATCATTGCTTTTTGACTTCTCGTATTCAATTGCTCAATTTTCTCAACAGCCAATTCAATTTCACTCTCCATAACTACACTCCTAAGTCAGATTCGTTTGAGTTCTAACATAGTAATTCGGTGTTGTTCCGCGCTTTGTGGCTTGCAGCGTTGTGTAATCCGTAGGGATGAGTGACACCGTCTAATCCGCCTTATCAGCTTGCTTTTCTCAATGTAGTTAATCCCTTCTATCATTTATTTAATGTCATTAATAACCAAAAAAAGCCGCGATTTACGCGACTTTTGTCATTGTATCTACTATTAAAGGGTAAATACGTGATTACCAATAGTAATCTTGGCGGGTCTCTTTTTGCTCCAAGATGCCTGGGCAATATCAGGATTGTAAAAATAAAGGGCCCCAGTTGTTGGATCCAAACCATTCAAAGCGGCTTTTGCCGCGCGGTAGGCTGACAAATTTGGTTTAAGGTTAAACTGGCCATCATCAACGGCTGAAAATTGACCTGGTTGATGAATAACCTCAGTGATGGAATCAGGAAATTTTTCGGACTGGACTCGATTAAGTACGACAGCTCCCACGGCAACTTGTCCTAAAAAGGACTCCCCTCGGGCTTCAGAATGAATTATTCGCGCCATTTCGTCCAGCACCGACTGTTTGGGTGAAATCGTATTTTTTAGTTTAGAGAGAGTTAAGGAATCGGCTTCACCATCAACTGACAAGCCATAGCTGGCTTGAAATTTCTTTACAGCATTCTTAGTCTGGTTACCGTAATAACCGGTAATTCCTGTTTTAAAGTAACCGAGTGCGCTTAATCGTTCTTGCAAATCCAGTACTTGGTCACTTTGTGTGCCTTGTCCTAACGATTGAGCACCAACCGGTGCGGCCATCCACATTATACCAAGGGAACAGACACAGATAAGAGCTTGTAGTTTCTTCTTCATGTTCAAGATAACCTCCTCTTCCTTTTACGCGCCGCACATGGCAACGAATGCAGCATTACAAATTTAGGGGTGTTGATCCGACTCAAGATGTCGCCTTACGCGCTCGAAAAATGGGGAACAGCACCAAGCTGTCCCTATAAACTTCGGGAGAAACACCAATTAAGGGTCGCAAATCACAAAAAAGAGCTCTGCCAATATACTAGCTCCTCCACTATCGTTCGCCGTTAGTACAATAGCAAAAAGAAACCCACCAGCTTCGGGCTGAGGGTCTAAGTATAAATATTAAAGGTGGTTGACAATTAATTTTAGGTATAATTCATCAAATCCCCATCGCTGCTAGGGTTGAATTAGTCTCTGCACCTTGACTATACGGCCCTTCCACAATGGATCCAGTGCCTTGATATTCACGCCTTCACCGCTTGGGTTTGAATGAATCATGATTTCCTGCCCCTGATCGTCGGTGCCCATATAGAGACCTACATGGTCTATACCCTCCCGACTGGAAACCACATCAAAGAAAATCAGGTCACCTTTGCGAGCGTTTTCAAATGAAATTGTTTTTCCTATTTGGCTTTGCAATTTTGAAGTCCGAGGTAAAGCAATACCATGTTTACCAAAAATGTATTGCATAAAGGATGAACAATCAAATAGTCCATCATTCTCGTACTCAGCACCAAATTTATAAGGAATGCCAAGATATTCTTTTCCAGTAGCAATGATTGCTTCTGCCTTTACTTCCCAAGCGGGGATAACTTTTACAGTTCGAAAGAGTGTATATTGTGGTTGGGTAGTTACAAAGCCAACAACGCCTTCTGCAGCTTTTACCTTCGCCCATGTTGTTCCAGTTACACGTTCAA
Organism: Paenibacillus sp. J22P51; assembly: GCF_059692215.1. NCBI lineage: Bacteria > Bacillati > Bacillota > Bacilli > Caryophanales > Paenibacillaceae > Paenibacillus > Paenibacillus sp. J22P51. The sequence goes on along the minus strand of NZ_JCAUAZ010000004.1, from coordinate 133,449 downwards.
TGACTCTGAATTCTTCTCCTGGAGCAAAATAACGGATACGATCGAATTGCGTTCCCGGGCCTGAACGAAAATTGATCCCCGTTTCGTTTATATTTATACCGATTTCATAAGCGTATCCGACCTCCACGTTCTCGACAATGGTTGTTAATTGGGATGTTTCTGCGTAAGCCGAGCTTGTACCGATCAACAGAGACAGAACCATTATCCAAAGGATCAATACTTTCTTCATTGAGAACTCCTTCCATGTGCATGTATTTGGGCTTTAACCGTTTTTCCATTCGGTTGTCCCATGATGAATCTTATGCATGGAATTGTTCATAGAGAAGCCTTAAACGCGTGGTAATTTTATCCATCAACTATTCAATTCTACTGCCCGTTAGTTGAGTGAAGGGCTGCCAACGGCAGTCACGTTCAAGTGACAAAGTTAATTTGTTAGAACTAGGACCAATATCACTGGAACTGTAACTACCCAATGGTAAAATTAGGTATTGTAATATATTTTACGAAAATCAAGGAGGTAGTACATGGGAGAACAAAAAACAAGTTATGGTCTGCTGATTCGTCCAAAAGGTTTGACTGAAGCTGTTACACCTTACGACTGGTTCAAGAAAATGAGAAGTGAAACTCCTGTTGCGTTCGACGCCGAAAGGAATTGCTGGGACGTATTTAGTTATGAAGAGGTTCAAACCGTGCTTCAAACCTACAAATCCTTTAGCTCCCAAAGAAATGGGCTTATGCCTACTCTACTAGACTTGGATCCTCCGACCCATCGCAAATACCGCAACATAGTAAGCGAGGCCTTTACCCCCAAAGCTGTACAAGATCTGACACCGCAAATTTCCAAAATAACACAGGAATTACTTGAAACCGTCAAAGGCAAACAGGAGATCGATATCGTCGCAGATATAGCCAATCCTTTGCCGGTTATCGTCATAGCTTATATGCTCGGAGTCCCGAATGAAGACCGTAAAACATTTAAAAGATGGTCCGATCTCTTAGTTGCAGGATCACATTCCCAGTCTCCCGAAGAGATGATGAAATTAGTTAACGAACAACGTAAAGCGGTAGCGGAGCTTTGTACATACTTCCACAATATAGTTGAACATCGAAGAAGGCAGCCTAAAAATGATTTGGTTTCCACCTTAATAGCGGCCCAAGTAAACGGAGAGCAATTAAGCATCGAAGATTTATTAAGCTTCTGTCTTCTAATTCTAGTAGCAGGGAATGAAACGACTACAAATTTAATTACGAACGCGATGCTTACCTTTTTTGAGCACCCCGATATTTTAAATCAATTATATAAGGATCCCTCATTAATTCCTGCTGCCATTGAAGAAGTTCTTCGTTACCGCGCCCCTGTACATAGTATGAACCGATTTGTTGTAGAAGATATTGAGCTAAGAGGAATGAAATTGAAGAAAGGACAGGAGGTTATGGCCTGGATCGGTTCTGCTAACCGAGATGAAACTGTTTTTACTGACCCCGATTTATTTAACCTTTCTCGTTCATCGAATCCTTACCTATCCTTTGGCAGCGGCGTACATTTCTGTCTAGGATCACAGCTTGCCAAATTAGAAGCGAATATAAGTATTACAGAAATACTGAAGACCTTGCCCTTGATGAAGTTAGATAATCGCAAGGAGTTGCGGCTTATTTCGAGTACGTTTGTACACGGATACAAGGAGCTTCCGGTAATAGTCGGTTGAAAATAAGAATGGATAGAGTTTCAGAGAAGAGCTCTGAATTCTATTCATTCTTTTGTTCTTTACAGCAACATCCAGTAAAATAAAATTTCACTTGTATTATTGAACATTGAAATATTATTTTGTATGCTAAAGGCAGCCGGAATTTTTTATAACATTTGCCAAAAGAAAGGAAGAAAGGAGTAGACGCGTTTATTCGGCTTTCATGTAAGCGAATACATAATAAGAAGGAAGTGAGTCCCATTGAAGAAATCCGATCAAAGTCGCACAGCATCAATCCCTTTTACCATGGCCTTATTATTGTTCTTGAGCACAATTATGTTCGGTGTACCCGTTGCTAGCGCGGACACAGAGTCTGCTTTGAGCGCAGATGTGCAGGCGCTAGCCGGCGTTCAGGCCGCCGCCGGTGTGGAAGGCTTTGAGCAAACGGCTAATCTCTTCTCGTCCTCGGCGAAGGCGACGGCAAGCATCGGACTTATCAGCCGACCGGAAACGATTTATTACGGCTATCATGCTGTTAAATTATCCTACGATTTTACCGGCACGACCGGAACGTCGGCGGCTTACGTCAACTTCAAGGATCCGGATGGCACAACGGGCAGAACGCTGCAGGGACTTCCAAAGAAACTTGGCCTCTGGGTGTACGGCGACGGCAACAACCATTGGCTACGCGCTCAAGTCAAAGATTCGGCTGGAACTGTCTCAGCGCTTGACTTCACCAGCAGCAACGGGCTGAACTGGACCGGCTGGAAGTACATCACTGTATCCGTTCCGAACTCGCTGAGAGCTCCGGTCAAGCTTAATCAAATCTATGTCGCGGAGACAAAAGACAATAACAAAAACAAAGGTGCGCTATATTTTGACCAGCTGACGGCGTTTTACACAGATTCGACTGTTTACGGGCTCGATTTGGCGGATCTGCCTCTTCTTCAGATTGGCGAATCGAAGAAGGCGCAAGTATTCGCGACTTACCAGAATGCAGCGGAGCCGGTCCCCGTTACAAGCGGGCTATCCTTCCGCAGTAGCAACGAGCAGGTCGCAACCGTCGACGCAAACGGCACAGTCCGGGCGCTGCAGTCAGGCACATCGACGATCTATGCCTCCTATGGGACGGCTCCTGAAGCATCCTACGTGCTGACCGTCTCATCAAGCGCAGCCGTGCCATCTAGAATAGAGCAATCTTCCTTGGAGAAGCTGGAATCTGGCTCTACGAACAAAATTCGCCTGTACGCAGTGTACCCAGACATGACCGAACCCGTTACCGTACTGAGCGGAGCAACGTATGAAAGCAGCGTTCCTGATGTTGCAACCGTCGATGCCGATGGCGTGGTGAAAGCCGTAAAACCTGGAACGACAATGATCACAATGTCCTATAAAGGCGTCTCAACGGCTTATACGCTGAATGTAAACGCCCCTGTACCGGTATTGCAGAGCATCCAACTGACAGAGCTCCACACGATGACGGTTGGCGATGCCTTGCAGGCGAAGGTGCTTGGCACCTACACATGGCTTCCCGAGCAAGTTGAGCTGACAAGCGGCGTTACGTATACGAGCAGCAGCCCAGCGGTCGCCTCCGTGAGTGTAAGCGGTGTTGTTACGGCGCTGAAATTCGGCACCTCCCGGATTACCGTGACATATGGCGGGAAAACGAGCGATTTCTACTTGGTGGTGAACAAAGTGGCCGCCATTCCGAAGTCTGAGCTGAGAGCGGCGTGGATCGCTACAGTCGACAATATAGACTGGCCGGAAAAAGGCGTAACGGACCCGGAGCAGCAAAAGCGCGATTTCACAAAGCTGCTGGATCAGCTGCAAACTACGGGGATCAACGCGGTTATCGTGCAAGTAAAACCGACTGCGGATTCCTTTTACCCTTCCCAATTCGGTCCTTGGTCGGAATGGCTGACTGGCGTGCAGGGCAAGGATCCCGGCTATAACCCGCTTTCGTTCATGCTGGAGGAAGTACATAAGCGAAATATGGAGTTCCACGCTTGGTTCAACCCGTACAGGATCAGCCTGGAGGATCGTCTCGATAAACTGGTGCCGGATCACCCTGCGCGCCAGCATCCGGACTGGGTCGTTTCGTATGGCGGGAAGTTGTATTTCAACCCGGGAATTCCGGAAGCGAAGCAATTCATCAAGGACGGCATTATGGAAGTCGTGAAAAATTACGATATCGACGCAGTTCATTTTGACGATTATTTCTATCCGTACCCGGTCAGCGGTGTCGACTTCCCCGACCAGGATGCTTTCCAGAAATACGGCGCGGGCTTTGCAAGCAAAGCGGACTGGAGACGTAACAACGTCAATTCGTTCGTACAGGAGATAAGCACCACAATCAAGCAGGAGAAAAACTACGTCAAATTCGGTATCAGTCCGTTCGGCATATGGAAAAACAAAGGGGTAGATCCGGCAGGCTCCGAAACGAACGGTCTCAGCAGCTACGACGCCATCTATGCGGACTCGAAAAAATGGGTTGACCAGCAGTGGATCGATTACATCACACCGCAAATCTATTGGTACATGGGCTATTCGCCAGCCGCCTACGACAAGCTGATCGAATGGTGGAACGGCGTAGTTGCCGGCAAAAACGTTCACCTCTACAGCGGCCAGGCCACCTACCGCATCGGCTCAAATGATCCGGGTTGGCTGAACCCGAACGAAATGCCTGACCAAGTAAGCTATAATCGCAATTTCGGCAACGTCAAAGGCAGCATCTTCTTCAGTGCCCAATGGCTGCCGGCTAATCCGTTGGGCTTTACGGACCGGTTAAAGACCGATCTCTACCGCTACCCGTCACTTGTCCCTGCGATGCCTTGGCTTGACGATCAAGCGCCGAACACCCCTGTTCTCGCTTCCGCCATCCGCAAACCATCTGGCATGGTGCTGACTTGGGCGAATGGTACAGCAGACGCAGCCTACTATGTTGTCTATCGTTTCGAAGGCGATACGGCAGGAAGCCTTCAGGATGCGTCGAAGATCGTCACTACCGTCCGCAAGCAGGAGGGCGCGAAGGGATCGTTCGTCGACCGGACTGCCGTTGAAAGCGCGCGGTATACTTATGTCATTACCGCTGTGGACCGCCTCCACAACGAAAGTGCGGCCAGCAACGCAATTGCGATAACGAACGTACTTGATGTGACAGCACCAGTGACGACGGCAACCGTTGAAGGAACGATGCATAACGGCTGGTACGTTTCGGAGGCGACCGTTAAGCTTACGGCAACGGACGACCTGACTGGCGTCAGTTCCACGCTATACAGCACCGACAACGGCGCAAGCTGGCGGCCGTACGGCGGGCCTGTTACCGTTGAGGCCGACGGCGAAACTCACCTTCTTTACCGGTCCGAGGATGCTGCCGGCAACGTGGAACAAACGAAAAGCACAGAAATTCGCATCGACCGGTCGACCCCAGTGATTCAAATCAACGGCGGGACCACTTACTCCGTAGACCAAACCGTTCAAATAAAATGTACCGCTTCCGATACGGTTTCGGGCCTCGTCTATAATCCGTGCACCGCGCTCCTTGTCGATGTTCCGGCCTATGAGCTCGGTCTTGGCTCGCATGTCGTGACCATCGACGTTCAAGATGCTGCGGGCAACGCAGCATCCGCATCGTTTACGTACACTGTGCAGACGACCGTTAGTTCCGTGGTGAACGTAACCCGTACATTTGTGTCAGGACCGGGAGCAGACGGGGTTACGAACTCGCTTGTGAAAAAGCTTGAGCACGGAAATTACGATGCTTTCATCAATGAAGTGCAGGCACAAACGGGCAAAAGGCTGACGACCCACCAGGCTGATGTCTTGATCCGTTTGGCTGCGTCTCTGCAATAAATCGTAATATAGTTAATAACTCCCTTGTTCCGTCTGGAACAAGGGAGTTTAATATTCGAGTTTTTGTGTTTACAAATGAATCTTTAAAAGAGAAAACCGGGTTATCGATGTTATTGCTCCATCCACACTATCCTGCCCGTTCAGAGCGGTTCATTTCAGGTGTCAGCTGAGATAAACCGACAAAAGGGTCAAGTTCTTGTCGTTCGTCTGCTACAAGAACTTGTCCGATCGAAAATAAAAACCCGCGGTTTATGCGGGTTTGAGTCGGCTATGTTCTTGTCGTTCAACAACATTTATTACATTTTTCCCACTATCCAGCACAAACGAGCTGCTGTATACGAATTGCAATTTGTCTTTTATTTCTATTCCAACTTCTTCGAAAATCTCTCTATGTATCGTTTGCTCCAAATATTTTGCACATTGGCTTCAATTTCTACCTTACCACCAACCAGAGAGAGGGTACCACCTGCATGTTCCTCTTTCTTACCGCGTTTAATTATTAACCATTTTTCTTCTTTATAAATAGCACCCTCTACATTTACAATGAACACTAATACACCTCCCGAAACGTCAACTATCGTTTACCGTTTAGCTCAAGTTGAACAATCTTACAGCCACGGTCGACCATAGCTCTACCATCAACTAATTACAGCAATTGCATCAATTTGAACCATGAAACCTATATCCGAATGAGCAATAGTCCTTGCAGGGTACGGCTGCTTAAAATATTTCTTATAGATATCATTAAAACTGTCGAAGCCCGCACCATTTCCAAGAAATACTGTCACTTTCACTACATCCGCGAGTTTTGCACCAGCTTCTTCAAGAATAGCTTGTAGATTATCCAATGTGCGGATAGCTTGTTCTTCCAAGGTTGTCCCAACTAAATATCCAGTTTCAGGGTCAAAGGGTCCTTGACCAGCAACATATACTGTATTCCCTGACTTAATTGCTTGGCTATAAGGCATTGTGCCAGGATTTTGTGCTTTCTTTGTAAATATCACTTCATTCACAAAAAAACCTCCCAAAGGTTATTGTATATCCTTTTTCTTCCATGCTAACACATAGAATCAAGATTTGGGATTTTTCTTATCCAAGTGAAAAGTCGATGCTATTACATTAATCTGCCCGTTAACGTAACGAAGCTGTCGATCGTTCCGGCAGCTTTGTCATTCAACTATAGTTTCCCGTTAGCTTAATCCACATGAAGAGCTCTAACCTCTACAAAATTTTATCCTCACAATTTGAAACGTTTCTATTTCTCTCCCTTAGCTGATTGTAATAACGTCTTGTTTGGATTATCTTTATTACTTTTAAATATTTCAAATTGACGTGAATCATTTTGAAGAAATATATTCCCACAATTTTGGCATTGATACACTTTTTTATTCAATTTCGATGATAACATACGAATTTCCATACATGCTCTTTCTTTATCTTTTGGTGTCGGTCCAGATTCTTCAATCGCTTTATCAATTTCTTCTAAAAAATCAAACCAATCTTGGTCTGATATTAAGTATCCCTTATAGGACAAGTAATCAGTTTGATCATATATTGTATGACCACACTCACACATTAATTTCATCCAAATGACCATCCTTCCTTAGTGGTTGAATCAATTGTGGAATCCTGCCCATTAGCTGAGAGGGCTGCCGTCAATAAAGTCTGCTTGTAGTAGCATCTTATTGCTGTTTGCTACAATGATTTTCTTATTATGTATTTCTAAGCATTCATATATCTTCTTCTTATTTTCATTATCGAATTTGTGATTCCATTTCAGCATATCTACTAACCCTTTTAATGTTTGTTTGTAATTTGATTTTTCAAATCCAGTTCTCTGTTTAATAAATCTGGTTATAATTCTTATAGCTCTTTTTGATGGGCTTGGAGTTAAAAAAATAATTATATCTGCCTCTTCAAAACTACGAGCCACCCACTTGTAATAAATCCCCTCTACAATCCACTGTTCTTGAGTTATAATTTCTTCCAGTAATTTATCTCTTATTTCAGGCGGATTCTTCCCGCTAAACTCGACTGAATCACTCCACATCACACTATCCAATTCATAGTAAGGAATATTTAATTTATTCGAAAGTTCTCTAGCTAAATATGTTTTTCCACTTCCAGTTGATCCAATTATATGGATTTTTTTATTGTTTATCATGTTCTATCCTTTTTCATGTTGGGGTTTAATCAATAACTTAGTCGTGTCCAGCATTACTAATATCTCTAATTTCATTGACTATAAGAGTTACGGACGAATAGTTTTTCAATGACCCTGCATGAACCGTTACGGTCTGGATATCACCAGATTTCATCATCTGACCTGTACCGTCTCCCTTTTCAATTAATTGTCCGTTATCATCATAAAAAAACAACGTGAAAATTACAGCAGACACAGGATAAGGAGAATCCTTAAGTTTAAGTTGCGCAGTTACATAAGTTGGATAATCGTTAACGATTTTTTTAAACTGCAAATTTCCGATACTTACTCGATTTTCTTTCGGATCTTTTATTAATAATCCGCTTTCTGTAGGATAACTTATGGTAATTTCAGGGACGGAATCTCCACCCATTTCATGGTATCCAACGGTACTTCCCATACTTTCAGTAATAAAACGAATTGGTACATATACATGGCCTTTATGATTTAACACATCATATTCATTGGTATCCAACTCTTTGTTTTGTCCATTAAAAACAAATTTCGCAGGAAACAAATACGCTTGAATTGTGTCTGTGGCATATACAGCAGTTGTTGTGCTTAAAACAATTCCACAAATCAGACCTAGAAGAACCTTTTTCAAAATACACCACTCCCCCTGTTTAACTCTTAATGATTAGATGAAAATAATGAAATTATCGGAAGTAATGTCCGATTCCCGGATATTCGAATACAATTGGTTTTTCTATATATCTCATTTCAAACTCTATTTACAAGAACTTTCCACTAGTCCCAAGCCTTTAAGTAATCGGCTAAATCATGAGGATGGTGTTTTAAACAGATCCCTATGCGACAATAAAGCTGAATGATTACTTCTTCGATAAGCCGTGATCTCTCAATAGGCTCATGATTTAGCAAAGTAAATGTTGAAATTAAGGTTTCTAGGTTCAAATCGTCAGGAGAGGAGCAAAACGCATAAATAAAATCATATAGTACAGGTCCAACAATTGGTGAAGGGTCGATAACTCCATTTAATGCTTTTTGATCATACACAAAATTATGGACACCACAATCACCGTGAAGCAAAAACCTTTCTTGTCCTTCACCCGTCGATATGTTTCCAACATAAGATTTCACTTTATGATAATCTTCAACTGGTAAAAGGCTACCAACATTGATTCGAGCGTATTCCACCCCTCGATCAATGAAGTCACGCCAAGTCTGACACGGATCTTCTAACCAGAAACCCCACTTATCCGTTTGCTTATAGATTACGTAATGATTCAGAAGCCCTTTGATTAGAGCACTCAGCCAGTTTATTTTTGTTCCACGATTAAAATGCGTAGTACCAGCAGTATAGAGATATACAATGAACTTTTTAGCAGGATCGGTATAAAGAAGTTTAGGTAATAGTGCGCTATTTTTATAAGCTTGATGCAATTGTTCGACCAAAAAGATATTTTCTGAGTTATCGAGTTTAAATACGTACTTTGGACTGTCGTCAACTGCTAGAGTATATACTAGTCCTTCTGTAGTTCCATTCATCTTTTTAAGAATCTTAGTGGAGCGATCAATTACACCTTTTTCACAAAGTTCTTTAATTATCTCGTTAACATCTATACCTAATTTCATTTTTATTACCTCCTGAAATCCTTCCATTAATTTTATATCGCATACTCTCGGGTTGATAGGTATAGAATTGATATATTTAACATTACTGCCCTTAAGATGAGATAACGGTAGCCGATTAAATGGCTGCCGTCTCTTTGTTTATTGAACTCTCGTTCGCCGTTAGTTGAATAACCTTCGAGCGATTGTTCTCTTGAACGATTTAGGTATACACCGTGCCTCTGTTTGGGTGATTATCATACAATAGCAAAGGCAAACTCTAACCCGCCCAAGGAGTGGATGAAATTGGCACAATTAACCGTTTTCGCTATAAGGAAAGCAGCCAAGAAAACAATACCTCTCTACCGTAAAATCGTGAACGACAGGGCATATGCAATTCAAGTAACACAGGCTACACGACAGTCGAATCTGAATGCTCTTCACAATTTATTTAGTCAAGTGGTCACTCCCCCTTTTGGTGAAGGTTCAAATACATTCGGTTTTCAAATTTCTTTTCCCGCCCCATCCCCAGCAGGTACAATCGAGAATTTTATTCAGCCAAACCGAGACAATGTACGGCTTACTTCGACTGTTTTACAACTTGCTTCTACCTTTATTATTCCTTTGCTGACGAAAATATCTCGGTGCAGAAGGTTTGCTGTAAAAGTAATCCTTGCAGCAAGAGCAGGGGATAATTTGCAGCTTCGAAAGTTGATTGCCCCGTTATTTCCGCAGAATCGTCTAGTTTCGGTAAGAGGAAGCAAAGGAGAAATTGTTCTTGTAATACGAGTAGAAAAAAATGTATTATTCCGCGCTGGATTCTTTGTTTCTGGATAAAACAGATTATTTGGAGGGATGAGACAGTATTTCATGTCCATGTTAATAGCACGCAAAAGAAGAAATAATTAAAAGAAAATTAGAAATAGTATCGATAATTTGGGGCAAGGAACCCGTTTTTGTTAGATGCTCTCGTGAAAATGGTGAGAAGCTTGTATTTACACAAACCATAACCATAGACTAATAATCACTAATGCTATGATCATGTATCTGTCCTATGCACAACTACTATTACATTGGCTATCGTTGTTGCGCTAAACTGCCCGTAAGCGCGGCAAAAGCTGCCGGGTCTTAATACCGGCAGCCTTGAGCAATCAGACCTGTGATCCTTCCCGTTCAACGCCCAGCAACATTTGTGTCCTTAGACAAATTTGCATCACGTAAATACCGGTCCTAGTGACCATTCAGATTTTTACGAGCTCTCTAATTAAATGTGTTCCCGTATGTAGATAAGTAAGTTCCGGAAATGAATAAATTTCTGCTATATCGTGAAGTCTCTTATAGATCGTGCGCAAAATGACGGAATCCATATCCTGAATCATGCTTTCATAGGCAACGTAATCTATGAAGCTTGCTTTTATTAAAAAAGCAGTGTCCCTTAGAGCAACAACTTCTTCTTTTGAAAGATAAAATTCTTGATTTATTGCTTTCTGATATAATTCAACGCACTTAGGGCTAACAGACTGTTGTCTTTTTCTTCCTGAAGAATCGGTTATCGTTAAAATGCGTTTAATAGGTTCAAGGGATTGTTTTTTCAAATAAACAATTTCATGGATTTCAACACTTTCTAAAAATAAACGAATAATAATAGCATCTTGTGGATTATGGCACTGATTTTCAATTTGTATAAGTTTTTCGATTGACAAATCTTTCATGTGTTTGTGAGTCATTCCCTTCAGTTGTGTTTATTGATGTACGGTAGCTGAAAACATCTTACAGGAAATGTACCGAGAATTTTGTCACATAAGTGGATGTAAAAAAAATACTTTTCGACATTTAGTTTTAGTAAAATACGTGTGAAACGCAAAAAAAGACATTTAAGCGATAGTCCGCCTAATATCTCTGATGTGCTTCATTTGTATGACGATCAGTCTTTGGTAACTGTTTATCTATTATGCCTTAAAGAACACGCTATTCTAAACAGGAGAAACCGCTAAGAGGCCAGTTGCCGAATGGAATGGTCCGGCAGCCTACTGTTTTATTGAGCTATCATTCGTTAGTTCAATGTACACATGAAGCATTTATTGAGATAAAACACATCTGGTTGTCATTTCCTATCATATTTCAACAAGCTTCTGTTGACTCCTTGTTGACTTGGAGCAGCTAGATTGTAACAGAGAATGAACCTACAGCACTTTGTGGTCTGTATCCTAAGTGCCCGTCGGACGCGGTCTTACGCCCCTTATTCCTCGCCCTTCGCAACCGGGTTATCCTCATACGAAATCCAGTCGCTCCAGCTGCCTACGTAAAGCTTCACATTATCGTACCCAGCTTCCGTTAGAGCTAGCACGTTAGGGCAAGCAGTGACTCCTGCACCACAGTAAACGGTGATCTTCCGGTCTGACGGAATAGCCTCAAAACGCTTACGCTGCTCGGTCGCACCAAGGAACACGCCGCCGGGAGATCCCTCCTCCCAATAATGATTAATCGCGCCTGGAATATGACCTGCTTTGAGATACTTCGTTGTATCCTCGCCTGTATAACGCCTGTAAATCCGCGAATCCAACAGCACCTGATCGTCCTGACCGATTCCAGCCTTAACCTCGCTCATTGTCGCTTGCAAACTCTCATCCAACCGGGGCAAAAACCGTTTAGCTACAGGTAGAGACGGCTCTGCCGTTACCGGATAACCACCTGCCAGCCAGCCTGAGTAGCCATCGGACAGCAGCTTTACTCGCTCGTGTCCGGTATATTTCAACATCCACCACAACCGCGAAGCAATACTACCTCCCTGATCGTCGTATACTATCACTTCACTGCTCTCATCAATACCGGCCCTTCCCAGCTTATCTGCGAACGCATCCAGATGGGGCAGCGGGTGCCCGCCTCCGTGTGCTTCCTTAGGACCTGAGAGGTCCGTATTCAGATCAAAGAAGACTGCCCCGGGAATATGGCTCAGCAAATATGAATCGTAACCGGCTGACGGTTCGCCTAACAAGAAGCGGACGTCCGTAAATACGGTGTTCGAATCATTGAGCCGCCTGAAAGCTTCAGATGAGTGGATTAAATTAGACATGGGCACTTCCTCCAATTGGCAAAATGATCTCCGTAATATAGTTGTCGCTGACCGAAGTGCTCCAGGGATCGATGATACACCGCTCATATGAAGCTCCTTGCAGTGGAATTTCCTTCTGCTTCGCCCATTCCTGGAGTTTGCGGTACGTGTCAGAGATCGTTCGGTAATCTCCCTTGTGCATGGCGCTTAACACCTGGAACCCCCCAACCTCTGTCGTAAGTGCAGCATTCGTCTCATCTTCAATAACGGCCGTGTAACAGTCTACGCCTGTGAATGTATGATTGATGCGCTGATCGAAATCGTTAAAATAAAGCATAAACGGCCCATAGGCAAATATATTATTCCGACTGCATAATTCGACGAGAAGATTGCTGTAAAGAACCTCAATGTCTACAGCTTGATGATTCTGGATTTCGTAGCGGTACTTCATCGTCCGGTAGAGCGGAAAGCTCGCAACCGCGATTTTGCTACTCTCCTGCGACTCCTCGAGAAGTGATTCTCCTTGCTCCAGAAGCTGCTGCCATTCTTTAATGGCGAAATGCTTCTTCTGCAACTCAGCCATTTGCTTCTCGACAACCAGCAGCTCTCTGGCCATGTAGTCTTCCAATACATCAAAGTTCGGTCGCTCCAGCATTCGGCAAATACCTGCGAGCTTGAAGCCAAGCTGCTTGTAATATTTTATAAGCGGAATTTTCCGTATACTTTCCATAGAGTAATACCGGTAATTGGTTTCAGGAACAATTCGGTCAGGCGTCAGCAAGCCGATATTGTCATAATAACGAAGCCTCCGAATCGGAATATTACATAGCCTCGAAACTTCTCCAATGGTGTACCATTCCATGCTGCGCCCCCTTTCACTCCATCATCCTGTACTACAGCAGATCCTTGATCGCTTTCTTTATGATCAGAAGCTCAGGATTGATCAGTCTCTCCCGTTTGTTCCCGTGGCCAAAGTCTACCCGAATTTCCTCCTTAACAACACCAGGTCGGAAAGATAGCACATAAATCCGATCAGACAAGAAAATTGCCTCTTCAATATCATGTGTAATAAAAAGAATCGTAACGCCCAGAGCCTCCTGAACTTCCAGCAGCCAAGCCTGCATACTCTCTTTAGTAATTGAGTCCAGCGCGCCAAAGGGTTCGTCCAGCAGCATAATTTCACCCGTAGCAAGGAAGGTGCGCAAGAAGCTCGCACGCTGTTTCATTCCTCCGGACAACTGGCTCGGATAACAGTGCTCATACCCCCTCAGCCCCATGCGGTCAATTAACGAATCCGCCTTGGCCCGCGAAGCCTTTTTATCGAAGCCCTTCAAATCCAATGGCAGCACAATATTGTCCAGCACGGTTCTCCAAGGCAGAAGCAGGTCCTTCTGCTGCATATATCCGATCTCCGCGTTTACTTGCAGCGTTCCCCCGTCCGCCGGCACCAGACCCGTTATAATGTTGAACAATGTACTTTTTCCGGAGCCGCTTGGCCCAAGAATAGAGACGAACTCCCCTTTGCCTATATTCAGGGAGACATTCTTCAAGATCTCAGTGGGACCGTAGGACTTGCTGATACGATCCAGACGGATCAAGGTGCCCTTATCGCGGGAACACGGTGCAGTCTTTTCCAACAGCGCTCTATCTTGCATGTTAACCTCCGCTATTTCCAGTGTGTCGTTTTTTTGGCAATAAAGTTGATCAGATAAATGAAAGTAACACTGAGGATGACAATGACCAGAATTGCCGCAAACACTTTATCGAGCGCGTAAGCATTCTTGGTGCGTACCATATAGACGCCGATCCCCTTGATTCCGCCCTGCCATTCTCCGATAATTGCCGCCATGATCATATAGGTTGCCGCTATTTTGAGTCCGGAGAAGAAATTGACGAGCGCATAAGGAAGCTTCAAATGAATGAACGTCTGTAGCTTGGATGCCTTGTATGAATGAAACAAGTTCAGATAATCTTTGTCCACCCTCTCAAATCCGTCCACAAGACTAATGCAAATTGGAAAAAAGCACACCATAACGATAATGAGAATTTTCGGCAAAATGCCGAAGCCAAACCAGACGATGAGCAGTGGAGTAAGGGCGATGGTCGGAATAGTCTGGGAGACGATCAGGATAGGATAAAGTGACTTCTTCACTATAACGAAGCTGTCCATCAGAATGCCCAGCACGAATGCTAACGAAATCGAAAGTGCAAACCCGAGGATGGACTCATAAAGAGTCATGCCAACATGACCTGCTATCGTACCAAAGTCGCTGGTGAGCGCATCCACCGTATCGAGAGGCGAAGGCAGAATATATATAGGTACATGGGCCAAAGTCACGATCAGCTGCCATACAATTACTGCAAAAAGAAGAGTGGCAATCGGATACAGCCTTTGATCCAGTCTTTTGAGCATGTTCATGGGTAGTCACACCTTTGCATTTATCTGCGCGTTTCAAGTAGAAATGAGATTCCGCTATTCTTTGATTAGGAAACAAGAAAGAAACCATACACCGGATCATTGGTGATATGGTCCTTTATCACTAAATCCGCTAATTCATTTTAAATACTATAATTCCGATATGTTTTGTATGATATTAACAACATCCCGTTATTCTGTCAACTACTAATTGGCAGCCCACTCCAAGATCGGAGTTATCTTTTTTTCAAATATCCAAGTAAATCCCGTCCTGCCTGCCCTTCGAACCACTTCGCATGCCCCAGCCAGAAGCTCTCATAAGCTAGATCGGCATTGGCAGCCGAACGAACGACACCTGCAAAATATTCAATCTCGGACAGGGCAAATTCCGCATGCACTAGAGGGAGCATCGCCGCGAGAGCCGCCGACTCTTTATCGCTTAGAGGACGGATCGACTCATACCCGGACAGCAAGGCTTCAAGCTCCTCATAATGCACGATGTCATGCCGCCCGCTTTCATCAATCGCGAGCCATTCAATGATATTGCGCTCGATGGCCGTAGCCAGATCATAGACGGCATTCGTCCGGTCCGCGTGCCCAAAATCAATAATCGTCTCAACGCTCGAAGTTCCGTCACGGTCATCCCACAGCAAATTCGAGGCATGCCAGTCGTTATGCGTCCACAGTGAGCGCAAATCACTAAGCCATGGAGCAAGGCGGGCATGAAGGGGCAAGAAAATCGTCTTCAGGTCCCGCTCCCAAGGGCGATTGCGGATGTAATCCGCTAATGCCTGCCGCTCGGCAATATATGACGACATCGCTGCATGAGGATCTGTAGAAGCAAAGATCGAGAAGCTCGATACAAGCGCACGGACCGGCCTTGGCGGAGCGTCGAAGTTTTCCGCGGCAAGATGCATCCGAGCAAGCGCTTCACCAGCTGCGTAGGCATGTTTTTCGGAGAGAAAAGGGCTCCATGAGACAGCATCTCGGTATAAATCAAGTCCCTTGGCAAGCCGGTGCACCTCATACGTCCATTCGTCCATTTCGAAGGCCGTCTGACCGCCAATTCCGGCAAGAACATCGCTGACCGGAATCCCCTCATTCCGTAGATGCCTGATAAAACGATGCTCCTCCGTCAATCCAGATACATCCCGTACAGAATGATGGTGTCTCTTCACAAATAGACGCACTGTAGATGTAACAGCAATTGTGGCGCTGGAGAATGGACGCGGACTATGCCATATAAGAGTCGAAGCTTCCTCCAAGTCAGGATAAAAGCTGAGAAGGCGGTTAGCCTCCTCCAACGTAATCGGGGCCCAATCCGGCCGGACAAGCGTCGTTCCCATCCCGTGAGCCTGCACCTCTGTCATGTTCGTTTGATCATTCATCTGATATCCCTCCGAGGTAAGAATTCATTCGTATAAGCGGTCTTCCAGCCGTCTCGGTCCTGCAAAATGCCATGGTTTGCTAGCCACTCTGAATAAGGAGCGAGCAGCTCGGTTCTTTGTACGCCCCAGACACCGTCATGCAGCCAAGTACTTGCAATAAGCGGCAGCGAGCGCTCAACGAGTTGAGTAGGGAAGTACGGAATAAAGCGTTCGAAGACTGGTGCTGCCTTGAGCGGGTCCGCGGCCAAAGTCCGGTAGCCTCGTTCCGTAGCAGCCAAAAACGCACGTATAGTCTCAGGGTCCCGCCGAGTCTTCTCCTCCTGCGTTCCCAGCAGGTAGCTATGGTAGGGCGGCGCCCCGATCTCATCCACAGGCCATACGATTCGCTCCTCTTCCGGAATAGCAGTGTTCATCAGAATCTCCCATGCCCAGTAGCTTCCGAAGGTCGCATCCACCTCCCCGGCAGCAATCGCATCAGGACTCAGTTCCCGCGTGCCGCGGTCGACCACAATGATCCCATTCGGATCTCCGCCGTCGGCGCGAACCAGATGTCGGATCATAGCGAGCCCCCGTGGGGTCGGATTCATGGCTACCCGCTTGCCGCTCAAGTCAGCCGGACGCCGAATTCCTGTACTTCGCACGGTCTGCACCGTCTCCATTCCCCTATGATTAATAGCGGCCACGCCAATGACGACGGGCTGCTTCTCTCTTTGCACCAGCAGTCGATTGCTAGGGAAGATACCGAAATCCGCATCCCCTGTAGCGAGATAGTCGAGCGTGTCCCCCCGTCCGGGATCATACACCGTAAACTCCACATCAAGACCGGCATCCCGGTACCATCCCTGCTCACGCGCATAGTAGAATCCAGCTGCATTGGTCCAAGGGTAAAAGTATTCCAGCATTACCTTCACATTTTTCATCAGGTCAACATCCTTTTCGTTAGGGTCTGTTTTCTTCTGTACTGCTAGGTCGGTGAAGCTGTCCTCACTTAGGAAGCAATTCATTCGTGAAGGCTTCCTCCACATTCAAATCCGACTGTATCAATCCCTTGCTCTTCAAAAACTGCGCATATCTACTCCATACTTCCGCCTTCATCTGCCCCCATGCCGGCGCGTCGGCGATATATTGGGCTGCCAAATATTTCTGGCTCTCCACTGCCAGGTTCTTGTTAATCTCCGGCGCATGCCTCAGTAACAGCTCTGCACCTTCCTCCGGATGATCAATCGCGTAGCGATAGCCCTTTTCCGTTGCCTTCAGGAACTTGCGCACCTTGTCAGGCTGATTGGCAATTGTCTTGGTCCCCGCGATCAGAATTGGCGTGTAGTAATCGAGTGCCGGATCAAGCTCCCGAGCCGGAATATAGGTCAGATTTATGCCGTTGATTTTGGCCTCAATTCCAGTCCAGCCTTCGAAAATCCAGGCAAAGTCAACATTTTTCGTCGTAGCGGCGAAGAAATCGTCGTTACCAATATCCACATGATTCAGCTTGCCGTAATCGACCCCGTTCTTCTCCATGACAGCTCGAAGAATTGCTTCCTCCGAGGGTGAACCCCAGCCACCGTAAAACTTGCCTTCGAAATCCTTCACACTATCAATATTTTTGCTCTTGGGTGCAGCAAAGCCAGAGGTGTTGTGCTGAATAATGGTTGCGACTGCCTTGATTGGCAGGGGATCCTTCCCTGTTAACGCATAAGTCACATCCTCTTGGTAGCTGACGCCAAAGTCGCCTTTTCCTGCGGCAACCAAGGTGGACGTCGTTCCCTCGGAAGGTTGAATAATTTGAACATCCAGTCTTTCATCCTTGTAATAGCCCTTCTCCAAAGCAATATATAAGCCGGTGTGGTTCGTATTCGGAGTCCAGTCAAGTATGACTCTGGTTGGTTCCATACCACCTCTTCCCCCGTAGCCTTGCTTTCGATCATCGCTTCCGCACCCGGATAAAATCACTGCGGACACTACTCCAATACTCAATAGAATCAATAAGCTTCGTTTCATAATATGGATCATTCTCCTCCTGAAAACACTCTCTCGAAATTATATACCATAATTCCGATGCGTTTACTACGTAATTAAAATAATAACCCTACAGGTAACTGGAGGGTCAAGCATTTTATTTCCTTTTATGCGACTATTAAAGAGAAACAGACACAATTTCATACGCTGCGTATACGGAGCGCACCTGCGAATCATTCGCCCAAGCTTTGGCCGGCTGAGTTTGATCCAACAAAAATGTGAAATTAATAAAAGCGATAAGACAACAATCATTGAAATTGTTGTCTTATCGCTTTTATTAGGTCCACGCAGCAACCCTTGGTAGATCGCGTTTTTTTGAGTACGAATACTACAGGAAATATTAACAAATCCTATAATAAACAGAAAAAGAAGGAGAACTAAATGAAAGAAGTTTTTCTCGCCTTTCTGGCAGGAGCGATAGTTGGTGTTATCTTCAAGTTGTTTCGCCTTCCGTTGCCAGCACCACCAGTATTTTCTGCTGTTATGGGTGTGATGGGTGTTTATGTAGGAGGTAAACTCATGGAATGGTTAATCCGGCATTATACATAGGGCAAACGAAATCAGGCGGCCATGGCCACAGACGTCACTGGTCAGTACGCCCCGCATACTTGGTGAGATATATCCTGACCTCTTAGCAAATGCCCTTTGAAGGGAGCTCCCATCATTAAAACGGCCGATTAACTATGCTGCCCATTAACTGAGCGAAGAAGGGCTACCAGCGGCAGCCCTTTCGGTGTTGAACTCTCGTTCTTCCGTTAGCTTAAAGCTTAAGTTTGATTTGCTCCATTTACTTTCTGCGCACTAAGTACAAAACTAATGATTGCTGTAACGCTACACACATATGGGATTAGAGAATACCCCCAATTAGATATAACATAACCTCCAATCATTGAACCAATGGTGATACCAATATAAAGTGCTGTATTATTCCAAGCCATAATAATTCCACGTTCTTTTGGATATTCCACTGCTAATCGTGCTTGGTATGATGTAAATCCTGCGTATCCAAAAAAAGCCCATAAAAACAGAAAGAAATAAATCCAGTCTCCAGATGAGAAGAATATCCCTATAGAAATGAGTATTAAAGTCAAGAAAACTAGCGTTATCTGCGAAATTTTTCTTTCTCCGAATTTATCTGTTAGTTGCCCACTTGTAAGACTTCCTAAAACAGCACCGACACCATAAAAAGTAATAGCTAATGCAATTTCAGATGATGAGAATTTATTTGCGGAATAAAGAGCGGCACCTAAATAAATATAAAGGGCATACATCGAAATCGCCCAAATGGTGGTAACACTAACGGAACTAAGTATTCTTAGTAGATTGCCTTGCAATAAAGAATTTCTCGTTGATTTGCATTTAGGAATAGATGTCAATGTTTTGAAATTCACTACCGACAATATTGCTCCAAGAAGAGCCATAACAATAAAAACGGAACGCCATCCAAGAAAATGCTCTAATAACGTTCCAAATGGAGCCCCTGCCCAAAGTGCCGTTAAGTGTCCTGAAACAACAATCGAAAGCCATGTTCCTCTTCGATTAGGTGGCGCAATATCTCCTATGATTGCGTATATCAATGGAGTAATTGAAGCAACAGATAATCCAGCTAAAATACGACTAACAATTAGCCAAATAAATGAAGGAGCAAAAGCGGTTACGGCGTTAGAAAAAGCGAATAGTAACAAGCCAAACGTAATAAAAGCTTTCCGTCCCTTTTTATCTGAAAGCCATCCAAAGAAAGGAGCCGAAGAAGCATATGTAACCGCAAAAACGGTTACCATCCATCCAGTCATCGCGGAACTAACCTTATATTCTTCCGAAATGAAAGGCAATAACGGCGAGACCACAAATAAGTCAGTTCCCATTAGAAATAATGTTACCCAACCAACACCTATAATTACGCTCGCTCGCATCGCCATTACCTCCCTTCTTGGAATTACTTTTATTAGTTTATTCTTCATGAAAAGGGTTAGTCATTAGCACGCTTTATAGGGATATTCATGTCGCAAAAAAAGCGACAAGAATATCCCTACAAATGCAAAAAAACCTTGCTTTATCAAGGTTTCGTTGTAGGTAATTTCATGTCGTCATCATAAACGTCACCACATTACTCGCGAACATGCTAATAAAACATTTGATTATCCAGATCCATATGATCTATGTCAAACTTGGTTTGATCATCCATCTGCATTCTTAAATCAATTCGCATAAAAGGAATTCCTTGTTTCCTGCATTCTTCCACAAATTCCTTCAACGCTACCAACATATATATCGGCGCATATGGATTCGCACCAAATGTCTGTCCACTATCGTGCAGTACGATAATGTCGTTGCTTTGCAGCCTCGCGAATAGCTTCTTCTTAAGTCTTTCATTGCCCCCGCTGCAACTCCAGTCGCCAACCATTAGGGACCATAATACGAGTCGAAATTGTTTCATGTGCAGAAAGTCAAACACATTAATAATTCCCCATGGCGGTCGATAATGGATGGGTGTCACGCCAATAATTTTCTCGATGACCGTTACGGTATCATATAATTGCTTTCTCACCTTCTTCGGGGTCAGTAGGGCATTTGTCCAATGCATATAATTATGAATGCCGATCAAATGTCCTTCTGTATGTATCCTTCTGATGAGTTCAGGGTATTTCTCTGCTTTAGAGCCAAGTACAAAAAAAGTCGCTTGAATGCCATGTATTTGTAAAATATCTAAGAGTTGCGGTGTGAATACTGGATCTGGACCATCATCAAACGTCAGCGCAATCCCCGTTGCTCTCTTCCCCTTACGGTAGGCGCCAAATCCACCTAGTCGAACAATGACTGTAGGTATGATTGTATAGATTAGAAGTCCAATAAGTATCGACCATACGATATGCGATCCATAATGGCTGTCGTGTAGATGTATCATCATCTGTGGCCCTCCCAATTTACTTCTAAATCGACAATGTGATCGATTCCCTAGCCAATCTATGCGTAATATCACTGACGATATAAGCAGCTGCTTGACTTCGTTGCATGTCTGCCATACGATTTCTTATCTCTTCATACAGACTTGGACGTTGAAATAAATAATCCATATTCGAGACTAATTCCTCTAGACTATTCGAAATTGAAGCCAGCCCCCGACATGAGAGGTATAAAGCATTCTCTTTTTCCTGCCCTGCATGCGGCTTATAAATGAAAAGTGGCAGCCGAAGGACAATTGCCTCCGTGATTGTTAATCCTCCCGCTTTCGTTATGATACAGACTGCCTTTGACATCCATTCGTGTACGTTGTCCACATATCCCAAAATGCAGATGCTAGGGTTCGTTGCAAACATTTCAAGAAGCCTCTGACGTAATTTCTCATTATGACCACAAATAACAATGATACGGAATTGAGCAAACATAGTTAAAGCACTAAGCATATCCTCCATATAGCTATTTACGCTGTTATCGGTTGCCATAATGAGAATGAGCCTTCCTTTGCGACCTCGAGCCATTAAGCTTTCCGTTGCAAATTCTTGACGAATTGGAATACCGCTTACCTCAACCCGCTCCTTGTTAACGCCATTAAATACGATTTGCTGTTTTAATTCCTCTGTTGCTACATAATATTTATCGACATTCGGATGCAGCCAACTCGCATGCAAAGCGTAATCCGTAAGTACGGTGAAGTTCTGAACCCCCATCGAGCTGCATACTTCCGGGGCCGCCCCAAAGGGGAACGTACTAACAACCACATCAGGTTGCTCCTGCTGAATGAGCTCTTTTAATTTCCTTTGACCTAAATAGGCCATCGATTTCTGAAAAAGCGCAGTCTGCTTCGTCTCACGAGTTAAATAATAACACCAGCCATAATAATCAAGACCAAAGCGTGAACCTCTCACACTAGTATTAATCAGTGTAGTCGTAATTAAATTAATGAACGGGTGTCCCTCTTTCATGAGGTTAACGATTCTCACATGATCTATTCCTTGCTCTAAGAATTGCTGATACAAGGCTTTGGAAGCCTGCAGATGACCATTCCCGTAGCTAGCCGTAAGAATTAATACACGAGGATTAGCGTTCATGTAAGTGGTAACCACCTTTCATCACCAACATCTCAGTAGAGCACTCCTTATTTCATCGCAGTTTCGCGTGAGTCTTTTCGACTCCACACTTTAGATTCTATCGCTTCATATAAGTGAATAATTGCTTCTAAACACTTCTTTGCCCATGTTGAGCGAATAAAAAGCTGATGAACAGCAGCCGCGGCAATCATGCCAATTCCGGCACCAGCTAGTACATCTAATGGATAATGAACACCGGTCCATACGCGTGAGAACGCGATACAGGCAGCTAAGAGCAGCCACACGGTTCCTTCTTTTCGGCGAAATAACCAAATAGATGTTGCAATCACAAATGCTCCAACGGCATGATCACTTGGAAATGAGGCATTAGCTGGGTGTGCAATCAATTGCAACACGGAATGAGTCACGAAGGGACGATCGCGGTAGAAATAATGCCCAATCAACCCACTGCAGCTTAATGCAATAGAAGCAGATAGGAGTGATTCTGCAACCATTTGCCGCTTGATCGCATGCCTTGTAAGCCAGTACACAAAAACGCCTACGTAAAACACATATTCGGCATAGGAAGCAAATATACGCATTATGGGATTAAGAACGGACAAGGTGTGCCCAAGCTCATTAATCTGTTGAAACCATTGATAATCCAAATCTAACATACGAACAATCATCCTCTTTCGTTACTGAATGTCTCTTACAAGCTTTACAGTAACTTT
The DNA here is from genome assembly GCF_059692215.1 of Paenibacillus sp. J22P51. Taxonomy (NCBI): domain Bacteria; kingdom Bacillati; phylum Bacillota; class Bacilli; order Caryophanales; family Paenibacillaceae; genus Paenibacillus; species Paenibacillus sp. J22P51. The sequence goes on along the minus strand of NZ_JCAUAZ010000004.1, from coordinate 110,509 downwards.
ACTTGATGAAAATGAGAGGAAGATGAGAAACTAGGCATCCATTATAGGGTGTAGAGGGAAAGTCAGTTGTACACGGGTACCTTCACCTTCCACACTTGATATCGAAAGGCTTCCCTGGTAATTGAGAACGAGTTGCTTCGCTATCGCGAGACCAAGTCCCGTGCCTGCAATCTCACGATTTCTTGCTTTATCAACCCGGTAGAAACGATCAAATACGAAAGGTAAATCAGCTTCAGGAATCCCGATGCCATGATCTTGTACAATGATTTGCACCTCATTTTTCAGGCGGATCCCCTCAATGATGACCCGCTTCGTTAAACTTGAGTATTTCACTGCGTTATCCAAAATGATCATCAGCATTTGCTCCACATGCAACGGATTCATGAGCAGCATGACGTCACTAATGGTTTCCGTTTTCTCAATAAATTCGAATTCAGCATTCATGACTTCAAATCGTTTCAACGTCTCATGAATGAGCGGCTCCAATTGGATAGGTGTGATGCTATTACTTATAAAGTTGGCTTCTACTTTCGTTAAGCTTAATAACTCTTGAACCAGCTTTTTCAAACGCCTAACTTCTTGAAGTGAAGCTTCCAAGGACTCATCAAGAACAGCAGGGTCGGATTTCCCCCATCGATTTAATAATGACAAATGGCCTTCCACGATCGTAATCGGTGTCCTCAACTCATGTGAGGCATCTTCTACAAATTGTTTTTGCTGAAGAAAAGAAAATTCAAGTTGACTCATCAATTCATTAAATAGCTTGGCTAAGCTAGATAACTCATCTCCATTTTGAATATCGGTAACACGTTCGGAAAGTCCTTTCTCTTTCACGCTGCGAATCGTTGACGCCAGTGCGCGTATCGGCCGCATAAACTGCCTAGAAATGGCTAAACCACTGAGCACGCTTATAAAAACCGCTAAAATCCCACCGATCAACATCACCCATAACAAGGTCTCACTGAAATGATCGAAAGTTTCTAAGTTACTCGCTAGCTCTATGGTTCCAACGAAACTCCCTGCGACTAACGGACTCCGGTAAATGAGAATATGATCCTCTTTGTGCGTCGTCACATCGTAAAGCTCTGGAACAATCACTGACTTCGGCACCACCCAGTTCACCCCAAAATGGTTCGCAACGGTTACTAACGGCTTGCCCTCCTTGTCGAGAATACGCACCAATTGGTTTTTACTCGTCATTTTCTCGATATAGAGTTGGCTATCCGCAATTTGCAAGTCGTTGGTTGCAGCTAATTTATCCTGGAAATAGTCTTGGAACTGTACCATATTGACTTGCATTTTATCTTCCTCTTGTTTCATCATCCACTGCTTCAGTACTAAATATTGCGCAAAATTATAGGAGGCAAATAGCAGGAAGATCAGCAAAGCAGCTCCCAACATGAGCTTCCATTTGATAGGAAGAATTTGAATTGATCTCGTTAAACGTCCTCTCATCGCATCACGTATCCTATTCCCCGTACGGTTTGAATACAGCTATTCTCACCCGTATGATCTAATTTGTTTCGCAAGTATCTGACATAAACATCGACCACATTCGTTTCCACGAGTGAATCAAATCCCCAGACTTGATCCAACAGCATATCTCGTGTCAGGACAAGATGGTGATTTTTCATAAACATCACTAATAAATCGAACTCCCTTTTTGTCAGTTCCACGAGCTGTTTATCTTTGTAGACTAACCTAGCATCCAGATCCACCCTTATATGTTGAAAAGCAAGCTGTGCATGCTGTGCATTTCCTTCCAGCTCCAAACGTCGAAAAACAGCCCTAATACGCGCTAATAGCTCCTCAATGGCAAAAGGCTTCGGAATATAATCATCAGCCCCGCTATCTAATCCGGATACACGATCTTCCACGCTATCTCTTGCTGTAAGCATTAGAATTGGTGTCTTCTTGGCCGCGCGAATACGTCGACAGACTTCAATTCCGTTTATTTGGGGCAGCATAACATCCAGGAGGATCAGATCCCAATCTTCCTGAAGAGCTAGTTCTAGACCGCTTTTCCCGTCATAAGCTGCTTTCACTACAAACGCTTCGTGTTCGAGTTCCAATTGAATAAAACGGACAAGATTTTTTTCATCCTCTATAAGCAATATGCGCTTCATCGGCGGCATCTCCCCACATGTGCAAATTGAACTTGGAATGGCTATACTATATCAACTATACAGATTGTTCATGAGATTAGCATGAGAAAACCGAAACCAGCAACAGATAAAAAAGAAATCGAACCTACCACTTTCATCAAGCATAAGATGCATTGACTATAGGTTATTGATCTATGCAGAAAAGAGTTGGTAATCATGACAAGCAAAATACTCGTCATCGAAGATGAAGAGAAAATAGCAAGGCTTCTGCAATTAGAGCTCTTATATGCTGGATATTCTGTCGAGTTATCCTTAGATGGTTTAGACGGGTTAAAGAAAGCATTGAACGACGTGTGGGATCTCATTCTTCTTGATATTCTCTTACCTGGAATAAACGGTTTTGAATTCATAAATCGCTTCCGTAAAGTGAATAGAGAAACGCCAATTATTGTATTAACTGCTTGCAGCAACCATACTGATATTGTGAATGGACTTGACCTTGGTGGCCAGGACTATGTCACTAAACCTTTTCACATGGATGAGCTATTAGCTCGTATTCGCGCATGCATGCGTTACCATAATCGACCAAGAGAATCCAATAACCCTCATAACAAAAATGAGCCGCTCATCTATTCTCTGAAAGAAACTGTCGTGAATCTCAGAACGAGAGAGGTTCATAGTAACGGCGTTAAGGTTGATTTAACACCTAAGGAATTTCAACTACTCATTTATTTGATTGAGCATCCGAATGAAATTCTCAGTCGCGAGCAGATCATGAACGATGTATGGGGATATACGTTTCTGAGAAATTCTAATCTGGTAGATGTCTATATCCGATATGTTCGCAAAAAGCTAACTACCTCTTTTCCGACGATTCGAACAATCCGCGGCGTTGGTTACATTTTGGAGCTTTAGCTGCATGAAAATTAAAACGAAAGCCACTTTGTTGTCCTTCGTTTGGTTGATCTGTATTTTGTTGCCGCTCATCTTTATTATTTACTATTTTTATGCTCAATTCGAGAAAGATGAAGAGATGGAAATCCTGCAACATACGGCAGATGAAATAATCAAACACGTACCTCCCTTAGATTTGCTTCATGAGGATCTTACAAGCATTGTTTTAAGCAATTATCTTTCGACTCATACGATGATTCGCGCCATTGACAAGACATCAACAGTAAGAAACCAAGCTTCAAACCACTTTGAATTATTAGCTATCTCTCCGCAATACTCCGATACACAGGAATCTTATTTAGATACCTCTCATGAGGAAAAGGTAATGATTGTTCGAACACCTATTCGAAATGGTACAGAAATTATTGGAACCTTGGAGATCATAGCAGAGCCTATTGAGTTAGAACAAAGCTTATATCGCTTAATCATCATCATCTGTTACGTTGCTATTGGGGCTATACTTATTTCGATCTCGGGTAGTTTTTTATTGTCTAGACTACTATTCTTACCCCTTTCACGGATGATTAAAATTATGAAAGAAATTGAAACAAGTCTTGAGATTAGAAAACTGCCCCTAAATCGAAAATCAAAGGATGAGCTTTATCAGTTATCTGAGACATTTAATCATATGATGGAACGCATCGAGACTAGTATGCAGAAACAGCGACAGTTTACTTCTGATGCTTCGCATGAATTCAAGACCTCACTTACGATTATTGAAGGATATACATCACTCATTCGGAGATGGGGCTTCGAGAATTGTGACCTTCATAGGGAAGCTCTGGATGCCATTCATCAAGAGAGTTCTCGAATGAGGCAAGTTACGTATCAATTGCTCGAATTGGCTGCATTAGAACATGACACGAAGCTCACGATTAGCGACTTTGATCTCGTATCTCTTTGTGAAGAGACGATTCAGCTACTACAGCCACTCTCAACCAAAGAGATCTCCCTATTTCCTACGGGTAAAAATCTACCAATAGAAGCCGATCGAATACAAATCAAACAAGTGTTGTTAATTACCTTGGATAATGCATTGAAATATGCGAACCAGCGGATTGACATTCACCTTGAAAAACTGACCTCATATCTATCCATCAGAGTTGTTGATGATGGTATCGGGATTCCATCCGAAGAATTGCCTTTCATCTTCGAGCGATTCTATCGTGTTGACCGTTCTAGAAGCCGGCAAACAGGCGGTTCTGGACTAGGTTTAGCCATAGCGAAGTCGATCATCGATCTCCACCATGGAACCATCCAAATGAATAGCGATCCGGATGGGGGAACTGAAGTCATGATTTCCCTACCAATAAGGAAACCCTACAACTTATGAAGTTGAAGGGTTTCCTTTTTTGACCTAATCTTCTTTACTTCAAGATGATTGGGTTGATTCAATACATACTTTGCATATTTCATCGGTGTTTCATACGTCCTATAAATCGTTTCGTTCATCTTTGCCTTTTTGAATGAATAGCGCTGATCTCGTCCATTGATCTCTATTAATTTAATGGCGCCTTGACGATCGACGCCGATATCCAACCCGACGTCCGCCAATTGAGGCAATTTCCCACTCAAGTGAGTCATTATTTCCAATGAAGCATCGCGGATAGCTGCTTTCATGTCAACATGCTCAAATCCACTCGCCTGAAATAGCTCATCTACCTTTTTGACCCTGCCGCCTTTGGCTACATTCGTTACATGACGCCCGACTGCAGCAACCCTACCGATCATGCCAATAATTTGCCAACTACCTGTGCTCCCGCGTTGTACGGTTACACGCAAATCATAAGGTCTGCCGTTGTATGTTGCTACCGGAATGGCTTCTTGAATCATGTATTTTTGCTTACCCACATATCTCGTGATATAGGCAACCGCTTTTTTACTCGATACCAATCGGGGTCTGCCCTTTTTCCAATAAAACAACCAATTCCCGCTCTTATGCTTCTTCAGTTTCATGATGCCTTCGCCTACACTATTATTCGTTGGCTTGATATATAAGGAGGCATAATTCTGCATGGCATGTTGTAATTGCTCGTGAGAATATTTCATTGAAAATGGCAGATAGGCTCGTAGCCTTGGATTCTGAATCATTAATTTATAGATCACATACTTATCATATCGATTTTGTCGATTGAATAAGAAACTTGTTTGCGATAAACGATGGAGTTGTTCATTCTGTTTGGAAGCAAAAGTAATGACGCGGTTATGGGTTACTTTAGGAATCGGCCGCCGTTCTAATCTGTACTTCTTTTTACTGTAAGTAAAACCAACAGCTGATCTTTTCCCTATTTGATCTAATGACATATAAAAGAGCTTCAGACCAAGCTGCTTCGCCGCTCTATTATAGAGAGAAAGCCGCTCGTTGCCTGTTCTTCTGCTGGGGATTCCTTTAAATGTTTGTCGATCCAATAAGACACCGACGGTATTAAGCATAGGTACACCACCATTCAGATATTCACTTGGTACAGTATATTGCCAAATATCTGAGCCATCACGGTAACTACCTACATAGATAGATTAGAATGTTATCATAAACAGGATTCACCGGAGTTACCCGATCGTCCTTTGGCGTTTCTTTGTTGAGTCAATGATTTTATGCTCATGAAACTCTCATCGTTTTCTAATAAACCATTCTCAGGCCGTGTGAGCCCTGTATTTAAGAGCTAGTTAGTAATCCTTAGGAGGTTTCAGGTGTGTTAAGGTTATCTCAGGCCAAGTGAAAGCCTAATACACGATCCTTAAGGAGGATATCCAATCATGAATACTATGAAAACGAATCGCCTGAAAAAGTCGCTATTAGGAATTACACTTAGTGTTTCCTTATTTGCTTCTATGACTGTCATGACCGCTCCACAAGCGGCTCACGCTGCTACAACGAATACGCTGTCCGCGGCATCAACCTCTGCATCTACCAAAGCCGACAGCATCATTAGCTTGGGTAAAAGATATCTTGGTGTTCATTATAAGTTCGGCTCTCAGAAAGGAACTACACGCACATTTGACTGTTCTTCCTTTACGCAATATGTCTATGGCCAGTATGGGATTACGTTGCCACGTTCTTCTAAAGAGCAGTCACAAGTAGGTAGTTACGTACCTAGGAATCAACTAAAGCCAGGAGATCTAGTCTTCTTCTATTCACCTATTCATCATGTTGGTATTTATATCGGGAATGGCAAGGTTATGCATACGTACGGCAGCCCTGGTGTAACCATCACGGATATGAACTCCGGTTGGTGGAGCACGCATTACAAGACGGCCCGCCGTGTAATTAAATAAAGTTAGCCTTGATAGCAAGACCTCCTTCACTTCATAAGTGAGGGAGGTCTTTTTGTCATGCATCATAATAGATTCTTCGCTTCATGATCTCTACACTTTCCGGGAATGATAAGAATATGCTCTAAGATGAAGGCCTTTTCCATTTCAGTTAAATTCGAACCATGAATAAGTGCTGCTACTCTTTCTTCAAGATCGTGTATCGTATGCAGAAAAACATCCAGTTCATCCAATGGATCTCTCATCCCAACACATCCTTTCCCGTTCATTTTTATAATGGCTTCCTACACTAAACGCGAAAACGATAACCTGCTCCCCATACGGTTTCAATATATTGCGAGTTGGACGGCTCGATTTCAATCTTTTCTCTTATTTTACGAATATGCACCGTCACGGTTTGGGAATCTCCCACGGCATCCATGCCCCAGATACGTTCAAAAAGGTGATCTTTACTAAACACACGATCCGGATTCATCGCAAGGAAATGCAGCAAGTCGAATTCCTTGGTAGTTAGATTGATTTCTTGCTCGTGAACAAATACGCGGCGTGATCCATTATCAATGAGCAGTCCATGAATGCGGATCTCATCCTTATATTCCTTGGTCCCTATTAAGCGATCATATCTTGATAAGTGGGCTTTAACTCTGGCGACCAGCTCTACGGGCTTAAACGGCTTTGTAATATAGTCATCCGCACCAAGTCCAAGGCCACGGATCATATCGATATCCTCTTTCTTGGCGGTGACCATCAAGATCGGGATTTGATGCTTTTCACGGAGTTGCTTGCATACCTCGAACCCGTTGATCAATGGCAGCATCACGTCAAGTATGATCAGGTCATATTCCCCGCCTAGCCCCAGCTGCAAGCCTTTCTCCCCATCCATCGCGATATCGACCTTATAGCCGCTGACTTCTAAATAATCTTTCTCGAGCTGTGCAATAAGTTCCTCATCTTCAACAATTAGAATTTGTTTCAATCTGATCCACCATCTTTGAGCCTTCTAAGCGGCAATTTTATAGTAATACAAGTTCCTTCATCCTTCACACTGCGCGCCTCAATCGTTCCCCCATGCCCTTCAATCATTTGCTTCGAAATCGCGAGCCCAAGCCCGCTTCCACCTTGTTGACTGTTACGAGAGGGGTCTGCTCGATAAAACCGATCAAAGATATGAGGCAATGCTTCTGCATCAACGCCGATGCCGTTATCCGTTATTTCGATCCTGACGTGATCCCCTGCTAATTCCGCATGCAAAGTAATGAATTTCTCCGTTTTGTTCAAATATTTCAGTGAATTATCCAAAATATTTGCGAATACGCGTTTAATTTTATCCCGGTCTAGCGAGACCAGAACTTGTTCCTGTAGGGTAATTTCCGACATATAGTGAACGCCTTTTTTACCAAGCTCAAAATCTAATTCATCTGACCAGTCTAATAAAAAAGAGGCGAAATCTACGATTTCAAAGTTAAAAGGCACACGCTTCAAATCCAATTTAGAATATAAAAATAATTCATCAATTAAGTGATCCATCTCTTCCGCTTTGGCAGAAATGATTTCAATGTATTTCTGCTTCTTATCTGGTGTATCCGCAATCCCATCTCCTAATCCATCCACATAACCCCTAATGGCAGTAAGCGGCGTACGAATGTCATGCGAGATGTTAGAGATAAGCTCTTTGCGATTTTCTTCATATTGAATCTGGGTTTGGATAGATTCTTTCAATTGTTTCCGCATTTGTTCAAAAGCAATGCTTAATTGCCCAATTTCATCTTTATTCTTGATGTGGACTTGAAAATCAAGGTCCCCAGCCTGAATCCGTTTCATGGCATTCTTTAGTTTGCGAAGGGGATTAACGATACTTCTGGAGACATAAATCGTTAGAAGCGTATGGGTGAGAATCAGAATAATAAACAATGTTAGAAAAAGAATAGGAAAAAACTTTTGGGTAAAGTTAACTAGAGGACTAACCGTCGTGACAATGAACATACTGCTGGGCTGCTGCCCATTATCCAGAAAATCAAATGAATTCACTTCCAATAAGTCCTTGCCATAACGCTTAGCATCTTCATGCTCCGGACGACCAGGGTGCTTAAATTCGGGCAATTGTAAGAGAATATCCGAGTTATTTATAGACGGGGATACAAATATAAGCGTATTGCCCTTGCGAACGATCAAGTTTGCATGATTGGTTTGAAGATCTTGATCAAGCTCATCTAGATAGCTCAAATCTGTCAGGATATTCGGGTTTTTCTCAGAAGTTCGCTTCAATTCTTTAAATGTATGTTCCACGTTCTGATTTTCAAATAGCCCAACACCTGTCCGTAATTGATCACGTATGCCCTGGAAATCACCGCGAAAAACGAGAACAAGCAAGGCAGCCGTAATGATCATCATAACGAGTGGAACGAGCAGCATGGCCGCATAGGATAGCAATAATCTCAGCCGAATGGACATGTTTGGATTCCCCGCATTAGACTTCTTTTTTATCGAATTTATAGTAACCAATTGCCAAAAATAATAACCAACTCGACAGTAAGAACAGCAATGACGTCACTAATCGACCTGTTGGAACAGTCTGACTGAGCCATAACACGTGCCAATCCGTATAGGAAAATGGTGAGAAAGCAGATACAGAGCTTAATAGGAATGGTGCTATTTTCGCTGCCGCGTACAAGACGATGGAGAAGACCATAAAGCTGCTTGCGCTTTTAAAGAACTGGGCAACAAAGATAAACACGGCCGACAAGGCAAACATCGAGACAAACGCTGCTAGATAAGCAATGATGATGTGGAAGGTATCCGTGAAACTAGCTGATGTTCCTGTAAAAAGGTTGCAAATGAAGGTTACGATGCCAAGAATAATCAGAATGCCAGCTATACCTGATCCTAACGCAGCGATTTTCGTGCCATAGACTTGATAGCGTGAATTCGGTCGAAGTAAGGCAAGCTTTAATGTTTTGGCCGCTATTTCATTCGGGAATAAATCGCCTACCATGGTGAAAATAAACAGTGGAATCCACAAGCTTGTATAAATGGTCAGCATTTGTATCGGAAAGGTCTGGCTCACGGCAATAAGCCCTAGAATAGGCTGTAGGGCATGGAGCGAAAGGGCAAGCAAGATAGGCAGTAAAGCTGAAAGTACGACAAACAGCACAATTTTCTTTCGATAAAACATTAAGTAAAGTTCGTTTAAGTAACCAGCGCGCCAACTATGCACAATCAAGCCCCTCCTTTTCCTCCGATAGCTCCAGCTCATCAATGTAGAATTGCTCTAACGATTGATTGCTTTGCAATAGTTCGGATACGTATCCTTCTTTTTTCAATTGTCCTTCAACGACAATCCCTACGCGGTTGCACAACTGTTCCAACTCATGAATCATATGGCTCGAAATGATAAATGACGTACCCTTCTCTGAGGAAAGTTGTTTAATTAACTTTCGGAACATCACCGTGCCTTCAATATCCAAGCCATTGGTTGGTTCATCTAGGATGACCAGCTTCGGCTCTGGGAGAATCGCTGCAGCAAGTGCTAACTTCTGCTTCATGCCCGTTGAGAAGCCCTTAATTTTCTCTTTGCGAACCTTGAACAAGCCAACTCGTTCCAAAACTTCTTCCATGCGAGCGCGTGTGACTTTGGGGTAGAAGCGCGCAACAAGCTCTAAATACTGCCAGGCACTAAGGAATTCATGGAAATCAGCAGATTCAATCATACTGCCAACCTGCTGCATGCCTTGTGCGAAATTGTCTGCAAGGTTGCTATTAAACAGAGTAATCGTGCCCTGATCTGGGCGAATGAGTCCCGTGATTAGCTTAAGAAACGTGGTTTTACCAGCGCCATTGGGCCCGAGTAAACCATAAACATCCCCTTCATGTAACTGAAGATTCATATCTCGAATTCCCCGATCGTTCCGGTATACCTTACTCAAATGAGATGTCTCTAAAATCGTGTTCATTAAGTTTCCCCTTCCTATGGAGATAGGCAGATAGGTTAGCATACTAACCTATCTGCTTGATGATATGACTATTTCCGATTAATCATTAGCGTCATGTTCTTTTCCATGTCTATCATGTTTCACCGTTTGAACGGTTTTGCCAGTCAGATCAATCGTATCCGGTGTTGTGTTGTTATAATTGGATAGATCTGCTTGCAAATGAAGTGTAACTTGATGTGCAACACCGCTATCATCTTTACCAGAAACCGTTAGATCCGCTTCTTGATGGGAGATATAATTCGCAGCATTAACGGTTGCTTTAATGGATACACTTTCAAGTTTAATATCTTGAGTCAACTGGGGCGCAGCATTTTTCAAGAAATCTTCATTGAAAGGGAATTCGTTCGCGTCCGTGCCATTCGCTTCTTTTTCGCTATCGTGTTCATCCTTGGTTGCTTCTTTCAGAGCGATTGGTGCCAGCGCATTAACAACCGTAGGGATTTGAGCATTCGTCAATTGAACCGAGATATCCTTGGATCCATCAGCTTTCGTGTCAACAGCTACAAAGTCCTTCAAATTCCCAACGAGTGCATCAATCACCGTCTCAACTTGTTGAGGAATCTCCGATTCGTTCACAGATTTCTCCTCTTTGTGTCGCTTCTCCATTTCTTGGTTTACGAAGTACACATCACTTGCATCAGACTTAAGTACGGTTTGATTACTTTGCTTATAGAAGCTGAGCGACTGGTCTGTTCCATTGGCTGTCACTTTCGCAGTACCGCTTGCCGTTTCCGAATCCAAGCTAAGCTTGAAATTGCCGCTTGCATTTGCAAGCACTTTGCCATTGTCTTGCAAGGAAGCTGCCGCTTGAACCGCTACGTTTTGAATCGTTTTCGTATTCTTAAGTGCTGACTTATATGCGTCATAACCCGATGTACTTGCTAATGCACTAAATCCCGTTGTTACCATGACAATAGAGCTAATGCCAACAGCGCTACCTAACAAAATCCACTTCTTTTTCATGTTATCCTCCTAATAGTTGGTATGATGGGCTTACACCTAAAGGATAGACAAGAGAAATGAAGTGCTTATGAACCAATTCTTAAATCTTTCTTAACTCTGGGCGTTGCTAACGATTCAAAGAAATGCATGAATCAAAAATAGAATAGCAAAGATAAGTCCGAACCGCATATGCCATCTCCGATCAAGTCTTCGGTAACGAAACACCCCCGCGATAGGTACTGGTAATAAAGCAACACCAGCCACAAGACCGCTCATATGGGCAAAGTCTAACTTGAACTCATAAAGAAAAGCTCCAATGATATGCAGTACGATAAGTCCGATTGCAAGAATAGCGAGCGGAGAATGCCATTTCCTAGTGATTCCAGACAGGAAAATCGCACCTTCTTTTAAGCGTGAGCCATGCTTCATCCATCGTTTTTGGAGCAATGTTTTCAAAATATAATAAGCCAATACAACAAACAAAATGATTCTTGCTTGAGATCCATAATTTTTATATAGACCCTTGAATGCGCGATCGTGCCATTGTGTAGATGATAAATGAAACATGTTCCATAAGCCGTAAATAACAAAGACAAGTGTAATTGCGCAACTTAATAACACCCACTTTTTATCTTTTGTCCATAATGTCCTCAATATCTGTTCCGTCCCCTCTTTCAAATATTTCAGTGCCATGAGGAACAAACGCATCCTCATAATCTGTTATAAACATTACGTGATAAAGATGAGAAAAGAATGAGAAGCATAGACAACTAACACATAGGTCATCACGTTGAATTATTACAAAAAAATAATTTTGCTACTAGACGCCACTCCAAGTCACTCAACCTTATTTGAATATGATAACGGGTATGATCCAAGCCAATTCCCAAGTAAAGGTGCTGTGTTGACAATGAGTCGTACTAGAACAGTAGGAAGTAAATGGGTAAAAACGAAAGTTCTTTTACGCAATAAAGAACTTCGCAAATTTGTTCCGGAAACAAGGATCTACAGTCGGAACAACCTACTCCAGATGTTAATCAAATATAAGATGGTTTATGTGAAGCCCGACCATGGTACTGCCGGTAATGGCATTATCCGAGTGGTGAAAAGTGATAAATACCACTTTCAAGCCGGTAAAGTTGCTAATTCATTTGGAACGTTTCAAAGCTTATTCGCTGCTCTGAACAAAGCCAAGTTAAAACGATCTTATCTAGTTCAACAAGGCATTCATCTTCTAACCCATCACAAGCGAATATTCGATATACGTATTATGGTGCAAAAAAACCAGATGAAAACTTGGGAAACTACTGGTTATATCGGTCGTGTCGCGCATCCAAAAAAAATAGTGACGAACTTTCATAATAGCGGGAAGCCATTACCCTTAGAATTGCTGCTTAGTTCCTATGTAAATGGACAGAAGAAAAAGGATTATATCCATAACCTGCGAAAATTAGGGTATCGAATTGCTAAGCATTATCAGACGAGTTATCCGGGATTCAAAGAGATTGGTATCGACATTGGCATCGATAAAAAATTGAAACCATGGGTACTAGAAGTTAATACATCACCGGATCCCTTTATTTTCAACCAATTACATGATAAAAAGATGTTCTTCAAAGCTCTGCATTACGCGCGAGCAAACGGACGGTTCTTACGTCTGCGACGTAAGTAAACGAAAGAAACTCCAATCCATCTTAAACATGGAGTTGGAGTTTCTTTCGTTTACTTTAAATTAAGACGAATCTAAGAATTTGGCGAATGAAAAGAAATCTAAAAACGATAAAACCTCTCGCGTTCATGAATTTAATTCTTATTCTAGTTAACCCTCTTGCCACGACTCGTGCATTAAAAACGGTTGTTGTTCCATTGGCGTTTCTGTAAACAATCCCATAAAACTGGTTGACCAAAAGCATCATATATCAACTCCTTTCCAATGAGTTAATATATAGTATTCTTTTGATTCATAGATGCGAGGGCTAGTTTCATAGATTAATGAATTCTCATCAGCCTCTCATTTGAAGCGAGTACACTAAGCAAGTCAATGGGTATAACAAATCTTGAAAAAAGGGGATCACAAATGAAAACGATGCAATCGAATGAAATAAAACGTATGTTAAGTAAAGTCCCAGAGGTCACCATTTATTTTTGGATCATAAAAATCTTATGTACCACAGTCGGAGAAACTGCTGCTGATTTCCTCAACGTAAATCTCAATTTTGGATTAACGGGTACGTCCATTGTAACGGGTGTCTTATTGCTTGCTGCCATGTACTTTCAGTTTAAGTCTAAGAAATATATGCCAAGCATCTATTGGTTGACAGTATTCTTAATCAGCATCTTCGGTACACTTGTTACCGATAATTTGACAGACAACTTAGGGATTCCCCTTGAGGTGAGTACGATCGTTTTCAGTTCAGTCTTGATATTGACCTTTGTCTTATGGTACGCCAATGAGAAAACACTCTCTATCCACTCCATATTTACGAAGAGAAGGGAAGCCTTTTATTGGTTAACCATCCTGTTCACATTTGCACTGGGAACGGCAGCTGGAGACCTCATGGCAGAAAGCCTGGGACTTGGTTATGTTGTAACAGGCGCTATCGTTTGTGCGGTTATTGCCATCATGACTGTCGCGTGGCGACTCGGGCTTGATGCTGTGCTAGCCTTCTGGATTGCTTATATCATGACGCGTCCATTGGGTGCTTCCATAGGGGATTTCCTATCACAAACACAAGATAATGGTGGGTTAGGTTTAGGCGCTACGGTAACAAGCGCTATATTCATTGTTGCGATCCTGTTATTAGTCATTTACCTTTCTGTCACTAAGCGAGATTTGATACCGACATCAACAACGTCAGCAACATCAACAAAGAAAACAACTGAGCCCAAACGATCGACCGTTATGTGGCAAGTTGTCGTGGTGGTAGCTGTACTGGTGCTCGCGGCAGGAACAGGCTATTCTGTGCGGCATAGTAGTCTCCAAGATGCCTTACCGTCAGGGTCTTCGTCTAGCTCCGTCACGCAAGCTTTCCCACAAGATGACATTTCGAGTTTCCGTAAAATTACGGAAGATACATTAAGTCTTGTTCAGGCAGGAAATCCTTCCGCTGCAAAGACACGCGTTAGTGATCTGGAGACCGCTTGGGACAAAGCGGAGGCTCGGCTTAAACCAATAAACAAAACGAAGTGGAATAGCGTTGACACTGCCATAGATAAAGTTTTACGACAAGTACGTGCTGTACATCCAGATGCTATTGCATGTAAAGCGTCGCTGGAGGCGTTGATATCCGTACTTAACTAATTTACTGATGCCGACTTGAATGAAACATAAAAAGAAACGAAAGACTACTGTCTCTCGTTTCTTCTTTTTATGCTTATATACGATCTAACTTCAGGCCATGCTTGTCAAAAATCCTCTTCATGACCTCAATGGCTTCCTCTTCATCCGGTCCATGAATATCCAATTTATACGCTTGATTATTAAAGAGCGTAACGCTCAGACCCAGAATGCTTTTCACATCAATAAACCTCGTGCCCACCTGAATGACAATACTGGATTGAAACTGATTCGCCGCTTGATTGATTTCTACAATAGCTTTTGTTTCCAAACCACCCATACGAATCCCTCCACTTTAGTTCCATCGTTGGCATCCGTTTCGGTAGGACTATTCCGCCTGGCGAAACTCACGCGGTATCCGTCGCGCTGTCCCTGTTTGAATAGCCGCACGGATGACGGCTTCACGAATCCGTCTAACTACTTCTTGATTAAACACACTTGGAATGATATATAACTTGTTCAATTCCTGCGGCGTGACAACCGATGCAATCGCGGCGGAAGCGGCCAGCTTCATTTCTTCATTGATCGTGGTGGCTTGGCAGTCCAAGGCTGCACGGAATATACCCGGAAAGCAAAGCACATTGTTAATCTGATTCGGGAAATCCGAGCGCCCTGTAGCAACGACACCTACAATGTCCTCGATTTCATCGGGATGAATTTCCGGCGTTGGATTCGCCATCACGAATACCACAGGCTTAGCCGCCATCCGCTCAACATCAACACGCTTCAGCAAACCACCGGCGGACAGGCCGATGAACACATCTGCCCCTTCGATGACGTCATGCAGGGTACCTGAGCGCAGGTTAGGATTCGTCCGCTCCGCGTATTCCTTCCAATGCGGGTTTGCATAGTCGTTCGTGCGTACCAAAGCGCCTTCCCGATCAACCCCGATCAGTTCCTTCACGCCTGCAGCCAGCAAAATATTGGAGCAAGCCATTCCCGCTGCGCCAATCCCGCAGACAACAACTTTGGCCTCACTGATCTGTTTGCCGACTACTTTCAGCGCGTTGATGAGCCCCGCGTATAAGACCACTGCCGTACCATGTTGGTCGTCATGGAATACGGGGATGTCCAGCTCCTTGCGCAGCCTCTCTTCAATTTCAAAACATCGTGGGGAGGCGATGTCCTCCAGATTAATACCGCCGAACCCTGGTGCCATATGCTTGATAGTCGCGATGATTTCTTCGGTACTTTGCGTGCTTAAACAAATTGGAAAGGCATCGACATCTGCAAACTGCTTGAACAACATGGCCTTGCCTTCCATGACAGGCATCGCCGCATAGGGGCCGATGTTTCCAAGTCCGAGCACGGCACTGCCGTCGGAAACAACAGCGACCGTATTTCGCTTGATCGTCAGCTTGTAGGCGTTATCCTCATTTTCATGGATAGCCATACAGACCCTGGCAACATCCGGCGTGTATACACGGGACAGATCGTCCCTGTTCTGGATCGGTGATTTGGGCTTCATCTCAATTTTGCCGCCGAGATGAAGCAGGAATGTGCGATCAGACACATGAACGAGTCGCACGCCAGCGAGATCCTTCATCCTAGCGACAATACTGTCCAGCTGGGACTGTTCGGGAGCGGATACGGTAATGTCTCGTACCGTCCAGTTCGCACCGGTTTGAATAACGTCAATCGCGATAACATCCCCGCCACTTTCGGTAATTAACGTTATTAATTGACCGAAATGGATTTGCTCAGTCAGCAATTCCAGACGTAAAATAATACTTTTGCCACCCATCGTATTTTTCATATTCATTACCCTTCCTCATTCACAAGTACATTTTTACCTCTAAGTTTCATTATCAGCGGAATGGTAATCCAGATCAGACCGATGATGAGAAATACAAGCGAAACCGGCTTTTGCAGGAAGATCATGAAATCGCCATTAGATATGGTAAGTGCTCTACGCATGTTGTTTTCCATCATTGGCCCCAAAATAAGACCAAGCACGAGTGGTGCTAGCGGATAATCGTTCTTAGACAAGAAATATCCCACAAGACCACAGCCCATAATGAGCATTAAATCAAACGTCGAATACTGTACGGCATACACTCCGAAAACGGAAAAGACGATAATTAACGGAATTAAATACTTAGAAGGTGTTTCAATCACTTTGGCAAACACTTTAACCAGCGGCATATTAAGAATCAGCAGCATGAGATTACCGACGAACATACTTGCAATGACGCCCCATGCTAACTGTGGGTGATCTTGGAATAGCAAAGGACCTGGCTGGACATTGTACATAATGAAAGCACCCATCAGAATAGCTGTCGTTCCAGAAGATGGGATCCCCAATGTCAAAAGCGGAATCATCGCGCCACCCGATGCAGCGTTATTCGCAGCCTCCGGTGAAGCCACCCCTTCAATCGCTCCCTTACCGAATTTCTCCGGATTTTTGCTTATCTTCTTCTCTACGATATATGCGAAGAACGAAGCAAGAATAGCGCCCGCGCCAGGAAGTAAGCCGATGAAAAAACCAAGCACAGAACCGCGCGCAATAGGTGCCGCACTGTCCTTCATATCTTGTTTTGTCGGTAGAATGCGATTGATTTTGGCAATCTCGCCATCGTTTCCTTCGCGCTGAAGGATCGTTTTGAATACTTCGCCGACAGCAAATGTACCCACAGCCACAGTCAGGAATTCCAAGCCCTGATATAACTCAGGAATGCCAAAGGTGAATCGCTCCACGCCTGACACATTATCGATACCGATTGTCGCTAACAATAGACCAAAGGCCGTCATCATGAGCGCCTTCACCATTGATTTCCCAGCAAGTCCGCTAATCGCGAGCAAGCCGAGCACCATCAAGGAGAAATATTCAGCGGGTCCGAACTTGATTGCGACTGCCGACAAAGGACGAGCCAAGAAGATGAGACCGATCAGTGAAATAATGCCCGCAGCGAAGGAACCGATTGCTGAAATCGCAAGCGCAGCCCCTGCTCTACCCTGTTTGGCCATTTGATAGCCATCCAGTGTTGTGACGACAGAAGACGACTCGCCTGGCGTGTTCAACAGAATCGACGTGGTGGAGCCTCCGTACATCGCCCCATAATACACCCCTGCCAGTAAAATGATGGAGCTCGTAGCGGCTTCTTCTGGACCTAAGCCAGCTGTCATGGTTGCCGTGATCGGAATCAAGAGAGCTACACCGCTCATCGGACCAATTCCAGGAAGAACACCAACCACCGTACCAATCAATACGCCCAAAAATACAAAAATAACATTATGCCACTGCATTGCCGTGCCTAAACCGTGCATTACATAATCCAAAGTGCTCATCTTATGCCCCCCCTAACCATGTTGGAAATCCGGGAAGCGAACCATCCAGCAGATTCACATATAAGTAATACACGCCATAAGAGAAGCATGCTGCAATCAGCAAGGAAACCCATACTCTACCCTTTTGCATCGTTTGAAATCCAATCATTAGGAACAGGAACGTGGAGATCACGAACCCGATATCTTCAAGGAAATAGGCATATAACACAGCCGCGATGAAAATAATGAGAAATCGTTTGTAATCCAAATTTTCTTTGCCCTTCTCAGCACGCTGCTTACGGAACGTCTCATAAATAAGACGCAAACTCATCAGAGACAGGAACGAGCCCAAAATCATAGGAAAAATATTAGCACCTACATTACTACCGTACGCACTTGTTGAAATACCTAAAGAACCAATCACAAAGGCAAGGCCAATGGCGAAAAATGCGATGCCTGCATAACGATCAAACGTTGTATTCATTTCTCTGCCTCCTACCCTAAGGGCAAGGGAGAAGAGGTCATCTTCTCCCTTGTCTCGTTAGGTTTTATTTCTGCATACCAAGCGCTGTCAGCATGTCTTTCAATTGTGTTTCTTGCTGGCCCAAGAAAGTTTTGAAATCATCTGCTTTCTTATAATCCGACTCCCAGCTGTTCGCTTGCATTTCTTTTTTCCAAGCATCCGAATCTACCATTTTCTTAATCGTATCTTCCCAGTATTTTTTGGCGTCTGCTGACATGTCCTTCGGTCCGAAGAAACCGCGCCAAATCAGGAATTCTGCATCAACGCCTTGTTCCTTCATGGTCGGAACATCTTTCAGACTGCCACCTAGACGGGCAGGTGCTGCAACAGCAAGTATGCGGATTTTACCGGCTTTCACGTACTGATCTAAGGAAGAAGCATCTGTACCTAAGACATCAGCATTACCGCCAAGCAATGCAGTTACGGCTTCACCGCCACCGTCATAGGACACGTATTTCACTTTTTTCGGGTCAATACCATATTTAAATGCAGGTAGAATCGATACCAAGTGATCCATGGAACCAGGCGCCGAACCGCCCGCAACCGTTAGCTTCGTAGGATCTGCTTTCATATCATCGAGTAAAGATTTCAGATCTTTATATTTCGAATTGGCTGCTACGGCGACAGCACCGTAGTCTTTCGTCAATTGTGCTAGCGGCGTCGTATCATTGTATCCGTAAGGTGTGTTTCCTTCTTTTTTCAAGTGATTAATGAGAATTGGCGGTGAACTCACGAACAGCTTATAGTTATCTTTGATATCTTTAGTCGCGTATTCCGCCATAAATACAGTACCGCCGCCGCCTGGTTTGTTTTCAACTGAAACGGGCTTATCGACTGCTTTTGTTTCCGTTAATACTTTAGCGATGGTACGTGCAGTCATATCCCAGCCGCCGCCAGCACCAGATGGAGCGATAATGCTAAGTGCTTTTTCTGGATAATTGGATTTCGCAGCTGCTGGAGCTGATGACGATGATGACGATGATGGTTTCGCTGAATTGTTCCCGCAAGCGGCCAAACTAACTGCAAGCAAGCTAATAGCTGTTACTTTCCAAGACGCTGAAAAAAGTTGTTTTATCAAATGAAACCCCTCCATGTTTGGTTTTGATTTATCTTGTATCCGCTTTCTTTAAAGCGTTTTCAGAATAACACCCACTTGTGCCTATTGGGAAGTTTATGGCGATTAGTTGTAATAACGGCGTTTTGACCATTTTGTTCATATTGTTCACGGATCTGGAGACCCTATAATCATCAAAATGAGAACGCTTTATGTTACAATACCAAACACATACATTCTTCTAAATTAATCAAAAATGGGAGGCCTGCGTGGGAAATGAGGCTTCATACCAAGCTTATCCTCATTATTTGTTCGTTCCTTTCCATCGTCATCATCAGTTTGGGCAGTATATTTTATTACATGATGACCACAGCACTAGAGGATCAAATCGGGACTCGTGCCTTAAAGGTGGCTGAAACCGTTGCTAATATGTCTGATATTCGTATGGCTTTTCAAACTTCAGATCCGTCCAAGATCATCCAGCCTCTCGTCGAAAAGGTACGAGATCAAATCGATGCCGAGTATATCGTTGTGGGGAACCGCGAAGGCATTCGCTACTCACACCCGCTTCCTGAACGAATTGGGCAGGAAATGGTCGGCGGGGACAACGGTCCTGTTCTTGCAGGCCAATCGATCATCTCCAAAGCCATTGGCTCACTCGGCCCTTCACTTCGCGGTAAAGCGCCTCTTTTTGATGATCAAGGCAATGTCATCGGCATTGTGTCCGTCGGATTTCTTACGAAAGATATCAATTCGATTACCTACGCTTATCAATCGCGAATCGAGCTAATTTCCCTCATTGTCCTTGTCGTTGGCCTGATCGGTTCCGTCCTTATCGCACGTAACGTCCGAAGCTCCATACATGGACTTGAACCTAAGGAAATCGGTGAGCTGTATACCGAGAAACAAGCCATTTTGCAAACAATCCGTGAGGGAATTATCGCGGTAAACCGAGAAGGCATCATCACGATGGCAAATCGCTATGCTTTGCAGCTTATGCAGCTGCCTCTAAGTGCTAAAATCACGGGCAGACACATTGAAGATGTGATCCCAAACACGCGATTGCATGAAGTGGTACGTACGGGCGAAGCCGAGTTCGACCATGAAATGCTCATCGGCGATCATGATGTCATCGTCAATCGCGTACCGATTGTTAGCCGGAAACACGGTGTCACTGGCGCCGTTTCAAGCTTTCGAAGTAAATCCGAACTCTACCGATTGGCCGAGGAGCTATCTCAGGTGAAACGCTTCGCCGAAGCGCTGCGTGCACAGACGCATGAGTTCTCTAACAAGCTATATGTCATCTCTGGACTCATCCAGCTGGAATCGTATCAAGAAGCTGTCGATCTCATCTCCAAGGAATCGGATGTGCACCAGAACTGGGTGCAATTCATCATGACCGAAATCCCAGATCCCATGATCGGCGGGCTGTTGATTGGCAAATTCAATCATGCACAGGAGCTGAAGCTAACTTTTGAAATCGACCGCGAAAGCTCTTTTCGAGATATCCCTGCGGAAATCGATCGGAATTTACTTGTCACCATCATCGGCAACTTGATTGACAATGCCATGGAAGCGGTTCTGGCAGTTGAGGTACAGCAAACGCCGTATGTAAAATTATTTTTAACCGATCTTGGCGAGGATTTGATTATCGAATGCGAGGACTGCGGCGTCGGTATTCCTGACGAAGTAGGTAACGCCGTATTTGAGAAAGGATTCTCAACCAAAGCAGGAGAACATCGTGGCATCGGTTTAGCCTTAGTCCAGCACGCTGTACATAAGCTTAATGGGTATATCACTTTCCATAAAAATCCGGAATGCGGTACCCTTTTCACTGTTGCTATACCGAAACATTCCATATCCACAGAAAGGAGTTCAACCGCTGATGATGGAACACCAACAACCGACCATTGAAGTTTTAATCATCGAAGATGATGTGAAAATCGCCGAAATTAATCGAAGGTTTATTGAAAAAGTAGACGGCTTTCACGTTGTCGGTATTGCTACAGACGAAGTTCAAGCCAAGGAACAGCTAGACATTTTACGGCCAAATTTAGTTCTGCTGGATATTTATATTCCTGGCTCCAATGGATTGGACATGCTCTCTTATATTCGTCAACATTTTCGAGATACCGACGTCATTATGATCACGGCAGCCAAAGAAGTCGAAGCAATACGGGAGGCTGTCCGCAGCGGAGCGTTCGATTATATTATGAAACCGCTTATCTTCAATCGGTTGCAGGAAACGCTCCTGCGTTATCTGGATTTTCATCGTGAGCTGAATCGTCTAAACCTCAGTGGCTCTATTAATCAAAGCGATGTCGATCGCCTTATTTCGGTAACGGGGAAGAAGGATTCCCGCCCTGAGATTTCCTATCTCCCTAAGGGCATCGACAAATTAACGCTAGTCAAAATCGTACAAGCGATCTCTGCCGCTACAAACGGCATGTCTGCGGATCAAATCGCCAAAGAAATAGGCGTAAGTCGTTCGACTGGACGTCGTTATCTGGAGCATTTGGTCTCCTCTGGCGAAGTATTCGCCGATCTGACCTATGGCGTCGTTGGGCGCCCCGAGAGGGTTTATCGCAAACGGGAATCGTGATGCCTTCTCCTGAATCCGAAAAAAAACCTGCACAAGATGTGCAGGTCAAATCGTAAGATCATCTTCATAGGATATCGCCTTCCTTTTCTTCAATAGAATTCATGAAAAGCTGCCTCGATGATTACATCCCAGCAAAATCCGATATCCGGTCCAAAATAGTGATTACTTCCGCATAGGTCACATCCCTTTTTGGCGAGAAAATCCGGTCCTCTGTTCCCGTCATGAACCCAAAATAGCAGCTCCGCTCGACGTTAGTCAAATAAACATCGCCGATTTCCTTTCCGTCTTGAAACGTAGAGTCGTAAATCGTGGAAGCATTTTTGAACGATACGCCGCAGCTCATCATGGCAACAGAAGCGATTTCTTCCCTTGTGATCGTTTCATTTGGGCGGAAGCTGCCCTTATGAAGCGCCATCATGCCTTTTTCAATGACCGCCGCCACTACGTTGTAGTCTGGTTCCGAGTTATCCATATCTGCGATGACGAGCTTGTTTATAGGCGTTGTTAACTTCCACATTCTCGCCAACATTCGGGCAATTTCCATTCGCGTAATCAGTCCTTCTGGATCAATCGCGACATCCTGATTAATAAACCCTTTGGAAGCAATCCGGCTGACAGCTGATGCAATCGGACTTTTCTCCGGAAGCCAGACAGCGGAAACAGTTGCCAGCACTTTGTAAGGCATGCTTATTTTCACCGCTCCCTGTCCATCCGCAGCACTTACCTTGACAAACTTGCCGATCGCATCCTCTGGAACCATATACGTCGGTCCAACTGAAACGGGACTGTAGTTATCGTCTTTTACATCTGCCATCAACCAGGTATACGTCAGCTTGTCTGCATCACCACCGATCAGAAGAGCTGATGCGCTCACGGTAGCACCGGGAGCAGGAACACCCAGAATCCTCGCTTCCGTCGGTCGTGGATATGCTTCTTCATTGATGGTCACGTTCTCCAACACGACATCTTTACCCCAGTTCAACGCACGGATTGGGTTTATCACGTTCGTAATTTCAATATTTCTCAAGACAAGCCCGGTAATTGGCACCTCTTCAAATGCTTCGAGAAAAATTCCATACTGCCCGCCATTGCCTTTTACATTTTCCATCACTATATTTTTAAACGCAGGGAGGTGCTCCCCATCCCTTCCTTCCGCATAAAACATCGTACCATGGATCGTCGCCTGATTGACCGTTTCGATAACAGAGTTTCGCAAGTAAACATTCTCAATCTTACCGCCTCTTCTAGCGTTCGTTTTCAGACGGAGCGGATACGTAAGATTCTGGCTGTCAAAATGGTTACCATCGGCAAATACATTCTTGATCCCGCCACTCATCTCGCTTCCTAATGCGATACCGCCGTGACCATCGGCAAACGTGTTGTTTCGGATCAAGATATTTTGGCAGGGTGTATTTAGTGTTCTGCCATCCAGGTCTCGGCCGGATTTGAGCGAAATGCAGTCATCCCCGGAATCAAACACATTGTTTTCTATTAAGATATAGTTGCAGCTTTCTGGGTCGACACCGTCGTTGTTTGCGCCATGAGAGCGAAGTGTCATTCCACGAACGATCACATTCGTACACAGAACAGGATTCACTTGCCACATGGGGGAATTGATCAGCGTTACACCTTCAAGCAGTACATTTTCGCAATAGATGGGTTGAATAAAATTCGGGCGCAGGTAACAGCCATCCCCAAATACCCGCTTCTCTACTGGAACACCTGCATTGTTCATATCCCTTAACTGGTTGCTTGCTTTCTCCTGCAGGCTAACTTTGCTTTCCGACCAGGTATGCTCAATCTGATGCTTCCAGTTCCACCACACATCGGCGCTTGCTTGCCCGTCTAATGTCCCTTTACCAGTAAGTGCAATATGACTTGCACGGTAGGCATAAATAAGTGCGCGATAGTTATAGGCAGGGGAAGCTTCCCAATGGCCATAGGCGACTGGATAATGAAGTTCATTAATTTCAGTCGTGAACTTCAGTACAGTGTTTTCATCCTCCAAGTGAAGATTCACATTGCTTAAAAGCTCGATGGAACCGATCAGATACGTCCCCTTAGGTACGTTGACGGTTCCCCCGCCATGTTCATGCGTATGTCTTATCGCCTTTTCAAAGGCTGGCGTATCCAATGTAATCCCATCGGATTTTGCGCCAAAATCCATCACACTCACTTTATAATCAGAAAATACGGGATCGTGAATACGGCTCAAAATCTCTTCCGCCATATCCCATGTCATAACGGATGCGGATGCTCTCGCGCTGCTTTGATGTACTTCCATAACTAACCCTCCTGATTTTTAAAGCGCATTCATTAAAGTGAAGACGCACTTCTCCTTAGATCGTTTTTTGTGATACAGGCCTTCGTTGTACCGATTCGGGGGATTTACATAATAATTGCCCGAACAAGGAAGCGAGCAGTTGTTGAAAAAGCATACACATAATAACAGGCATTGCGACGGGTGGCGGAAAAAACGAAATGGCCAGCACTGCGCCAGCGCTATTATTTCTCATCCCGCTATTAAACACCATGGTAACCATGATATCTCGGTCCCACTTTAGCCATCTGGCGATCAGCCAACCAATGACATATCCAGATGAAGCCATGACGACAATCACACAAGCTGTCAGGGCCAACTTACTGTCAATTTTAGTAAAATAAGGTGCCACCGCAGCACTGTTAATAGCAATGGTGAAAGCCAACCCTATTTTGGAGAAAGGCGATAAGGGGCGTCCCCATTTCTCCTTCACCTTTCCTTGCGAAAGTTGATTTAGGAGCATCCCCAATAAGGATGGAAGGACGATCATAAAGAAAAGGCCTTTCATCATACCAAACACATCCATCTTCACTTGTACGCCGAGAAATGCCTCCATCGTAAAGGGCACGAGAAATGGCGATAATAGTGTATCAATCAAAATGACCGATAACGTTAGCGCAATATTCCCCTTATAAATGGAAACCCACATGAAACTTACGACACCAGTAGGAATGACTACCATTAGAATTAGCCCAGTTCTAAGATAAACATCATCATGAAAAAATAAATTGCCGATGATCCATGCAACAGCAGGCATCAGCACATGCAGAGCAAGCATCGAGACGAAGATTGGGAACGGCTGAATTAACACTCTTTTTAAATCTTTGAAGTTCATACTTAAGCTGCCTGTAAATGTCATAAAACCGAAAATCCATGGTACTACGTAAGTAAAGGACTTTAACCATACTGTCAAAATAATTCCTAGAATAACACTCGTAGGAGTAATCAGCGGAAGCCATTTCTCCAGGCTCTTGTTTAAATTATGCAGCATTGGTTTCTCCCCCAACAAGACTTTAAAGCTCTGATAGCTTAACCTCGCTATAGGCCATAAGCAGTGGCGCTACACCGTGTCCATTATTACTCACGATGATTTCGTTCTCCGTATAATACTTAAATGTCCCATCACGAACCTTGCCCGTATCAGGGTTAGTGCCAAGTCCTGCACTTCTGCAGATCCCACCAAGCAGCACTTCTCCATTCTCCTCACGGAGATATTGCCGGACAGTGCCATCAAATGCAGACTTCCCGCGCTCGGCGTATTCTTTGGCAAGATAGCCAAGTCGCGAACCTTTCAACAAGGCATAAGCAAGCATCAAAGTTCCGCTAGATTCTAAGTAATTTCCTGATCTATCTCCCATATCAACGATCTGATACCACATGCCCTCGCTATGCTGGTATGGCAGCATACCTTCTAGTGTTTCTTGCAATGTCACTTTTAGCGGTTCGCTGTCAGCAGGTTCATCTTCCAGAAGCTCAAGCACGTCCACCAAGGCCATCACAAACCAGCCCACAGCACGTCCCCAGACATTCGGAGACATACCAGTCGTTTTGTCGCACCAAAACATGGTTCTGCTCTCGTCGTACGCATGGTAGTATAAGCGATTCTCTTCATTAAAAATAAACCTTTTGACGTTTGAAAATTGATTTATTGTATCGGAATAGTCCTTCTTTTCCTCAAACTCCTTTATATAACGCACATAAAACGGTTGCCCCATGTAAAGGCCATCCAGCCAAATTTGATTCGGATAATTTTCTTTATGCCAGAAGCTTCCGGACTTTGTTCTTGGATAGGTCTTCAATTGCTCATAGATCAAATCAAGCACATTCTTATATCTGGGATCGTTCTCTCTTTTGTACAAGTCAAAAAGAATGGTCGCTGGTCTGATTTGATCAATACTATAATAGCTCACATCTATGGCAGGAATACGGCCACCCTCATCATAAAGACGATCAATGAAGCTTTTGACGAACTGGTAATACGCTTCTTTACCTGATTGTTTATAGCTGTCCATATACGATTTGAGAATACAGTTCTCAATATAATGCCATCGCAAGGAAAACCATTTTCCTTCACTTTCTAAATATTGGTCTCTTAGTTGATCCAGCATTTGATACTTCATACGATTCTCTCCCGAATGGTTAACATGGTTAACTTAGCTGTCACGATATTGACCAGGTGTCATCCCTGTAAGCTTTCGAAATGTCCGGATAAAGCCAGTGGAACTAGCATAGTTAAGTCGTTCCGCAATTTCCGAAATTTTCATATTCGTCTCTTTCAGCCATTTCTTCGCCATGTTAACCCGATAGTTAGTTAAATAATCAATAAAAGTAACACCTATCTCCTTCTTAAAAACACGGCTGACATAAACAGGATGATATTTGAGCTGCCCGGCACACGATTCAAGGGTTATATCCTGCTCGAATCCTTCGTGAATCATTTCAAGCATTTGATGCGCGAGGTTGATATATTGCGAATCTGCGCGTCCTTTGAAGAAGGCAAGTGCAGGCGGCAGCAAATCCATCTTAAACCAAGACGTAATCTCTTGTACCGTGTTCAGCTTCATGAAAGAATGGAGCACGGACTTCGTATCGATTAAGCCTTCCAACTTACCGCCTTGCTGCTGGACTAAGCCATGAATCTCCGTGATCAGTTCAATCATCACGAATTGAAAATCGTTAAATCTGATATCTCTTTCCATAATCGACACAACGTATTGATCAAAATGTTCAAAGGTAGAGGTTGCATCACCCGTTTTTAATGCGTTTACTAAATAATCTTCCAAGTAATTCAGGGATGCTGCCAGATGCTTGCTGTTTTCTTGAACCGATTCGATATCCTCATAGTGAATGATGATATCGTTCCCTAGTCGGATCCTTCTCTTCAGCGCTTGCAAAGCCTCCGCATGCGCATTCATAGCATCCGTATACCGAGAAAACACCCGACTGATCCCGATGCTGACTTTCAGCTGAAGGAGTTCGTGAACCTTTGATTTAATTTGCTCTGCTGCCAGATGAAAACTCTTTTGCAGTTCCTGAGGATCTTCGACATCACCCGTAAGTAGGGATACCTGTGACTGATCCAGCAATAATGAACCAAGCAAACGATTAGCTGGCAAAAGCTCACTGACGATGTTATGGATAGCAAATAGCAGCAATTCCTTATCGCTTTCCATGTATCTCGTATCCTGAAGGGAATCGATCTGCAGCGCAATCACACCCATGGGCTTCCCTTTTTCCGCGAAGCCGTAAGTATCACACTTGAAAGCAAATTCGCTCTCAGTAACTTGTCCCATGAACAGTTTCAATAGGAAAAACTCTTTCATCTGTCCCGTTTGACCTTGAAGCTGCTGTTGAAGCTGCTTCCGTGTTCGAAATAAAGCATTAAATCTATCCTCGATATAGGCAAATTCATCTTTCTTGCGAGACTCCGTGGTTTCACCACCGAACTGCTCCATCGTCTGAAACAACCGGCGGATCGGAGAATACATCCGTCTGCTCCCATAAAATGCGGCAGTTGCAATAACAAGGAAGACGATCAAGCAGACATTTATTGTAACGAGTGCAATCTTCTTGGATTCCATCGTCACTTGATCAATGGAAACGACGGAAGCATAGATCCAATTATTCGACGATACTCTGTAATTCACAGCCGTATTTTTTCCTTCATAATAACCGTTTGCATCTGCGACTGTTTTCAAAGGCTCCAGGACTGAATCTGAAAGGTAGTCTGCACTCGCATTACTTAAGAACGGGATGTGTTCGCGATTCAGTACGTAGATATCTCCCAACTGCTTCGTTTGCGCTAACCCTTTTTCCATTTCTTTCTTCGACATTTCTATGATTAATAAAGCCTTCGGGGCTGTCGAGGGAGCGATCATCGGGAGTTTTACCACCATCCGAATTCCCTTCTCGTCAGCTAGCCAGAATAAATTTTTAGCATTCTTTGAGTAATCGTTCAAAAGCTCTTTATCCGAATAATCCTCCGTACCGGTAAAGCCTAGATTGCTGATCATCCAATCCTTTTCCAGGTTAATGAGATGAGTGTCAGCCACTCCCGATAAAGAGTGCAAGTTATATAAACCTTTAGCAAGGTTTGTGATTGTTTGGAAATCATCCTGTGTCAAAGCATTATAGAGGTTGAGTTCTACAAGCGGTGAATTTAAATATTGCACAGCGCCCATTTCTACACTTTTCAATACTTGCTCAATTCTCATCTGATTCTGCAGCAAAATTTGGGCATTGCTTTCTTTAACCTTTTTCTCTATATCCTGGGAGGAAATGTGATAGGAAATCATTCCGATTGTCGTGACTGGAATGGCAACCAGCAACATAGCGAATAGGATCATGCGATATAAATAGGTGGGCAAATTAATTCCTCACTTCTGTTTACTTTCGTATCAATGACCCTAATTATATCAAAACCAGCCGTCCGGTGTTAATTGGCGGACGGCTGCTTGCATGATTACTTCTTGGTTTGCGAGGTGCGGTCCTGAAGTTGATGAACGGAAACGTTCCCCCAGCTTAAATCTTCCACGCGATATTTGTTGATCTGATCCCAGTCAAGCTCCATACCTAGACCAGGTAAGTCGCGGCCTGGAACAAGCAGATATCCGTTCTCGTATTGAACTGGATTTTTAACAATATCGCCAATATACAATTCAGGTCCTGTCGGATCTGACGTATAGTTCAAATTCACAAGTGAGCTTCCCAGATGTGCCATAGCAGCTGTACCTACAGACAGTTCCTGGGTTGTGCCTATCAAGCACGATTTCCCAGCGACTTCTGCCGCCGCCGCCGCTTTCCTAGCAGCGGTTATTCCACCGATAAAAATAGGAGATATGTTAAAAATATCGACAGAATCATGCTTAATCATTTCGGATTGCTGACGGAAGCTCCACACGTGCTCGCTTACTGGGTATTCCGTGTTCATTCGGTAATGATGAAGTCCCTCGAAATCATTCTGAACAGCTGGACTCTCCACCATTTGGAAATCGTATTGCGACAATCGCTTCGTGGCCTTCAACGCGGATTTCCAATCTAACAGATGACTGAAGTCCAGCGATTTAATCGTTACTTTCGATCCGAATTCCTTTTTCACGCCATCCAAAAATGCTTCATCGGCATCCAAGTTTTTTCCAACATAAAGTCGAAATGTATCAAAACCTTTACTAAGTCTCTCGCGAACAATTGCCAGATTTTCTTCTACCTCTTCCATGAAACGATGTCTGAAAATCGGGTAGCAGACTTTAATTTTCTCTTTGATTCTTCCGCCAATAAATTCAGCTACGGAGATTCCGAGCGATTTTGCGCAAAGATCGTGTAAAGCCGCATCAATCCCGTTACGGATAAAATTACCCTTTTCATAATAAAACATCGTTTCTGGGAAATTGCTGAGCAGCTCCTTATTTAGCAATGAGATATCAAATGGGCTCTGGCCTAGCAAGATGGACTTGAGCACCACAGCCATGTCCTGAATGTCTAATGAATAATGAGGAAGATGAGAGAAGTCCGACATTTCACCAATACCTGTTAATCCGTTATCAGCGTCAATCTCTACGATGACATGCTTGCAAACAAACCCTGTATTTCGTGGCATTGCGATAACCGTAAGTCTAAGATCTGAAATTTTCATGATGTTAGCAGCCCCCATGCTCTTAGTAAGTTCGTTACTTCCTTCTTATCCGATTCATTCAAAGGATCAACAGGTTCGCGAGTAACACCTGCACGTAGCCCCAACTGTTCCATCGCTTCCTTCACAGCGACCACATTGTTACCGGCATTATATTTGGCACGCAAGTTCTCGAAAGGCAGAACATCTTCCCACAGCTTCCATACGGTAGGCCAGTCTTGGTCCCGCAATGCTTGCAGCATCCCTTTCGAAATACTAGGATTCACATTGATTAAGCCTGATGTAAATCCCTTTGCGCCTGCATTGTAGAAGTAAGGCGCCCACTTTTCAGCCGTGCCGCAAATCCAGGCGATGTTGTACGCTGCGCTGATTTTGCGTACAGTTTCGGTAAAACGAGGCAGATCGTTGATGGCATACTTCACACCCACGCATTTATCCAGCGGTGCCAGACTATACAAAATATCGTCCGAAACATGAGCATCTTTCAAATAAAGAATGGACGGAATATCCAGGCTTTCAATCACATTACGGTAATAGGACACCGCACCTGGCGTCGTGATGTAGGGATGAATGGGCTGATGGATCATCACACAATCCGCACCAACCTGCCCGGCATGCTTACCAAGCTCTACCGCAGTTTCAACGGAATATCCGATGCCTGCCATGACAATAGCGCGATGATTTACGATCTCAACGACCCGTTTGGTCACTTCCTTTGCTTCTTCCAGCGTTAACGCATAGAATTCGCCAGTGTTTCCGCAAGGCACAATCACTTCGGTACCATTGTCCAGCAAGAACTCAATATTCGCTTCCAGTCCTTCCCAGTCAATCCGGCGCGTCTCTTCATCAAAAGGTGTAATATTGATAGCTGAAATCGTTTCCAGCCTTTTACTGAATGCAGCATAATCCATCTGGGTTCTCTTCCTTTCGTTTCACTCCAACTACTATGGTGTAACCACTACCGTTTTGACCTGTGTGAAAAACTCGATGGCCGCTCTTCCTTGTTCACGAGAATACGAACTGGAAAGCTTCATACCGCCAAAAGGAGCCTGCGGTTCAACACCGGCAGTTTCACCGTTTACCTTAATCAAGCCTGCCTCGATACGGTTTACAAAGTGATGAATATGCTTTTGATTTTGTGTGAAAACTGCAGCAGCCAATCCATAACGAACACTGTTAGCAAGATCAATCGCATGGTCGAGATGATCGGCCTCATTAATCACTAAGACTGGACCGAAAATTTCCTCTTGAGCCAGTGTAGATTGCGGGTCTACATTATCTAGAATCGTAGGCTCAATATAGTACCCTTTGGCAAATTCGCCTTCCGTCTTCGCTTTACCACCAGCAAGAACTTGGGCTCCTTCCCGGATACCGTTTTGGATAAAGTTAAGAATCGACTCATATTGACGCTTAGATACAACAGGTCCAAGATAACAATCGTTTTTCAGCGGATTAGACAACTTAATACGGTTCGCCCGCTCAATTAACAATGAGGTCAATTGTTCCTTCACCGACTTCTCAACAATCACGCGGCTAGTAGCCGTACACTTCTGACCCGCAGATCGCATAGCAGCGCTAATGATGACATCTGCCGCTCTTTCCAGATCGGCATCCGCAAGTACAATTGTCGCGTTTTTCCCGCCCATCTCCAATTGATATTTCGCATGACGGGACGACGCGGCTTGCGAAACTTGTTTGCCTACGCTATCCGAGCCCGTGAATGAAATTCCTGTCACATCAGGATGATCTAGAATTCGCTGTCCGACAACGGATCCTGAGCCGCTTACAAGCTGGACGACGCCTTTCGGCAAGCCGCTCTCTTCCAAAAGCTGCATGAGTTTGGAAGCCGTTATAGTGGAATGTTCTGCAGGCTTCCATACGACTGTATTTCCGAATATTAAAGCTGGCGCCATCTTCCATACAGGAATGGCAACAGGAAAATTCCATGGAGTAATAAGACCAACGACGCCAAGCGGTACACGCGTCGTGTATAAGTGGGATACCCCATCTGTGGATGGCAATACCTCGCCG
The DNA here is from genome assembly GCF_059692215.1 of Paenibacillus sp. J22P51. Classification (NCBI taxonomy): domain Bacteria; kingdom Bacillati; phylum Bacillota; class Bacilli; order Caryophanales; family Paenibacillaceae; genus Paenibacillus; species Paenibacillus sp. J22P51. The sequence goes on along the minus strand of NZ_JCAUAZ010000004.1, from coordinate 78,483 downwards.
ATGCTACGAAGTCCTTCGCCTGCGTAATAGCGGAACAGCACGACAGCACGATTAACTTCACCTCTTGCTTCGCCAATCGGTTTACCCATCTCAGCAGTGAGAAGCTGTGCCAGCTCCTCAAGATGATCCTCAATCTTTTGCGCTGCTTTAAACAAATAATTTGCTCTTTGTGTTCCTGACAAACTAGACCAACTCGGAAGCGCTTGCTTTGCACTCACTACAGCTAGATCAACATCTTCCGCGCTCAATTGAATGCTGCGTCCTACTAACAACTCCGTATTTAGGGGACTGTAATGATCTTTAGAAGGGCGGCTGCCGGGTTCTACCCAGCAGCCATTGATGTAAGCCGTTTTTTCGATGACATTTACATTTGTAAGCATGTTCTCACTCCGTCTCTCAGTCTCTATATTGAATGAACTCTCTATTTCTTCAGCTTGTTGTATTCTGCCGTATATTCAGCAATAACCTTCTCGCCGCCAGCTTTCATCCATTTATCGAGTTCTGTCTGCCAGCCAGCATCATCGATTTTACCCATAATATATTTGGTTTGGGCGTCTCGAATCATATTATCAAGCTCTCCGCCTTTTTCAGCGTAGGTCTTCGAATTAAACGTCAGGGCCACATTCGGAACAACACTTTTCAAGTTTTCTTGAGCGATCTTCGAGCCTTTCGCTTGAAGATCGGTTTGCTTCAATGGAAGACCTTTTCCTGCTGTTTCAAATGACGGCAAGCTGTCACGGTATGGTTTCACTTCAAGGTTGAACGTTGTCAAATCCTTAATTTGACCTTTACCATCATCTGTCTTGGTAAAATGTTTGCCTTCAATACCTCTCGTCAGCAACGTTGACATCTCAGCATCTAACATCTTATCGAAGAAGCCTAATAGACGCTTCAGCTCCGCTTCTGTCTTAACGCTTGATTTAGGGAAAAGGAAGAAGCCGTTGTTCCCAGACTCAGCTGGCACTTTAAGTCCAGTTGGTCCTTCGAAAGGCACGACATCTACAACTGCAGTCGGCGTAGACTTCAGAACGTTGTCAGAAGAGAGCGCTGCCGCTGTTGCTACCGTGTTAACACGGATGCCGACTTTACCCGCATTCCATTTATTATCGGAATCAGCTGTTTGCACGATGGAGAAATCCTGATTAATTAATTTTTCCGAATACAATCTTTTCAACAACTTCAATGAATCCATATAAGGCTTCGTCATAAATTCAGCAACGATTTTCCCATTCTCCACACCCCATTTGTTAGGTGCGCCATTCGGAACAGAAAGACGAGTCATGAAGCTGCTGCTAAGAACTGGATCATTATAGTTTTTATCTAGGAAGAATCCGTAAGTATCCGCTTGACCGTTCTTATCTGGATCTTTTTCTGCTACGGTTTTCGCCATATTGTACCAATCATCAAGCGTAACTGGCGGCTTCAATCCGAGGGTACCAAAGAAGTCTTTACGGTAAATGATACCGGCACGTCCAATATCACGGTATAACGGCAGTCCATACAATTTGCCATCCACTTTAATGTTGTCGTAATACATCGGACTAAGCTCAGATAGATTCTTGTAATCCTTCAATAGCGGACCAATTTCCCAGAACAACCCAGACTGAATGGCATTAAGTGTCGAAGCGTTAGCTTTCACTTTAAAGGCTTTCGGCATTTCGTTAGAAGCAATCATGATGTTCTTTTTATCTTCAAAGGCAGCATCTGGAATCCATTGAATATCGATTTTGGCATTCGTGTATTTCTCTATGGCCTGCTCAATATCACTGCCTTTTTTAGGCGCTTCCCCAACCTGAGGCGTTGCGATGGTCACCTCTAGAGGCGTGTTATCCACCGCCGTTTTCTCCTCTTTCTTCGAGTCTGTCGCGTTTCCACATCCAGCAAGTGTACCTGTTGTCAATGCGATGGAGCAAAGTAGAGCCATATACCGTTTTTTCATCTTTCTTACCCCTCCATAATTATGAATAATATGGTACATATGCAAAGATAAACCTTAGTAGGTTATCCCTTTACCGAACCTAATAAAACGCCTTTTGCGAAATGCTTCTGTAAGAACGGATATACGAGAACAATTGGTATTGTCGCGACCACAATGGAAGCCATCCGAATCGTTTGGGGCAAATAATCCGTCGGATCGGACTGTGAGGTCGAATCTCCAATTTTATCTTGAGACATGAGAACAATTTGCCTAAGCACAACCTGTACCGGCCATTTCTCAGAATCGTTGATATAAATAACTGCATGGAAGAACGTATTCCAATGTCCCACCGCGTAAAACAGTCCAAAAGTCGCCATAGCTGGCATGGACAAAGGCAGCACGATTCTGAATAAAGTACCGATATCGTTACAGCCATCAATTCTCGCAGCATCTTCCAAACCATCTGGAATTTGCTGAAAAAAGTTTTTCAGAACGACTAAGTTAAACGCACTGATGGCTGTTGGTATCATAAGAGACCAATATGAATTGATCAGGCCGACCGATTTAACGACAAAGTAGGTCGGGATCATACCGCCACTGAAAAGCATCGTAATGAGAATCAGTAACATAAAGGTCTTACGCCCACGTAATGTGGCCCGAGCCAATGGATACGCTGTAAACGAAGTGAGTATAAGATTGATCAATGTTCCTAAAACGGTTACATAAATCGATACTCCGATACTTCTAATCATGGTGTCTGTTGAAAAAATATATTTATACGCGCTAAGCGTAAATTTGGTAGGTATCAAAAGCAATCCGCCCTTGACAACCTCCGAAGGAGCTGCAAACGATACCGAAACAATATAGACAAACGGTATAATAGTGATCAAGGAAATGAGGGTTAATAACGCATAGTTAACCCAATCGAATACTTTATTGCTTAATGTCTTGTCATTCGTTGGCATTGTTTATCTCCACCTCCTAGTAAACGCCTTCTTCGCCAAATTTCTTCGCTAGTCTGTTCGCGCCGAGGACAAGTACCAGCCCCACTAATGATTTGAACAAACCAACTGCTGCACTGTAACTATATTGAGCCTGTGTCAAACCCTTCAGATACACATAGGTATCGAACACTTCGCCCACTTCACGGTTCATAGAGTTCAGCATAAGGAAGATATGCTCAAAGCCTGTATCAAGGAAGCTGCCCAATCTTAGAATAAACAGAATCACAATCGTGCTGCGGATAGCAGGAATCGTAATATGCCAGAGTTGACGCCAGCGACCAGCCCCATCCATCCGAGCAGCCTCATACAATTGCAAATCGACGCCAGATAAAGCGGCTAAGAAGATAATCGTCCCCCAACCTGCCTCTTTCCAAATCGATTGCGCAATAATCATGGGTCTAAACCATTCTTCGCTTAGCATAAATGAAATTTTCTCAAACCCGAACTGCGCTAGCAATTCATTAACGATGCCACCCTCTGTTGTAAATAGCACATAAAATATACCCACCGCGACTACCCACGAAATGAAATGCGGCAAATAGAGCAGTGTTTGGACGATTCGTTTGAACATCTCTCTTCGCGCTTCATTTATCATGAGAGCTAATAGGATCGGAAGCGGAAAAAAGAAGACTAAATTATAGATGGCTAACAATAAAGTGTTTCGAAATAGTGACCAGAATTGAGGCTCCATAAAAAAACGTTCAAAATGTTTAAAGCCAACCCATGGACTGTTTATAAATCCGACAAAGGGCTTATAGTCCTGAAAAGCCATGACCAGACCAAGCATCGGCACATATTTGAATACGACGAAATACAAGATCCCGGGAAACAAAAGTAGATACATCCATCGATCTCTTATGAGATCTCGTACTAGCTGTGATCGTTTAAATGAGCTTAATCGAGCTCTTTGCATTTGTGCTTCTAAGGGTTGCGGCACTCGACTTCCTCCTGACTGATATGTTATTGGCTTCCCATGTATAATAAGTTATCAAATGAATAACAGGCTATCGTACTCATTTAACTTCTTTTATTCGAAGTATGAAAACCCTTACAGGACGGGGGTTTAGCGGATGCGAGATCTTCAAGTTATCATTCTTTGCTGTAATAGTAATAATTTAGCTGCTATCTTCATTCCGTTATATCGCACGAAAAAGCCCATAGTTATCATCCGAAAATTCTAGTTGATAACTGTGGGCTTTCTGTCTCAATTTAATACATCTTCCTGTAGCCGCGGCAACAAAAGAAAAAAACCTTGATTTAACAAGGTTTTTCAAAAATTACACTATGATGATACATTAACTAGGTATTATCTTACGTTTGGCGTGCTACCTGTAATGACCTGTTTTTGTTTAGACCAAGCGTCCGCGCGGTTGAAGTATGAATTTCGTGGACCAGCTCTGGGTTTTTCATTAGTGACACGCCGTAAGAAGGAATCATTTCTTTTATTTTCGGTTCCCACGCTTTGATATGTTGCGGGAAGCATTTTTTTACTAACTCAAGCATAACGGAAACGGCAGTAGAAGCACCTGGAGAAGCGCCGAGCAAAGCAGCTAATGAGCCATCAGCGGCACTAATAACTTCCGTACCAAATTGAAGCGTCCCTTTTCCGGCAGCGGTATCCTTGATAACTTGTACACGTTGACCCGCTACGACTAGATCCCAATCCTCGCTTTTGGCATTTGGTATAAACTCGCGTAACTCTTCCATGCGCTTTTCTTTCGATAACATGACTTGCTCGATCAGGTATTTGGTCAATGACATGTTTTTAGCACCTGCCGATAACATCGTCACGAGATTATTCGGTTTGACGGATGTGACCAAATCAAACATTGAACCGGTCTTTAGAAACTTTGGTGAGAAGCCGGCAAACGGTCCAAATAGCAACGATTTTTTGTTATCGATAAATCTTGTGTCAAGATGCGGAACTGACATTGGTGGAGCTCCAAGCTTAGCTTTACCGTATACTTTAGCATGATGCTGTGCGATAACATCCGGATTTTTACACACCATAAATATTCCGCTTACCGGGAATCCGCCAATATTTCTCCCTTCGGGAATGCCGGATTTTTGCAGTAAATGCAGACTTCCGCCTCCGCCTCCGATAAAGACGAATTTGGCAGTATGACGCTCGACCATACCTCTGTCGTTCCGTACCTTCAATTCCCAAGAGCCGTCGTAAGTACGTTTAATATTATCAACACTATGTCTGTATTTAATATCGACATTTTTACTCTTTAAGTGGTCAAACAAGATGCGCGTTAAAGCACCAAAGTTGACATCCGTGCCTGCGTCGATTTTGGTTGCCGCGATAGGTTCATTCGCTGGTCGGCCTTCTATAATAAGCGGAATCCATTCCATCAATTTGCGAGGGTCATCGGAAAATTCCATCCCTTGAAACAGAGAATTCGTTGACATCGCTTCATAACGTTTCTTTAAAAACGATACATTCTTCTCCCCCTGTACCATACTCATATGAGGCAACGGCATGATAAAGTCCTGTGGATTACGGATTAGCTTGCTGTCTACAAGATAAGACCAAAATTGCATGGAATCCTGGAACTGTTCATTGATTTGAATAGCTTTGCTAATATCTACAGATCCATCTGGTTTTTCGACAGTGTAGTTAAGCTCGCACAGTGCCGCATGTCCTGTTCCTGCATTATTCCACTCGTTAGAGCTTTCCTCTCCTGCAGTTTCGAGCTTCTCAAACACTGTAATTTCCCATTCCGGTACTAATTCTTTCAGAAGTGTCCCTAATGTCGCACTCATGATTCCTGCACCAATTAAGATGACGTCTGTTTTAGTTTCTCTGTTGCTCATTATTACCATCCTTATACCCTAAAATTTGCAGAAAGGATGTAGGCGCCACTCCTTAGGCGCTACAGCAAGCCAGGGCGCGACCTAGTCATACACCTTTCTGGATCCATGATAAAACACTCGATTAAAATATTTATTTACTATTATATGATAGTTATAAGCTATACGACAAGAAGTGCGTAGAAGAAGTCTTACCGGATAGTCCTTATGGCGTGGAAATCACTCGCGGGAATGAGATAATGTCCTTGTCAGAATATGTGGAGACTATTATGGCGAGGAGGACTGGAGACTACATGAGATGGCGGGAATGCACAATAAAGGAAACAAACACCTTACTTATTAGCAATAAAAGTATTCCCAAATTCATTAAAAATAATAGCTAGTTCATTCGCGAATGTGGCTATACTAACAAATGGGTATCCCGACCTATCCATTCACCCACCTATTTGATTACACCTAGAAATTGGAGCTATCTTGATAATGAATTCTAAATTAAAAGTCACCATTTTTCTTATTTTGAGCATACTCACATTAATTAGCTTTAGCGTGGTGGCCTCCATGTTAAAGGGGCAGTGGATCGCAGCTTTTGACAGTGGTATCATCTCATATATTCAAGGGCTGGAAACGCCATGGTTAACTTCCATGATGAGGTTGTTTACATACATTGGTTCGTCGCCAGTTGTCATTGTCATTTTCCTTGGCAGCTTGTTTATTCAAATTAAATTCCTGCATCACCGCAAAGAATTAATTCTGTTTGGAATTCTACTTATCGGCACCGTAGGTTTGAATCAGCTTCTTAAAATCATCTTTCAGAGAGAGCGCCCCTCCCTCCATAGGTTAATTCAAGAGACGGGATACAGCTTTCCAAGTGGTCATTCCATGGCAGCCTTTGCCTTATATGCTTCACTAGCGTTTCTACTTTGGAGACACCTTCCCTCAAAGTTTGGCAGGACCGTGGTCATTTTGAGCAGCATAAGTATGATTCTTCTCATTGGTATTAGCCGGATCTACCTCGGTGTCCATTATCCTAGTGATGTTGTAGGTGCCTATTTGGCAAGTGGATTTTGGTTCACGTTCATCGTTTGGCTATTTCAATGGTATATGGAGTATCGCTATAACAAAAATAAGGCAAGTAGTAGTTAAAATTCTTCACCTCCCCCTTTCTAATACAAGTATTTTATGTCATCATCCAGTAAGCCTCATAAACACGGATTAGTCACTTCTAACGTGACTAATCCGTGTTTTTTACCTATAAAGTAAAAAAATGGTTCGTCTTTACCTTTCTTTATTATATTCGACAAAAGACCGCATTTATCGCTATATACAGGTAATTTTTACCTGCTCTATAATAGTTAAATAGTAGTAGATGGAATGGGTACTGAAGTACAGATAAACATGAAAATCGAAAAGGGCAAATCATCGGAAACGATGAGACGCAAAGCCATGGCCTAACGCATGCCAATTCGGATGCTATGGTTGACAGGTTGCCGAATTTGAAGGGATGATCCTTTATTCGGGATGATCCTTTTTTTTATGCCGGGACAATAGTAGGAGGGATCTCTTATGCATAATTCGCTATCGGAAAGTTATAATTTCGTGCTTGTTCTGCTTTCGTTCGTTATTGCGCTGCTTGCCTCGTTTACGGCTTTGAATCTAGCTCGGAAAGTATCCACTTCGGAAGGATGGCACCAGAAGAGCTGGATTATATGTAGTTCCCTCGTGATGGGTGTAGGCATATGGTCCATGCATTTCATCGGGATGCTAGCTTTTCATTTGCCCAGTGGCGTGACCTATGATATTTCGATTGTCAGTATCTCCATTCTTGTAGCGGTTGGAGGTGCACTGGTCGGACTTGTGGTCGCCTTCCAAGCGAGCTCTATCCGTTCGAGGTTCCTTATTGGCGGTACATTCATGGGGTTAGCAATTAGCGGCATGCATTATATCGGTATGGCCTCGTTACTACAAGTGACTACTCACTATAAGCTCGTACCGTTCACGTTATCGATTGTGATCGCCATACTAGCATCCATCACGGCGCTTTACTTCTTTTTCAAACGGAACCATCACCGACTCTTCATTAGTAGTCTTATTATGGGTATAGCGATTACAGGTATGCACTATATGGGCATGTCATCCGCTGTGATGACGTTTCCTCCGGTAACACTTCCGCATAGTGCCAATGCTGTGAATATGGACTTCATTATCGTGGCTATGTATGTGGCATTTGGAACGCTGCTCATCTTTGCCATCAGTTTTATTAGCTCGCTCTCTGTGGATCGACGATTGGCGGAACAGATTGCGCTTAAAGCTTCTATATTAGAATCAGCCATCGATTGTATCTTCATGTTCAAATCTCAGGGCTGGATCATTGAATTCAATCCTGCAGCAGAAGCCATATTCGGCTACGCGCGCAAAGAAGCGCTGAAACGTACGTTATTCGATCTCCTCTTTCCTTTCGATCAAGACGGACAAGATGCTGCTTTGTTATATCAACTGTTAAGTCAGAAGGCCGATTCCGTCATTGGCAGACGCTTTGAAATTATCGCGTACCGATCAGACCGCAGCAAGTTTCCGGCCGAAATTATCATTACGGATATCATTTATGGGGGGAAAACGATTTATACGGCCTACCTCAGGGACTTAACGGAAAAAAGGAAATCAGAAGAACTCATTCATCAGTTAGCGTACTTCGATCATTTAACTGGATTGCCTAATCGCAATCAATTCAATGAGCTGTTCCAGCATACTTTAGCTCACGCCCAACAGCACCATGAGACCTTAGGCGTTATGTTTCTGGATATTTATCGGTTCAAATGGATTAATGATTCCTTCGGTCATCTGGTTGGGGATCACACCTTGCATAAATTTGCTGATTTACTCTCTAGTTGCTTACCCGAGAATGGGACCGTCTCTAGATTAAGCGGCGATGAATTTATCATCTTGCTTCCCCAAGGGAATCAACAAACGATTAGAGAGCAAGCCCAGAACATCATCGCTTTGTTGGAGATTCCTTTTAACATGGATATTGGGGATATTTATGTCTCTACGAATATTGGTATTTCGATGTATCCCTACGATGGCGATACACAAGAGCTTTTGCTCAAGCATGCAGACCAAGCCATGTATGCCGCCAAGGATCTGGGGCGAAACAATTACCAATTCTTTCAACAAGGTATGCACATGAAATTCCCCCAGAAAATTGTCTTGGAACAATATTTGCAAGGTTAACCTCCTCCGCTGATTATTCTCCCCCCTTTCAGGGCACGCTAAGCCGCATGGTAATGTAAGGGAATTGGGGGAATTCGCATGATCGAACAAATCCGTGCTGAGTTGAACAATCCAGCTGACCTATTCTATGACACCCTCGACAATGGCTATATGCAAATGGAAGTGAGCTACTTCCCTTCTCTCTGCGATCAGGCTTTAATTAAGAATGGATTGACCATTCCTTACTCTTATTGCTTTAACCCCGAAGAATTCGAACGTAATCTTCACGCGAATCCTGCCTTCGGTAAAGTGGATCAATCCGAGCATTGGACACCCTTGTTACTCAAAGGTACTGTTCTCTTTCAAATTGAAGATCAGGTCTACCGCTTCGACGTGCAGCGAAAGTTTCAGGACAAGCCCGACACCGTTCAGGTAGAAGTTGCGATTCAAGGGCCTCAAAGCGCCCTTACCGAAGATTTGGATTTAAACATAAGCCTCGTTCGTATGCGCTATAATGCGCCCTCCCTTTGCGTAGAAAAGCACATGATTGGACAAATTTCGAAAACGCGTATTACCGTTCTTTATGATAAGAATCTTGTCAATGAAGATGTACTTGGACTATTAAATGAGCGAATTTCCAACATACAAATCAAAATTCTCCAAGCCGCCGGCCAGCTCATGCAGGCGCTTTCGGGACGGAGGCATCGTTTCTTCCCTATCATCCTCCAAACAGAGCGGCCGGATCGTATCGCAGCTAATCTTGAACGAGGAAAAATCGCCCTGCTTCAAGATGGAAGCCGCTTCGGACTCGTGCTTCCTGTTCGGCTCTTCGATTTCCTGCATGCCATGGATGATGATTATGAATCGTATTGGATGAGCAAGTGCCTAGTCCTGCTCCGCTACATCGCCATGGTTTTAACGATTACGCTGCCTGCTCTTTATATTGCGATTATCTCCTATAATCCTGAAGTGCTGCGTGTCCAATTGACACTTTCGATCGCAGGAAGCCGTGTCGTCGTCCCCTATCCGTCGTTCATCGAAGTCTTCATCATGCTATTTATGATAGAAGCCTTGAACGAGGCTAGTCTCAGGCTGCCGCGATATGTTGGCTCCACCGCAACAACGGTTGGGGGCCTCATTCTGGGTCAAGCGATCCAACAAGCTGGATTAGTCAGCAGTATTATGATTATTGTGACCTCCGTGGTCGCGATTTCTAATTTCGTTATTCCAAATAACGGCTTTGGCTACTCCGTCCGATTCATTAAGTACTTTTTCGTAATTGCCTCGATTTTCTATGGGTTGCTTGGTGTCGTCGTTCTTGGCTTCATCTTAATTTCCTATTGGTGCAGCCTTAGAAGCTTTGGCCAACCTTATTTGGCCTTATATATCCCCAAACTTGAGGCGAAAGCACACCATAACAACCTTAGAAAGGGGTCAAAGTAAGTCATGTCGCGGTATACCTACTATCATGTGCTCTATGTCGGCATGATTAATATCATGATGTTTGTCCCCTCTTTGCTGATCCGAGATCGGTTCAATGGTGCCGTTTCGGGCATGCTTGTCGCGATGGTTATTGGCTCCATTCTCTCGCTTGGTACTATGTCTTGCTTTGAGCGGTTTCCTGGACTCGGCTTTCCAGAGATCTGTGATCGGTATACCCCCCGTTGGTTTACCCAAGCCAACATATTATTTGCTGCACTGTGTCTTTGGCTGCCAGCTGGAATTATCGTTATTTATGCTTACTCCGAGACGGTCCGTATGTTCTTTTACCCAGACGTCAATCCCTATCTGAATTTGTTTCTCATGACAACTGCGGCAGTTTGGGCATGCAGCCGATCCACACGCTCTGTCCAATTCATTCATGAAATCATGGTCATCCTCAGCTCTCCCTTGCTCATTTTGTTTATCATGAAAGCTACTTTCAATGAAAATATTAACTGGGATGCTATTCGTTATGTGGCTGGATATATCAGTAAGCCGCCGTCTTTCATGGTGGTTGCTGCTTCTACCTTTTTATTCTCTGGCTACCTCAGCCTCCTCATTTTCAATCGGCTATATACGGTAGGGTTTAAATTCCGTTTTCGCTGGATTGTCCCTGTATTCGGTGTTTCCTTTTTAATCATTACTTTCTTTGTACCCATCGGCTTTCATGGTACGGTAGGGGTTGAAGACTACGTTTACCTCTGGAGTATGACAGCGGATTCCATGCTGACGGAATATGGATTTATTAACCGTGTTTTGTTCGTCTTTCTACTCCTATTCACAGGGTTGTCTCTTCTGTTCGTCATGAATACATGGCACACGACGATCATGCTGATCCGATACTCCATCAATGGCTCGACCGAAGTTGAAGAAGACCCTGTCCCATGGATAAATGTATGGATCGGGTTAGGCATCGGCTCAGTTGCCTTCCTATTCATGCGCCTCGTCAATCTGGAGCGAAGTCAGTATTTTTCCGAATATTGGTTAGTGTTGCGATTTCTCCTGGAAATCTATTTCCTATTTCTGATGCTCTATTTCGTAAGGAAGCAAAAAAAGGAACATGTAAACTTATGAAATCATTTCTCACCTGCCTAACCGTTATCCTAATCAGTGCTTTTCTTAGCGGATGCAGCTTTAAGGACATTGACAAACGCTTCTTTGTCGTCGCCATGGGCATCGATTCGACCGGCAAAGCAGATAAGCCGTATCTCGTCACGCTGCGGCTTGCTATCCCCGCCTCCAAGTTGGGAGAAGGCTTGGCAGAAAGCCAGATCGAGTATCAGGAAGCCAAGAGCATCGCGGAAGCCGTTAGAAACCTCAAAGCACATGTGGATAAAGAGCTTGATTTCGGGCATTGCCGGATGTTCTTATTTGGGGATAGCTTAGCGAAGGAGTCCTTGGAAGAGCCTTTGAATTGGCTTTCGCGAAGACGCGACATTCAATTGATCGCTTATATGGCCATCGCAGAACCTAATGCACGTAAATTACTTGAGGCGAACCCAACAACAGAGAGACTCGCTGGAAACTCTTTTTTCCTCACCTTTGGCAAAGAAGGAACGGTATCTCCCTACACGGTAACCGAGCTTCTGTTTGACACCTTCCGGCGTTTCAAAGAAAAAGGGTTGGATCCCTATTTTCCAATCATTAGCTTTGACGGTGATTCATACGTCGTCGAGCAACTTGCTTTACTTAATAAAACCAAACAGCGTATCGTCCTCAACCCGCAGGAGACTCAACTCTATAATATGAGTGCGAATGAGTTCAGCAAGTCGGGGATCGCTACCACTTATAATGGGCAGCCGCTGGCCTTCTATGTTGCGCGAGTCTCCCGGCACATCTCCGTTACGAAAGAGGCTACCCCCGTCGTCAAGCTGATACTCAATCTCACAGGTTTGGTTGAGCAAGGCACCTTGGGATTGAACATTCATGAGGTACAGCCGTTGCTTGAACAGCAAGTAAACCAAACATTAGAGACCCTCCTATACAAAATCAGGGATGCCAAGGTGGACCCGTATGGATTCGGCCTTCACTATTTGGGACAGTATTTTGGGAAAGAAAAAGACTGGACGTTTTGGCAATCCGTTTATCCGGAGGTTAAATTCGAGGTGGAAACGCATGTTAAAATCGAAAGTACGGGATTGGTGCATTGAGAAAACCGAGATCCCCGTCGCCTGCAGGGCCTCTGCTTCTCTCGAGTTAGTCGATTTTTTCGACTAACTCCACCTGCAGGGCCTCTGCTTCTCTCGAGTTAGTCGATTTTTTCGACTAACTCCACCTGCAAGGCCCTGCTTCTCTCGAGTTAGTCGATTTTTTCGACTAACTCCACCTGCAAGGCCCTGCTTCTCTCGAGTTAGTCGATTTTTTCGACTAACTCCACCTGCAGGGCCTCTGCCTCTCTCGAATTAGTCGATTTTTTCGACTAACTCCACCTGCAGAGCCTCTGCTTCTCTCGAGTTAGTCGATTTTTTCGACTAACTTCACCTGCAGGGCCTCTGCTTCTCTCGAGTTAGTCGATTTTTTCGACTAACTTCACAAAAAAAGGCCTTCCCTCAGCTAATCGCGTTGTGGGAGGCCCCTCTGTGTATTCATATATATTTGATCAAAATACTTTCCACATGCTCCAAATGCTCGCGCATCGCCCCAGACGCCAGCACTGGATCTCCGCTGCATATCGCTTCGTAGATGACCTTATGCTCCTTCAAAAGCTGAACCGCCACTGCCTGATTCGCATACAGTTCCGCACGGCGGATATCGCGAATCATCATTTCCATCGCATTGCGGATAGAGTCGCACGTCTGCACCATAATTGCGTTATGTGTCGCTTGCACGAGCAGCTCATGGAAGGCAAGATCGGTTCTTTCCCCCTCCGCATCATTACCTACGGAGCTCTCCATGTCTTGCATGATGCGCTCCAACTGAGCTAAATCTTCGGGCGTTCGTTTCTTCGCTGCAATGGATGCGATCGAAATCTCCAAAGATTGCCTCACTTCCATGAGCTCCAAGAGTGTTGTCCGATTCATGCGAAGCGATGTCCACTCTGGCAGGGTAACCTCAGTAGGTGCTTGCCTTATGACACGACACGCGCCTCCTTGCCGAATCTCGATGAGGCCCATCGCCTTCAGAGCGCTGAGCGCTTCCCGTGTCGTGGAACGTCCGACACCGAAGCGCTCGGACAGCTCTTTGGTGGAAGGGAGCTTATCCCCCATCTTCAATTGTCCCTGTACGATCATATCTTTAATCTGCTGGGCGATCTCATCATAGTGATTCTGTTTCTGCAGCTTCGTAACTTCCATATGAGTACCTCTTCTATCCGATAAGTAGCACGTGTACAATCCCTGGACCATGAACACCAATCGTCAAATCGTTCTCAATGTCCGCCGAACGGCTAGGTCCCGAGATGAAGTGAATACCGGCTGGCAGGTCTTTCCTTGCTATCTGATCGAGTGGGGCGAGAATTTCGCCTAATCTCGTTTTCAATCGTTCAACAGGCAGCAAAACGATCAATGCCGTTGGGAGCAGGCTCACCGATCTGCCCTTTTCTTTCGATGATAACACAGTTAGCGAGCCCGTGTAAGCCGCAGCATGGTCAGCAATGACAATGCCTAGATCAGCATTTGCTGCGCTAGCCTTCCAGTTGGTGTCCTCATCCGTGTTCCAGATTGCGAGGTCGACTTCCGGGAGCGCTTCTTTCAGCTCAAGCGCATGAAGCTCAGCCTGATCCTGGTGGATAACACGCTTGATGCTTAGTGTGTTGACGAGTTCTTGGATGGTTGCTTTCGCTGCCTCCATCGAAGGGACCTTAACCACATGCCCGCCTGCGGCATGGAAGTTCGCCGTGAAGTTCTCGATGCGTTCTTCTGGGGACCAATTGAACGCTTTCCAGCTATCCGAAGCGCCTTGGAAAGGATGCGCAGGCTTCGAAGTTACTCGCGCACGCCCTAGCTTCTGGGCGATGCCTTGGATGAAACGTTCCTGCTCGGCTAGGGACTGCTGATCCAGCTCATTTAACTTCTCCTGCCATTCCGGCGTGATGTCTCGTTTACCCATGATGATGTCCTCCCTTTTTGCCCCGTGCTGCCAATGCCTCAGCCATTCTTGCTTGGATAGCCGGATCGGCCTCCGTAAGTCCATGGCGAATTTCTTGCTCGAGTGTTTTCCAACCGTCCCGGAAAGATGCCTTCGGAAGGCTCGGCGTTACGCGATAGGAGTTCCACCCTTTGAGCGGGCCGACCTTCAGACGGATGCCACCGTCGCGAACGACCAGCTTTTGGCCGATTCTGCCCAGCTTGAGGACGGCGTTGAAACGCTTCGCATTTCCCATCACCGCAGCAAAGCCCTTCATACCTGCGGCCTCGACTTTGTCGCCGTGGCCTGCCTCGACCTTACGCCTGCGCAGTGACACAAGCATGTCGTGCAGTGGAATCTTCACCGGGCACGCTTCATAGCAGGCCCCGCAAAGACTTGAAGCGTTGGCGATATCGTCCCATTCCGCGACGTTTTTCTTGAGCGCAGGTGTGAGCACTGCGCCGATCGGACCGCTGTACGTGCCTCCGTAGGCATGACCGCCGATATGGCGGTACACTGGGCACGCGTTCAAACATGCGCCGCAACGGATGCAGTTGAGCAGCTCCTGGAACTCAGGGTCGCCGAGCTGCTGCGAGCGCCCGTTGTCTACGATGATGATATGCATCTCTTCCGGCCCATCAGCGTCCACATCTCTTCTCGGGCCTGTGATGCCGGACATATACACGGTCAGTTTTTGCCCCGTTGCTGAACGAGGAAGCAGCGTTGCCATGACCTCGAGGTCAGCCCACGTAGGGATAATCCTCTCCATCCCCATGAGCGTGATTTGCGTCTTGGGCACCGTCGTTACCATGCGGGCGTTGCCTTCATTTTCGAACAAGACCATCGATCCGCTCTCTGCAATGGCAAAATTACAACCCGTCATCCCAATATCCGCTTCTAGGAATTTCTCTCTTAATTTCTTTCTAACATAGCCAGCAAGAATCGTCGTATCCGGGGCCAAAGTCTCTCCTGCATCTTTTGATAATAGCTCGGCGATTTGATATCTATTTTTATGAATAGCTGGAATAATAATATGGGACGGTGTTTCGTCCGCTAGTTGAATAATATATTCGCCCAGATCGGTCTCAATCGCTTCAACGCCAATGGAGGCCAACGCTTTGTTCAAATGCAGTTCCTCGGTCACCATCGACTTGGATTTGACAACCGATTTGGCCGCCTTCGCTTCTGCGATCTGAAGTGACAGCTGTACGGCTTCGATATCCGTTTCTGCAAAATGCACATGAACCCCGTTCGCTCTCGCATTGTTCGCAAACGTCGTTAAGTAATAGTCCAAATGTGCGATCGTATGCAGACGAATCTGTCTGCCGCGTTCACGCCAATCGTCCCAGTTCCCATGATCGGCCGCCGCCTTCATCTTGCCGCCGCGCAGCCGCTCCGTCGTAAACTTAACGGCTTTGCGCAGAAACTCGTCATTTAACGCGATATCTGCCCGTTCTTTAACCGTTGATGATTTCCCCGTCGTGTGACTCATGCCCGCTTCACCCCTTCATATAGCAGCTCAGCTAGATGCATAACTCTCACCGGCTCGTTTCGATAGCGCAAATTCCCCGCAATATTCATCAGGCAAGCCAAATCCAGTCCGACCAGCACCTCAGCCTCGGTTTCCTTCACATGATCGACTTTCTCCTGCACCATCGCACCGGAAATATCGGCCATTTTCACCGAAAACGTCCCCCCAAATCCACAGCAATCATCGGCAAATGGCAGCGGTACCAGCTCCAGATCTTTCACACTTTGCAAAAGGGCAAGCGGCTCCTCCTTCACGCCGAGCAGCCTGCTTCCATGGCAGGACGGGTGATATGTGACTTTATGTGGAAAAACAGCACCCAAGTCCGTGATATTGAGGACACTTACAAGGAACTGTGTAAATTCGTAAGTTTTGTTCTGAAGCTGCGTGGCTTTCTCCAACCACTCCGGCTCATCCTTAAACAAATTCGCGTAGTGATGAATCATATACGTGCAAGAGCCCGAAGGCGAAATCACAAAATCACTATCATCAAATGCGGTCAGCAGCGTCTTCGCTGTTGCTCTCGCCTCATCCCAGTAGCCGCTGTTATAAGCAGGCTGCCCGCAGCACGTTTGCACCGTCGGTAATTCTAATAGAACTCCGTAATGCCCGAGTAAGCGCGCAATCGCTTCGCCCACCTTGGGATATAATGCATCACTTAGACACGTAATAAATAAGGAAACCTTCATGAGAAGCCCCACTTTCTTTCATAAACTTATCAGGTTGTCAGACAAGTTGAGTTTAACATAAAAACCCACGTCTTGAGAAGGGGTAAATGGGGGGTATGTGAAATAAACTTTACTACGCTTGTCTAGCATAATCGCTCCTTGCTGAGACAATCCCTAATACGCCTGTCATTGAGCAGATGTTACAAGGTACCTTTAACGCATTGCCTGTATGTCCCCCATGATTAAGTTGTGAATTCCTGCGATTATGCAGGCTTTTAGTTGGAAATTTCTCGCATTAGTCGAAAAAGCCTGCGAAATCTCCCACATCAAGCTAGAGATACGGAACGTCGGTACGCTATTTCGCCTGAAAAGGGTGTTTTCACGCGCGATGCGGAACCTAGGGACGCTATTTCCGTGTTGGGCACTGTATTTTCGCTCGAAATAGTAAAATAGCGCCCTCTCGTTCCCTTAGCACACCAGAATGCTCCAAAATCACAAAATAGCGTCCTCTCGTTCCGCTTAACGATTCGTATGCGCAAAATCGCTCGACTTGATGATGAGTGCCGCAGGTTATTGCGGCACTTTTGTTTATTTACAACATTCATTTTCCGAACAGTGAAGCAACTGCCTGCGGCAAACTGCTCCTTTATCATTATCATTGAACTCTCGTTCTCCGTTATAAATTATTGAACTACAAACTCTTCAAAATATTATTAGTTTCTAAATCACCAATAAGTTTTCTTACCTCCAGCCAATTGTTTGCGCGATAAACCAAGTCTGTGTTAACGGATACATTATATGGCTGCTCAAATAAAATTACTGGCATATTTCTACGGGAGAACTCATTGGCATAATGAGGAGCATCATCAATCAGCACATCTACTCTGGACTTCATGCATTCATCAAGCTTATTCTCAGTAAATGTTATGGTATGGTATTTAACCCCATAATGCTCTAGCCAACCTATAGTAACATCTCGAAACAGTAGAGGGCGAGCAGTGATAATTGATATTTGATGATAATTTGACAGTTCACCTAGTGCTTCTATTGCCATTGGAAAAGGTATTGAATTCCAATGAATGTCATGACCATATGTATGGTAAATTTCTTCTCGTTCTGAATTGTCCCACCCGTAAAGTCGATAAAAATAAAAATCGTTGACATCTTTGGGGGTGAACGATAAACCAGAGGCTTGATTATAATAATGCAAATATGATGAAGTGGCATCAAGAATTGTATTGTCTAAATCTACTCCAATATGCAGAACAACCCCTGCCTTTCTTTAGTCTTTAATGGTTAATAATACCTATCAACCCTAATCCTCGTCGTATAGGTACACTAAAATAAAAAATCCCCAATTTATGGGGATCCCTAATTTTTAATGCAACGAAATTTACTACTCTCCCTGGGCATGTGAAAATTCCAGAAAAATCGTTAAGCTTTCTTTATTATGTAAAATCCATATTGTTCGATTTCATCAAGTGCCTTACGTCCAAAAGACTCTATTAGCTCATCTGCTCGGATTTTGGTTCCCCCTAGTTTGAGCCCGTCCCAGCGTACAATTCTACCGTCCGTAACCAAAAAATAATCATCCATACGATAACCTCCCAAATTGAAATTTTGGAAATCTCTGTGCGTTAGCATACGCAGAGTATGAATCTGCCTATCCGTATTTTAGCATACTCTCCAAGTGAAACAAAAAGAGCTTTCACTGGCCCTATACTCTTTTAGGAAATCAATTTCAATCCCTTAATGCAGGTAATGTTATGGTGAACGTAGTACCAATGCCAACCTTGCTATCCAGTTGGATAGTTCCATCATGACTTTCAATGATTTGAAAGCAAACCATCAGACCAATACCTGTCCCTTTTTCTTTCGTTGTATAAAAAGGTTCACCAATCTTGTTCATGATCTCGGTTGGAATACCACTTCCTTGATCAATAACCAGAACTTGAATAGTATCTCTAACTTCCTTGATTTCAATAACAATACTCCCACCATTTTTCATCGCGTCAATTGCGTTTTTTATCAAATTGATAAAGACTTGCTTAATCTTCGTGTCTTCACAGCTTATGTATAGCTCCTTGCTATTCGATTGTACAATTATTTCAATATTCTCCATGTTTGCTTGGGGAGTAAGTAATATTTTCACTTCACTGATGATTTGAATAAGGTTATGAGTTCTACGATTATCAGAGTGAGGCTTAGCTAAGGTTAATAGTTCGCTTGCTATTTGCTCGATTCGAGAAAGCTCTTCATCTATAATCCTATAGTACATTTCTTTTCGTTCATCCGTTTTCTTTAACATTGTAAAAAAGCCCTTAATTGCAGTAAGCGGATTTCGTAATTCATGGGCAATACCTGCGGCAAGCTCACCTGCAACATTCAACTTCTCCGAACGGATGATTAGATTTTCATTTTCTTTCTCATGAGTAATATCTACAAAGGAATGAAGAATTGCTGTCTCACCTTCAAATATCATATCAATCGATTGAACTAGGTAGTATATTTTCTTGCCATTATTAACACTACATTGATGTTGTTGGACCTTCCTGTTATCTGAAACAACCGCTTCCTTATCATACTTTTCAAAAAATTTATGCAGATGATTCTCTTCTACAATATTCCGATTGGCAATCGGGAATTGTTTCTGTGCTACACTGTTCAGGAAAAGAATACTGGCATTCCTCCTAATGATGACAGGAATGGGCATTTGATCAATAATGGTTCGAACCTTTTGCTCACTTTGTACAATCAATTTATTCTCAACGGTTAATTGATCGTTTCGATCTCTTAGTTCCTTATTTTGCTTTTCTAGCCTTCGTAATCTCTCCAACTCTTCGCCAGATGGAAATTTAAAATGTTCTCTATTATACAGAGGTGATAAACAATACTCACTGTCTGTCATAAAGTAATTATGCGTCTTCATTAACTCGTTCTGGATATAGGCAGGTGTGGTCAAGCCATTATAAACACAGACTGAAATCAAGCCAGTTAGAGCAATGAAATTATCACTATTGCATTCAAACGCTCGAAGATTTTCTAAAAGAAAATCATGCTCCAGCGAAGGAACTTGTCCCCAAGTACGTATTTTATATCTTTTTTCAAAATACGGTTGAAGCAGCTCTATTAACATCCCGGCCCTATCAGCATCAAATTGATCTCCCACAAGATATGATTGCGTACTATCCGCAAAGATTAGGTTCTGGAAGTCATTGTCCGTAAAACCTTTTGATTTCAATTCAACCTTAACTTTATCAATCAATTCTACAGTATCAACGAATAAGATAACTTCATTCTTTGCTAACCCCTCAATGATAAAGCTGACTGCATTACATATATATCTATCGATTTCATTAAAGACGTAGAGAATATGAGCACCAGTTCCTTGTATTAAATAATGATTTGTTAATTTAGTTATTGTATGTAAATCATGCATGCATGTTCCCCTCACTACCGTTTGACTGTATTTATCTTGGCAAGTGTCCAGCTCTCTGTTTAATAAAATCTGGTTATAATTCTAATAGCTCTAATTCAGTACCTTATTAAGATTAGGGTTTAATCCCATTAGTAAGCTATTCCAAAGTTATTCTATAGTCACTACATAAATCCTTCAATCCCCGCAATTCGGGGAATCAAGAAAAAGAGGCTGTCCTCAAAAAAGTAGATGAATCTACTTTTTAAGGACAGCCATATTTATTTCCCACGTCTCACCGAAATCTGTCCGCCCTCCGCCATCCCCTGCGAACAGAGGAAGGGAAAGGCAGGCGTTATTTAAGTGAAGCTATTTTGGCGAAATTGGATTGAATGCCGAAGAAACGGAACGTAGGTCCTCTATTCGACCTGAAATCGAGGGATTGCGCTTATTTGAGCCGAAATAAGGGCTCTGAGTTCCGCAACTCGGCGAAAAGGGGCATTTTCGCGGGAATAAGGGATCTCAGTTCCGTTCCAGACGGAACATTACGTTCCTGCGACAGCACCTTCTAGGTGCTGCACGCTCGCACGCTTACGCACTACCCCTTCCGCTGCCACACCGGGAAGCGAAGCATCATCTTCGTTCCTTGTCCCAGCACGCTAGCTGGTGTGATTTCACCGCCGTGCTTGCTCACGATCCACTTCGCGATCGCGAGGCCCAAGCCCGTGCCTCCGGTGCTGCGCGTCCGCGACTTGTCACCGTGATAGAAACGGTCGAAGATATGCGGCAGGTCCTCTGCCGAAATCCCGACTCCCGTGTCTTCCACCACCAGTTCAACATCGTGCCCCCTCTTACGAGCAATAACGCGAATCGTTCCATCCGCTGGGGTGAACTTCATGCTGTTGTCGAGCAGAATGACCAGCAGCTGGTGGATCCGTTCGACATCCCCCATAAGCTCAATCCCACTTTCTACATCGGATTCCAGCTTCTGTTGCTTCAGCTCAGCTAACGGTTCGAACTTCTGCACAACTTCGCGGATTACTTCAGTCAGCGGCAAAGGTTTCAGCATGATTTCCTCTTGATTGGAATCCGCTCTGGCCAGCGTTAGCAGCTGTTCCGTTAATCTTCCCATCCGTTTCGATTCCTCAAGCACCACAGATAACGGCTCGCTCATGTTCAGGATGGATTGATCTGGATGGCGAAAGGCGAGCTCCACATTCGCTCGAATGATGGATAACGGCATGCGCAGCTCATGGGAGGCATCCGCAACGAACTGCTGCTGTTTATCCCAGGATTGCTTGATCGGCCGCAGCGCTTGGTTGGCAAGATACATACCAGCCAACACCGTTATAGCGCCACCTACCACAATCCCGATTAAAATAAGCTCAAACAATTGCTTCAACATATTCTGCTCAGAGTCGATGAGGCTTATGGCTTGAATCGACACAATCTTCGTTGAAGCCTCGGTGAAAATCGAAGAGGGCGTGACGGTATCTATTCCCTTCGCCAGGGAAATATCATTCAACACCTTCAGATTCATCATTTTCGGCTGCTCATAATGAACGGCATAAATACGATAAGAATGATTAGCCATGTTAACTGTTTGAGGCATTTGGATGGATCTATAGGGCTTGAAGGCATCGACCTCTTTGTTCATCCCTGCCCCGGCTAGAATCGGATATGAGTTCCCTTGATCATCCCACAGTACCAAAAACACGCGAGGATCGATCCCTTGGATCTGAATTAATGTCTTCTTAGTCTTTCCATCTGCAGGCTCGTTAGGCAACAACATTTGAGATTTGGCATAGAAAAACTGTGTATCCTGCTGGGCTCTCTGCTGTAACGATTCATCAACTTTGGCATACAATTGATGCCGCAATTCGGTATAGACGATCATGCCCAGACAGACAATGATGACGAAGAAAACAACCGCGTTCAACGCCGTCAGACGAATTCGGGTCTTTTTGAACATGCGGCATTCTCCTTTAAAATATATCCAACATTCCGAATCGTATGGATCATGTGATCATAATCGAAAGGCTTCAATTTTTTGCGCAAATAGTAGACATAGACATCCACTACATTTGACCCTACGTCCGAATCAAGTCCCCAGACGCGAAGACAGATTTGTTCCCTAGTCAAAATTTGGCCCCGATTCCGCAGCAAATATTCGAGCAGCTCGAATTCCTTCAACGTAAGCTCCAAAGCATGCCCAGCAATCGCAGCTTCCTTCGTTCTCCCTTGCAGTACAAGCTGATCATAGGCAAGACGATCTTCCGTCTCGATCCCCCCGCGTCTGCGCAGCAGCGCACGGACTCTTGCTAGTAATTCCGGTACTCCGAATGGCTTCGTCATATAATCATCCGCACCTGAATCGAGTCCCTTTACCATATCCTCAACGCTATCTCTTGCCGTGAGGAACAAGATGGGCGTCAGAACTTGCTTAGCCCGCAAGCTATGCACAATTTTGACACCATCCATCCCAGGCAGCATCCGATCAAGCACGACCAAATCATAGATACCTTGCTCCGCCAAATAGCAGCCCTCTTCGCCGCAGTCTGTCGCATCCACTTGGTAGCCTTCTTCCTCCAGCAAGGTTCGTATCGTTTGCAGCAAAGGCAACTCGTCTTCCACAACGAGTACTTTCATCGACTTTCCTCCCCATTGTTGCACCGCAACCACTCTATTGGCTTCAGTATAAAGGGATGAGATGAACGCTAGCTTAAAAGAAGCTTAGGCTAGTCTGTAAATATGAACCAATCCAGCTCTTTGGTTGCGATTAATTTTTTCTGTCCATTTTGAAATTGGTGGTAGACGTTCAATTGATACGTTTTCATATCACCGATTTGATAAATTTTATCTTTATTCGTGTACGTAATCGTCGCGTCGTGGAAGCCCACTTGAAGTGATTTGTTCGGATCGGTCCCATCCAACTCATACGTTTGGCTCACGATAATTTCTTTCCCACTCTCACTCAATTCGTCTCTCAGCTCAACAATCAACGAATGATCCTTCATATTTGCTTCCACCAGTGTGTCTCTTTTCAAATCATAATCGAAATCAAGCATGACGGTTCCTTGTGCAAAATTAATCTGTGTCCCGATATGGCTTAACGTAATCGTGTAAGGGTAGACGTCCAGCTCAGCGAAGCCATTGAGCGGCTCTTCGATCTCAGTTGGCAATTGAAAAATAGCGGCGTTAACGTAACCCGCCTCGTCATCAGTGGTTCCTCCTTTATCCGATACTGCGCCTTGGAAGGTTACGGCATCGCCTAGAATAAGCTGCAGCGCTCCCGTTTTATACCCCTTCGGGATCGTTGCGTAGATATAGATGAGAGCTTTGCCCCCGGGAATCACCTTGTTGGTCATCTCGGTCATCTGGGCCGGGAAAACCGTACCGTCTTCCGCCTTAAATTGCGCAACCTGCTTCCGCAGATCCGTGAACCGTTTCTCCAGGTTTTCGACACTCAACTGAACCGTAAATAAATCGGCACCTTCTCCTTGGAACGTTTGGGTAGAACGCACAGAATAAGCAGCGCTTTGCCCAATATCAGCAAGCTTTCTTGTCTCATTGGCGGGAATCACCTTCATCCCCATAAGCTCTTTATTATGATGAAACGTGAGCAAATCACTCACCTGGTTGTCCGAAGCCTTTTCTTGTAAAACGAGATTCAAGTCCTTAAAATCGCTCGTATACGGTATTTTTCCCGCTAGCTGTAGATTGATCTCTTTGCCTGGCTGAAGGCTAATGACACGGTCTATCCGAATTAAGCTTGCCTCGACAGTAACAGCATCATCAAGTTCAAAAAAACCTTTCAGATCCGGAATAGGCAGCGCCTGACTCCCATTATTCGTTAACGTGATGTTCGCTGCCAAAATGTCTTGATCCTCCCAGGGCAATCGCTGCAAGGATTTCAAACGTGCGGTATAGGTACCTGACTTATTGGAGAATTCGTAGTCGTTTCCCAGCGAAACCTCAACTTCCATAGCTTCCGGCACTTCGAAAAAAGCGACCGGCAGCTGGATGCTGCTTTTACCATCACTTCCACTCGTCGTCTCTGTAATGACAAGCTGCCAACCCTCCGCTCCCGCTTCCCTAGGAATAGACCCGCTGAGGAGCCCTTCTTTTTCAGCCAAAGGTTGCAGCTCTGTACCTTTAACCAATTTAGTCGCTTGCAGCGGATACATGTGCCCTTGGGCGGTGCGAATGAAATAGCTCAGATCTGGCAGCTTGATGCTGCCTGTCCCCTTATTTTCAATTTCGAAATAAATCGACGGCAAATAGAAATCGTCATTTCTACTAATGGAAGTACGTTGGATGTTCGCGTAGAATGGCGTACCTTCGATACGAACCGAACGTTTCGCTCCCACTGGCGTCAACACACTATAATCCTCCGAAGGTGACATCTGACCCACCACTCGCTCAAAGCCAGACACCGAGAAATCCAGCTGAACGAGCTTAATGACGAGGTCCTGAAGCTCGGTTGCAGCGTTCACTTTTGCATAGAAGCTATACGTTTCGCTAGTACCTGGTGCGATCCGGTTCGTATCGCCGCTCTGCGCTAACTGGTTGACTGTAAAGGAACTGCCAGCCTGGGACTGCAGACGCACCCAATAATTCTTAAAAGACAGTTCGCTCACACCGCCGTTATGGACATTTACTGTGAAGGTGACCATCCCGTCCTGATCGCCAGGCAGCAGCATGAGGTCTTTTACTTCCATGTAGCTCGCCTCGCCAATTGAGGCCTTCCCTAGTGATGTAGAGCCTACTACACGCTCCTCTGCAGGCTCCCCGGAAGAAGACGAAGCAACCCCAGCATCGGCCGAGGCCGAAACGGGGGAAGCTGCGCTGCCTAGGAGGAAGAACAGAAGCAAATACAACATTTGATGGTGACGAATCGTCATGATGAGTACATCCTCCTTGGATGATGGGTACTAAATGAATTACTCCTGTAAATACGTGCTAACCTTGTTTTGAATGACCTTCGCGACTTCCTCAGCCGACTTCTGACCTTGGAAGAATGAGGCAGTCTCTTCTGCGACGATCGTCGTGATTTTCATATCACTTTCCGCGTAAACACTAACGTTGTTCAGCACCTTCTCCATAGCGGTGACATCCTGCTCTGTAGCTGGCTCCACAGCCATCGCCTTACCATTAATCATGAGCTTCATGCTTTTACCAGCGCCGCCTTTGCCGCCTGTACCCAATGCTTTCAAGAAGTCGATTTGCGCCTTAGCTCCGTTCTTGTTAACCGCAATCCCCGTCAACTCCCTAGCTGATTGCATCTCATCGGACAGCAAATACTTCACGAATTCCCAAGCTTCCTTCTTGTTGGCTGACTTGCTATTAATCGCGAGTGGCAACGACGATGTGAACTGCGTTCCTTTGGCTTCGTTCTCGGAAGGCAGATTATAGTACCCCCCCTTGCCATCGAAATTCATTTTCGGCATCGTATACATATCCAAGTACATCAGTACGTTCCTTTTAGGCTGGAAAACAACATTGTTAGGATCCGAGTTGTCCGTGAGAATCAACTTGTCGTCATACATGGATTTGGCCAGCTTCAGCATGTTAATGAAATCTGGTGAATCGAACTTCGCTTTCTTTGCGCCCACATCGGCAAATTTAGAGAAGCTGCTGTTCAGCATGGACGTAATCAACTGGTCAGGCTCAATTTTACCCAATGGATACGTGTCTGGTTTACCGTCATTATTTTTATCAGAGACCATAGCACTGGCTTTTTTCTTAAAATCTGCCCAAGTCCACTTGCTGTCATCGATCTGCTGATCACTTAGTAAGGCTTGATTGCCCATCCACATATTCAACCCCACTTTGATAGGCATGGTGTATAGAGCATCGTTATATTTCATGGCATCTAAAATACCTGCGTAATAGTCATCCTTTTTGAACGAAGCATCTTTACTCATCAGGTCACTGATATTCTCTAGCAGCTTCTTGTCCGCATATTTCTGATAGGGAAGTCCGCTCGTCACGATGATATCCGAAGCTTTGCCGCTCATGAGCTCTGCTCCCACCAAACTGGCGTATTTCTCCATGTTTTTCGGGTCCGGCTTCTGCATGATCATCATCTGCTGCCCTTGCCCTTGCCCTTGCCCTTTCACATCTGTCGCTGTTTGAGGTGCTGCCGCATACTCTTTGATGTTGATTTTGGTATCTGGATGCAGGGCCTCGTATTTCTGTTTGGCTAGCTCGAGAAAGCGGTCGGATGTCATAACAGACAGAGTGACCGTTTTGTTACCCGAAGCAGGTGTTGTCGTACTTACAGCGTCACCCGTCGTAGTCGTATTAGATGAACAAGCCGTAAGGGATAAGATAGAAACGAGCGAACAAGCAATGACCGATTGTTTAACTGTGATTTTGCGCATGAGTAAATTTCACTCCTTCAAATGGTTTAAATTGAATAATAGCAACGGTGCATAGCGCACCTTGTACCGCATAGTCAAGCGGCTCGATCTGGTAAGACAACCCCGCCCATTGGGCAATGGCGAAAACAATAACTGCTGCAATCGGCACGTAGATGAACACACGTTGCAGTTGGGCATACACGGGTTCTCGTCCCAACACCCATAACCGAATGCCAAGCAAGAACAGCGGCAAACCGAACAGCATGCCCACGATAAACAACCTGCCAGTAAGCCGAGAAGCGGCGTCCGTCAACAGCTCCTGTGGTGATGGAACGTATCCCATCTGTGACGCTTCTTGCTGCCATAGGCTTCGCAGCTTTTCCATATAAAATGAAACATCAATGATTTGCTCCGGCACCCATTCCAGCGGAATGTAGAGGTGAAACCGGATGCCCGTCCAGAGGGCAATGATACAGGCCGTCATACCGAGCACTGCCAGTGTACTAATCAGCAATGGAGTACGCTCGTGAACTAATGCATCGGTCCAATTATCTCTAGCCAATCTGCTTCTTAGAACAGCTTGTATAGCTGAGAATTGACGCATCATCAACCGCACTAGCAAGTAGATCGCGATCATGCCGCATACAAACAATTGAATCCAGCGCCATTGCGCCATTCGGGTATGTGCAAGCTCATGGTTTAACATGTGGAATTGCGAAGGATTCTGGCCAATTGCTCTAAGCGCTTCGTTCACTTGACTTTCTCCACCGGCAATTGCGCTAGGCTTACCTGCCATTTGAACAGTCCCAATGCTCGCATCTTTCTGGGCATCGAACAGGGTCGTGACGGGAATCAGCACATTCGGGCTGCCATCGTCGGACATCTGCCGAAGCAGAGAGCCTTCATCCTCAAACACACCAATGACTGTAAAAGTAATGCCGAACAAATCAATCGTTTTACCGATGACTTGATTGGCACGAAATAGCTGCTGAGCAACCGTAGCGCTCACTAAGGCTACTCTACTGTGTTCATTCACTGAGCTTTGCGCGAACGAAGTACCTGCCTTCAGCTTGAATTCATTAAAAGCCATATAGGTTTCGTTTACACCGAACACATCGGTATTCAGCTTCGCAGCGCCATATACCGCTCGAGTTTGCTCTCTCGCTGTATAGGCGACGGGCAGCGGTGCCCACTTTTTCGTCAACTGCTCAGCATCCTCCAAGGACAAGCCTGCTGGGCTTGCTCGCGCAGCCGATGGATCCACGTTCACCGTTAGCTGCTGCATCCCATAAGCGCCGTTTGTCTGCTCCCATTCGCTAACAACGGAAGCGACTAACCCGCTGCTTGCCAAAAGCAACACCACACCAGCAAATACCATCCACGCGGCCAATCGGGAACGCTGCATATCCTGCTCTCCTCTCATTTATTGATCCGCTCGGACTTGGTCGCCATCCCCAATCGATTTCGAGCTAGAGATGATCACTTTATCGAGTGGCGTAATGCCATTCTCGATGGATGTTTTCGTATCATCCGCGTCTCCGATCTGGACATTCGCCCGTTGTGCAACGTATTCCGTACCTAGCGGACCTTTCTTCTCTTTGAGAAGCAGCAGGTAAGTCCCTTGATCATCTTCCCGCACAGCATCGTTAGGCAGGAGTGAGCGGAACGAGACTGTTCTTTTAACAATATCGAATTCGCCGGCTTCCCCGCCTTTCAATCGATCGTCCTTCAGCGTGAAGGTAATTTCCTTCCCCTTTTGTCCAGACTGACCGGAAGCACTCACCGCATCCCGAATATCGGTGATTTGCGCTGGAATCCTGGCATTATTGAGCGTGGCAAAAATAAGCTCTGTTTTATCCCCCACCGCGACATAAGGCGCTTTGGCATCGTCAATGGTTGTCTTCATCTGCTGACCCTTGGACAAGTCCGCGATGCTCACTGCAGCTTTCCCGCTAGGAACAGGTGCCCCCTTCACGGCATTGACTGCCGTCACAATCCCACTGACAGGTGCAATCAACCGAGAGGATTCGGCAAGCTGACGCTTTTGATTGGCGATTTGCCGCTCCAAGATTTGCATATCCAACTGCATACTCTCGATATCGCGGGCCATGCTGCGCATTTGCTTCTCGTCATTGCTGCGGAAGGTTTCCTGATAGTTTTCCTGGAGCTTTTCCATGCTCAACTGCTTCTGGGCGTATCGCGCCTGATTGTCTTTCAGCGAATCTTCCGTATCTCTTGTTTTAAAAACCACCAACTCTTGGCCAGTCTCCACCTTATCCCCAACCTTCACTTCTACCTCGCTTGCGACCCAATTGGTCTCCACATAGACATCTGCGGTTTCTGCCGACTCCACGGTTCCAGAGCCTGTCACCTCATGTGACAAGGTCCCTGCCGATGCCTTCTCTACGGTCACCTCAGCAAGCGATATACCTAGCAGGGTATTAGAGAAAAACGTCAATGCCACCATGGCAAATATGAAAGCAAAGATGGCTTTTCTGATTCCTTTCTTCTTGGCGCGTTCGCCGTCGGCAGCGGCCATTAATGCATCCATACAAAGTTCCTCCTATGTGTGATCCCTCTAACCTTTAATACCAGACAACTGGATGCCTTCGACCAAATACTTCTCCGCATACAAAGCAACTAGGAGCGGTGGCAGCATATACACCACCGAAGCAGCGAAGGCAATGCCTCGCTCCTCTTCACCAATAACGGCTAAGTACACAGATAACGGCTGTTTGATCGCATCATTTAGGAAGATCAGCGGCTGCTCCACCATATTCCAATTATCAATGAAGACAAGGATCGATAGTGCCGCAACGCCTGTGCCGCACATCGGCAGAACAATTCTTGTCCATATGTAGAAGTGGCTCGCCCCATCCACACGCGCTGCTTCGATATAGCTGCTAGGCACGACCATCATGAACTGCCGCAGCAGGAAAACGCCAAAGGCGCTGAAGATGCCGGGGTAGATAATCGCCCCATACGAACCCAGCAGCCCAAGCTTTTCCGCGACAATAAAGTTTGGCACAAGCGTTACCTGAAAGGGCATTAGCATCGTGACAATGTATAGGAAGAAGAGCGGCTCGCGAAAGCGAAAACGCAAATGGGCGAAGGCATACGCAGCTAACGAAGCCACAACAAGTTGACCCGCGATGATCGGCACTGTCATTTTCACCGAGTTCCAGAACATGAATAGAAACTGCGGCCTTCCAACCAGTACTGCGTAGAATTGGGATAAGGTTACACGATCAGGTATCCATTTCATGGTGACGAATTGGCCATCATCCGTATCTCCCGAAAGAGCAGCGTAGTTGCTCGTAATCTCTGTTTCCGCCATGAACGAGTTCGCAATTGTCAGCGCCATCGGGAAAAGAAATCCCGCCATCAGCACGATGAGCACGGTTATGAGCACGAATCGCGATGTCTTGCGTCCCATACGAACGGCAAGCGGCTTTATGTGGCTTTCTTGCATGCATGGTTCTCCTTTCCAGCACCAATCCTCCGTTATCCGATTGATTTGCTGATACGCCTCTCCACCACGAATAGCGTCAAGACGAGTAGTACGATCACTAGAGCCATTAGAAAAGCAGATGAGGTTAACTTCTGATAATCCAGTGATTTGAACATGTTGTTCATATAATGCTGCAACATATAAATACTTTCAGCCGGGTAGTTTCCGGCAATTAAGTAAGTCTCTCGAAACATTTTGAAGGAATTAATAATCGACATGATGAAAACGAAGAAAGCCGTCGGCGTCAAATAAACAAGCGTAATAGATCGCCACTGCCGAAATTTGCCAGCTCCATCCATCGACGCCGCCTCATAATAATCGCTTGGGATATTCTGAAGGCCCGCTAGGAAGAGGATCATATTGTAGCCGATGTTTTTCCACAGGTAGACAATGATCAGCACATACAAGGAGGCTCCGCTTTCCATCCAGTCGTGTGGACGTATCCCCCAGCTCGCAAGCCATGCGTTAATCGTCCCGTGCAGATCGAATAGTGCATTCCAAACCAGCACCACGGAAGCCACCGGTACAACAAGAGGGCTCAAGAAAGAGATCCGGAACGTTTGGCGAAAAGGCAGCTTCCTATTAAGCAGCATAGCCAGCCCCAGCGCAACCAGCATATTCAGCGGCACACATATGGCCATAAAAAGACTTGTATTCACGGCTGCCCGCCGAAAAATGGGATTTCCCAGCAGCTCGCGATAATTCGCTATCCCCACAAAAGAGCCATTCACAGGGCTGTCCATGAGTGAATAATAAAACCCCATCCCAAAAGGTATCAAGAAAAACACTGCAAATCCTGCCAGGCTTGGCAATAGAAATAGAAGTGCTGTAAGACCTTCGTTGTTGCGTAACCATCTCAGCACAAATGCGTTCCTCCCTCCCACAGAACACATTCTCTCATTCCTAAATTAGAAATGGATTAGAACGTAAAAAAGCCCAAGACTTTTCGTCTTGGACTTCTTGCTCTCGATACATAGTTGCCCCGCTCTGGTTCGCTGTATTTCACGCCGCGTTAAGTTGCGGAACCTAGTTCCGCTATTTGCCGGAAAGAGCGCATAATCGCAAAGTTACGGAACGTGGTTCCGCTATTCGGACGATTCATGGCCTAAATCCCCTAATTTCGCGTAAATAGAGGAACTACGTTCCGTTAGCACGCCGAAATTCCCAAATATCGCGAAATAGCGGAACGTCGTTCCGTTTCTCTTTCTGGATCTGACCACCCTGGGTCTTCTACCCAAGGTGATCGTTATCACGATTAATCTTTAACCCCATTAACAACCCGCTCCTGCAACTGCAACTCCACTCCAGCAGACATCACGATGCCGACCCGCCATGGCGAATCGTAAAGTGCATCCGATCAGCTTCACCAGGCACAAATAAATAAACGAGCTCCAAATACCCCTCGCGCGTGGCGATGGACGGCTCCGGCGCTACTGCTTCTACAGCAAGCACAATGCCTGGTTGTTTCCACAAAGATGGTGTTAAACCTGCTGCATCCAGCCCAGACCCTCTGAACTCGAATACCAATTCAATCGGCTGCTCCGCCGTAAAATGCACATCAATTCGCAGTCCATCCTGATCTGCCTGAGCATTGTACCTGATTCCTCGCATATGCTTACTCCAGTGACCGCCCACCTCACGGCGCACAAGCCGTACCGAGTACACCTCGTCGTTTCCTCCATGCCAATGAATTGTAGCTGGATGAAGCTGACCACTCGTGTTCTCACTCCCCGACAGGCCGCCCATCATGTAGCTCTCATCAATCCAAGCTGTAGCCGTACAGAGAGGCGTATTCTCTCCAGGCTTATTTCGCTCACATAGCTCGCGGAATAGCTTCGTCACTTGTCTCGATTCACTATGCTTAACAAGCCTTGTTTGCACATGACTAGGCGCTCTTCCACCTAGATAAATCAACAGCGGATCAAGCTCCTCATCATCGCCATTTTCAACAAAATGTTCATACCCTTGCCCTAAAACTAGAAAAATATGTGCGCCTAACGAGCTGTGATGCAGCATTTCCATTTCATAAGCGCGTGTATATGGACCTGATAGATTTGCGAGATTCGGGTTATAAAATAGCGCAATATTCTCCCATAAACCTTGTAGTACTTGGTTGCCGACTTCATGAATAGCCGCCGATTTACCGAAGGCATGCCACAAGCCCAACGCCGTCAAATCCACCGCATAATAGGTCGCTGAATTAAACTCTGCAAAAGAGTTAAATTCACTAAAATGCGCCTGAAATTTGAGGATTTCCTTTTGCGCATGCTGGGTCCAATCTGAATGCCCAAAGCGATGCCCGAAGAAGTCTACGATGAAGATATGCATCAGCTCAATGTTCGTATTCATCGGAATCGCATCGGACGAGCGCCGAGCAATCGAAGCACTCACCGTTTTTTCCATCGCCTCATCCATCTGTGCTGCAAGCTCTGGAGACAGCTTCTCCTCGAACAGCTCCAGAATCGCCCCGAACGAACAACCAATGAACTCGCGCCAATTCGGATCATAACTTGCCCACACCCGAGGAAGCACGCGATCCACCGCACTCCGGTAATGTGTTTGAACGCCAGTCCCTTGCCCCATCGCCTTCTCCAGCTCAGCGCCAATTCGTGTCAACGTCTCCTCCAGGAAAAACGCGAAGCCCGGCGTATCCATCTGCTGCCAAGGATAATTCCCTTTCGGCGGATCCAGGTCCATGTCTGAGCGACGGAAGGTACCGTGATAAATCTCCTCTGGCGCATCCAATTGTAGGCGAATAACACTGCTAATGAGGTCACTTGCCCGCTCCACATCACCTGGTTGA
This sequence comes from Paenibacillus sp. J22P51, assembly GCF_059692215.1. Lineage (NCBI taxonomy): Bacteria > Bacillati > Bacillota > Bacilli > Caryophanales > Paenibacillaceae > Paenibacillus > Paenibacillus sp. J22P51. The sequence goes on along the minus strand of NZ_JCAUAZ010000004.1, from coordinate 45,700 downwards.
TCCCTCAGCAGAAGTCCGAATGCATAATGCGAACTTGCGCGAGTGTCATATCTTTGGGCTAGATTACGAAGCAATTTTGCTTCCCCATCATAGCGTGCGTCACACCCTTTTAAATAATGCCGCAATAAATAAGCCTGTTCCTCTCTCAATTGGATCGGTTCCATCCTTCTCCCAACTCCTCTACTATACCTTGCCGATTCAAGCTTCATTCCTGTATACTTTGGCTGTATCAAGCGCCTTGAATCCCACGTCTTGGAGAGGAAGTGACTCTGATGTCCTATGTTCAAAACATCGGCTTGAACGTTATCCCGCTCTATTTTGCCTATCAGCGAAAAACCATCGGAACCGAACAGTTTCAGGGTACGTTCCACGCCCATCAAGGCATTGAAATCTTGATCGTTCACGAGGGACATGGCACACTCATTGTTGATCAGAAGAGCTATGAAGTGACTTCCGGTATGCTATGTGTGTTTCAGCCTTATCAGCTGCACCATATTCAGATGGACCCCGAGACGCCATTCGTGCGCTCTATTGTTCATTTTGAGCCATCCCTATATGAAGCTTACTTCGAGCATTGGCCGAGATTATTGGCTTTTTTCAAGCATATGCATACAAGCAAGCTGCAAGCTCCATGTCTTTACGAGCTAGGTGAGACAGAGCAGTTTCACCCTCTTTTCCAAAACTTACAGATGAAGCTGCCTTCCTTAGGCAAGCAAGATGAGCTGGAAGAGTACTCCCTCTTTCTAGTCGCTTTCTTCCGTAGCTTCATGCCGCTATGGGAACAGCGCGAAGGTCAGATTCGCTCAGGCCCCACACGCAAATCCCATCAAGCCGAACGTATTCTCAGCTGGCTGGAGGAACATTACACTGAACCACTGCGCTTGGAGACGATGTCCGCTGAGCTGCATCTTTCTCCGTACCACTTGTCCCATCTGTTCACAGAGTGCACTGGCACCAGCATTTCCGACTATGTAACAGCTAGAAGATTGCAGCAAGCTGTGAAACTGCTGACGTCGACGGATCAGACTGTGGCTCGCATCGGTGAGGCGATTGGTGTGACGAATTGCTCGTACTTTTGCAAAATGTTCAAAAGCCAGATCGGCGTGACGCCGCACCAGTATCGCAAGCAATGGCAGAAGCGGCCTAACGCAGCCATTACCCGGCTGTCGTAATGATCATCGCATCGCGCTGTGCAATGAGGCATAGCTCTGCCGCTTTAAATGTATGCTCCTGTGTCATCGCTACTTCGGTACGGTTCAAGCAGTCCAAGATCAACTGACCGAAGTAAGGGTAACCGACTTGGCCACTGACGGCGAAATGCTGCTCCCCATCCTTGTTCACGAGGTACACATGATTACTCGTCTGCTCTCTGGCGATATCGACATATTTGCGAAGCTCAATGTACCCTTCGCTCCCCAGAATCGTCATTCGGCCGTCGCCCCATGTACTTAAGCCGTCCGGCGTCATCCAATCCACTCGGAAATAGCCGGTTGCGCCATTGTCACCAACCAAAGTAGCGTCCCCGAAATCCTCAAAACTCGGATACTGCGGGTAATTGTAGTTCGCTACTTTACTGTGCACAACCTTCGCGTCCTTTGCCCCCGTAAAATACAGGAACTGCTCGATCTGATGACTCCCGATATCGCACAGAATACCACCGAATTTCTCCTTCTCAAAAAACCAATCCGGTCTGCTCGACAAACTAATTCGATGTGGGCCTAATCCAATGACTTGATGGACGCGACCGATTGCACCTTGTTCGATTAATTGCCCCGCATAAATGGCGCTTTCCACGTGCAGACGCTCGCTGTAATAGACCGCATATTTCTGTCCTGTCTCGGCTACCTTCGCACGAGCTGCTTCTAACTGCTCAAGCGTTGTGAATGGGGCCTTATCTGTGAAATAATCTTTCCCGCTATCCATCACTCGTAGTCCGAGAGGACCACGATCGCAAGGGATCGCCGCAGCCGCAACAAGCTTCACTTCTGCATCCTTCAAAATCTCTTCCAACGAGCTTGCCACACGTACCCCAGGGTATTTGCTCACAAATTTGTCCACTTTGGCTGGATCCGGATCATACACCCATTTCAATTCCCCGCCAGCTTCCCGCAGCCCATTGCACATCCCATAAATGTGCCCATGATCCAATGCAGCCGCTGCGAAAATAAACTCCCCTGGTTGACATACCGTTTGAAAGTTCCCTTGTGGAGCGTAATTCATACCATCACTTTTTTGCGTCATCGTCAGTCTCCTCTATTGTTATTTAAATGAACTTCCCGTTGTAATCGTCTGTGGTGCGAAATTTTCGATGGATGTGTTCTTCTCATAAAAATGGGTCGCATTCGCCTGCACGCCGCTTCTCGTATAGAACGCATCTTCTGCGCCAAGTGGGAATTTCACAAGCTCGCCTGTGCTCGCTGATTTGTAAATCCCCGTGATGAGCTCCAAAGTTTGACGGCCGCTAATCCCATCGATCAGCACGGAAGCGCCAGTTTCAATCGCGGTTAACACATTGTCGATTTGACCGACATGTCCTTCATACTTCACTTCTGGCAACGCCGTATAAAAAGCTTCAAGCTCTTTCTCCAGCTCCTGGTTCGGCTCTGGGAAACCGTTGGACGTCGAGTTCGACGCCTTCACCTTCCATGGTGCAGATACACGTGCCTTCGCACCTTGGAAAATCAACTGCTGCTCCTCGCCATGATGGACGACCGAGCTCGTGATTTGCCCTAATGAGCCATTGGCGAAGCGAAGCATCCCGATAGAGAGATCCTCAACCTCTGCGTTATCATGCGACACATTGCTCATGAACGCTTGCACCTCCGTCGGGCTGCCCATCATCCAAAGCAGCGCATCGATATGATGCACCGCATGGTTCAGCGTCGGGCCTCCGCCTTCCTTCTCCCACGTACCGCGCCACCAGAGATCGTAGTAGCAATGGCCACGCCACCAGAAAGAATCGACTTGGACGTGGACGATTTTGCCCATGAGGCCGCTTTCCAGCACAGACTTCATTTTCATCATCGGCGTCTTGAAACGGTTCTGCGCCACAACAGACAGAAGTTTCCCCGTCCGCTGCGCAGCCGCATTCATCAAGTCGCATTCCTCGAGCGAAGATGCCATCGGCTTCTCCACCATGACATGCGCGCCTGCCTCGAGAAACTCCACCGTAAGAGAAGCATGCGTATACGGCGGCGTACAGATGGAAACAAGATCGATATCCTCTTGCAGCAGCTCTTTATAATCCTTCACAGCTCTCGCAGCATTCAGCTGAAAATGGTCAATTTGCTCCTGCGCTTTATCCTCATAAATATCACTAATCGCGACGATCGTACAACGCTCCGGGAATTGTAAATACGCTTCAATATGCGCCTTCGAGATTGCGCCAGCACCAATAATTGCTACCTTCAGCATCCATGTCATCTCCTTGCTATTTGTTCCTCCAAGCATACCAAGAATGCGGTTACAAATGTGACACTATTTTGTGAAAAAATACCGCTACTTTGCGGTTTGAGTTATTGAAGTAAAATCCACCACTCCTACCTCCACCTAAGCAAACACGAACACCACCATCGGCGCTCCCCAAGCTATTAAGCAAATTTAACTGGATTTCATGTAGCTAATTTTGCTGTTTATCCCTCAAAAGCCAGAATAACTGGATTTCCTACAGGTAATTGCCGCAAAAATCCTCCATATCGCTAATATGACTCATATTAACTGTACCTTTTCCATCTATTCACTCGATTCCCTCAAAAACGGCAAAATTAGCTGTAGCTTTTCCATTTAGTTAAAGGCCAGCTACTCAACTGAACGCGACTTCTACTATAGCTGCTCCTGATTCATCCCCTCTGTCCCTACTCTTACTCCCCCCACTCCTGCACCTAACTCCCGCTCCTTCTTCTTCGCTTCGGATATTCGTTATATCTACTTCCTAACATAAAAAACCCAGCTCAGGGGAGCTGGGTTTCCATTCTATTTGACAAACCCCTTACTCCGGTCTACTCTACGAGTCTATCAGTCCATACTTGACTTTAATCCGCTCCAGTTTCTCAATCATCGTACCCGAAATCACGAACAGAAAAAACACCGTCGCAATCGCATGCACGAGATCGAACCAGAAGCCAGAGATGTACACCGCAAGCAAAGCCCCCCAAGAAAAGCTAGGCGTGACCATCAGCAATGAGCCCAAATTAATGATGCCTCCGTAGATCAGCAGCGTCGCTAGTCCCCCAAAAACACACAAAGAAAGCTTCGTCTTCCTCAGCAGTCCTTTCTTGAACATGATGCCCGCCACGAAGCCTATCAGGCCAAAACAAAACATTTGCCACGGCGTCCACGGCCCTTGCCCAAAGAAGAAGTTGGACACGAATCCTGCCGTCGCTCCAACGAGAAAGCCTGCTTCTGCGCCAAAGCACACGCCAGCAATAATCACAATCGCAACGACTGGTTTGAACTGCGGCAGCATGAAGAAGGCTCCACGCCCGGCCACCGCAATCGCAGCCAAAACCGCAATCACGATAAGCTCCCTCGCCTGTGGCTTGCGATTTTCAAACACCATCGCAAATGGGATCATCGTATATAACACGATCAGTAAGCTAATAAAGTAATATTTGCGGTCATCGAGTACGAAAATCCCAAGCATCATTGTTGCAGGAATGACGATGAGGATTAGCAGTGCTGCGAAGACCGTTCGCCGACTCAAACGCCCACTAACTTTGTGCTTCTCTTGCATAGATCTACCACATCCTCTACCGTAACTGCCTCACGCCATATATGGCGCGCCATCCGATTCGCTGCCGTCGTGTAGAAGCTGTTCCCCGCGAAAAACATATGAGCAGGCTTCGACGTTATGATACTGCCATCAAAAAACATCGCACAGTCCTCGCCATACTTGGCGCAAAATTCAATATCATGCGAAACCATGACGATGGTTACGCCCTCGCTATGCAGCTTTCTAAGAAATACACCTAGCTTCTCTTTGAAAAAACCATCCAAACCCTTCGTTGGCTCATCGAGCAATAGGATTTTCGGCTCTAAGAGGAGCACCTTGGCAAGTGCTGCCCGCTGCTGTTCACCTCCGCTGAGGTCATAAGGATGCATCGCTAGGAGCGGCTCAAGCTCCGCGAATTGGACTACAGCGTCCACTTTGTGCCGCTTTTCTTCATGCGAGAACGGAGTATCTGTGAGCATTTCGTACAAATCCAGCTCCACCGTCTTCTTCACAAATAAAGTCGCTGGATTCTGCGGCAGAACACCTAATCGATTGACAAAAAGCTGCTTCGCCTTCATTTTGGCCGGGTTATGGCCATCAATCAGCACCTTCCCCCGATACGGCTGCAGGATGCCGTTGATAAGGGACAACGTGGTCGTTTTCCCAGTACCGTTCCCCCCGACTAGGCAGTAAAACTCTCCTTCCCGCACTTCTAAGGAAAGGTCCTTGATGATATCAGGCCCATTTCGTTCATGCCTGAACCACACATCCTTGAATTGAATCGCAAGATGACCTTGGCGGACAGGGATACTGGTTGGAAGATCCAATACAGACGCAGCCATCTTCTCTGTCATATAAGCACTAAGCCACTGTCGACCCTCCTTGACCGTAATTGGCTCCACCGGTCCCTCATCAACACCCGCATAGATTTGCATCGGTGAAGGCATTGCCGCAAACATCGGATGCTGCTGGGAACGAAGTACATCTCCTACCTTGGATGGCGTATCGTCAGCAAGGACTCTCCCTTGATCCAATACGATAAGCCGATCCGAGATCGGCAGAACATCCTCTAACCGATGCTCCGTCATGATTATCGTCGTCCCTAGCTCTCGATTAATTTTGCTGATCGTTTCCAGGAAATCCGCAGCAGCAATGGGATCAAGCTGGGAAGTGGGCTCATCCAGAATGAGCACCGAGGGATGCATCGCCATGATGGATGCTAAATTCAGCAGCTGCTTCTGTCCGCCAGAAAGCTCGCTTACGCTTTTGTGAAACCACGTCTGAATTCCGAAGAAGCTGGCCATTTCAGCTACTCGCAGTCGAATCGTCGACTGATCATACCCTAGGCTCTCCAGCCCAAAAGCCAGCTCATGCCACACCTTATCCGTTACGATTTGATTATCTGGACTTTGCAGCACGAATCCAATGTCCGCTGCCTGTGTGCGCTGGTCTACTTCTCTCAACACTTGCCTGCGAAAATAGATCTCCCCGCTTCGAGCGCCATGCGGTGTGAGCACCGACTTCAGCTGTCTGAGCAGCGTGCTCTTCCCACAGCCTGATTTACCGCAAATGGTCACGAACTCCCCGCTGCGAATCGTTAAATTGATCGTAGACAGGACATTCGCTTCTTGAAGCGGAAAGGCAAAGCTTAGATCCTTGATGTGATAAATCGCCATTTGAACCCCTCCACAATCTGAATGAACACAGGCAGTAAGCATAACGAGCCATAGGCTATATACATGGCTACACTAATAGGTGTTATGTCATGAACACGAATCGATGGGAAGTAGCGGATCGTATTCTCTCCCCTCCAAGCGCCTACACCTACAACGAAGATGAGTCCAACCATGATCAAACTGACCCACATATCTCGCTGATCCATTCTAAAAAGCGAGAAGCTCGTGCGGCCCGGCAAGCCATATCCCCTCGACTTCATAGAGTCGGCGGTTTCAATCGCATTTTCCAGCGCCCACGTCGTCATAATGGAAAGGATGCGAATCCCGTTGCGAGCCCTATTCACGATATTGCCTTGCGAAGCATCCCTGCCGATGCATTTCTGAGCATTGGAAATAATTCTTAACTGCGCTAAATATCTAGGAACAAAACGAAGCACCATAGAAAGAATCAGCGACAGGGCAGGCATGATCTTGCCGAATAAATAAATAAATTTATCCGAGGTCATCACCGCGTTGTAGCAGGAGAACCACACAATAACCGTCACGTACATACAAGCTGCAGCGATTCCATACAGCATGGATTCAAGCGTAAAGGGATTTCCATTGTGTAGATAGAACAGAATCGTCACACCCGCGTGATTGAAAACGGGATTCATCACAGCCATTAGCACGAGCAACGGAATCAGATATAGCGCATTAAATTTGGCGGCTTTCTTCCCTTTTAACGTCACGGAATAGAGTGCTGCACCGATGAGCGCAATCGCTTGAAATATCGGGTGCATGAACACCATGCTGCCTACGATCATCGCCATGAAATACACAAAATTAACAACGGGATGGAACGTCGAAAAAGCATCTCGCCTCATTTTTCCCCTCCTGCCCCAGCCGGACCTCCGCCCACATCGCGCCCTAAATCACAGGTATATACCCAATCGATGACATCGCCGTCTTTTAACAGAAACCGACTAGCCCCATAATTAGGAAACCAACCATTCACTTTGTACATCCAGCCACTTAGCTCTCCACAGTCAAACTCATATAAATTGTGAATACCCTCGATATAATTACTGTTATAAATCGGCGTCATTGCGAATTCCATATGGATTTTGTTCTTCTTCATCTCTCTGAGCAGGACATCGAACACCGATTCCCCCTCGAAAAAGGTCACCGTTTGCGCCTTATAAATAACGCCGCCCTCCGGCAGCACTTCCAGCTTATCCTTATTGAAACTGCTCATATGGTTCAAAATCGTCTTGCAAGTCACGGATAACGTAGCCGTTAACGTCTTTTTCTTATTGATCGTGACATCCTGCCACTCGACAGGCTTCGGTTTCCCCTCTGGTACAGGCTCGGTTAGGAATTTATCCTTCGTTGGTTCTGGTGTTTGGGAGGGAAGCGCTGTTGGCTTGGCAGTGTCAACGGATGGTTCAGGGCTAGTCTTTTCAACCGCTGGCTTCTTTGCGACTTCTGTTGGTTTAGGCTCAGCCGAATTAGGCTTCGTTCCTGCTTCTACATTTGGCTTGTCAGCCTCTGCAATGTCGACATCTGAATCCTTAACCGCTTCTTGAATCGGTTGAGTAGACGCTGTTTCCTGTGGAGCAACCGTTGGCATTGCCACTGGCGTTACTTGAGCTTCGGAGCTACTTAACTCGGGCACAATCGAGCTTTTCGGGTTATCCCCGCCCCAGAAGAACGCAATGGCCAACAGCCCAACAATCCCAACAGCAGCCAGCCATTTATTCATTAACATGCGATTATTCACATCCTTAACTAACAAAGCAAGGGCACTCACATGCCCCTGCTCGTCATTGCTTATTCTACGTTTACATCCGTCATATCGTATAATCGAGTTTTCCCTTTGATGAGTCGGTCGTACGCCACAAGTGCATACATCGCTTGATCAGTCGCCATAGGATCCACTTCGCCTGGTTTGCCTCCGCCATTATCGACTCCGCCGGATTTTACATGGTAGAAACCGCCGCTCCCGGAGGAGAAGCTTAACAAGGCATCTATCACCGAGCTGCCGTTTTTGATAAAGCGCGCATCCGTGTGAGGATTGATCCCAAGGCTGGTCAGCGCCACTACGACCTGAGCAATGCTTTCTACGTTCGCGGTTTCATAACTCGCGTAGCCGCCGTCTGCCTTTTGAGCTTTGGATAACCAAGTCAGTGCGCGATCTACAGCCGCCTGAACTTGCTGATTCGTTTTATAATAAGGAGCTAGACCTTGGATCGCCATCGCTGTAATGTCCGGATCGGACTCTGCCGCGTTCTCGCCTAGAGCCCATCCACCACCGGATAGTTCCCTTTTCAAAATAAAATCGATCAGCAGCTCTCTGGTTGTCTGTTTCTTAACGCCATTAACAATCGGGATGTCATAGGCTTTGCTATCCAGCGCAATGAGGGCGAAGATAGGACCATTGATTCCTTGCTTGATAAGCGTATCGTAATCGGCTAGCCATTCTCTTAGATTGTAGCCAGCTACTTGATCAACGCTGCGGCCAATCGAGGTTAATCCCAAGATGACTCGGTCATACTCCGTATACTTCACGGCGTGCAGTTTGCCCGACTTTTCCTTCAAAATCTTTTCCACATTCGCGTAATATTTCGCATAATAGGCATCAGGAACTGGAACGCCAGAGCGCGCCAGTCCTAATACCGTCCAATCTCCACCGATTGAAGCAATCACAGGATCCGTTATCGTTTGCTGCAGGAATGCAGCAGTTTGGTTCATTTGCTTCTCAACCACAGCTTTCTTGACTAGATCTGGCTGTTGCGTTTCCGGTTTGTTATCAAGCTTATACTGGTAAGCTCTCATCGCAACAACCGTTGCCATTTCCCTAGTTACTTGATCCGCCGGTTGGAACTGGTTATTCCAACCTGACATCAGTTCCTGGGAAATAACCGTTTGCACAGCCGCTTTCGCCCAAGCCGATACCTGCCCTAAATCTTCAATAGTTGGCGTCTGTGCCGCTGTTGGAAGGTTGAGTGCATGAACAATAATGACCGCCATTTGCTCACGTGTCAGCTTCTCGTTTGGACTAAACTGGTCATCGCTCGTTCCTGTAATGAAGCCAGCTTTATACGCAGCGTTCACGTAAGGGTAGAACCAGTCCCCTTGAGCAACGTCCTTAAAGTTAATGGTCTTATCCGTTTGCACATCTAGCCCAAGAACGCCTACCAGCATTTTGGTGAACTCAGCTCTTGTCACCGTCGTTTGAGGACTAAATTTACCATCGCTGCCCTCGACATAAGCTTTCTTTGTAGCCTCGCTGATTGCGTCAACAGCCCAAGGGGAGATCGTGCCCGCGTCTGTGTACAGCTTATTTAAATCAAATGCCACAGCTGTTTCTTCGATACTTGTATACGAAACGAAGCTCGTAAAATGATTTGTTTTAATGATCAAATCATTATCTTTCACAAACGCATACGTGATTTTTTCCTTACCCTTTGTAGCCTCAGTTCCTTCCGCCTCTGTCGCATAAATCTCGATCGGCGTAAACGTATTGCCTTCGATAAATCCAACTTGCTGCCCTTTCGCACCTGTAAGCACGATAGTTACTGGTCTATCGAATAGAACCGATTCGTTCGGGTTCCCCATTGCAAAAGCTTGATTTAGCTTGAGTTGCTTCGCAGTCTCTTCACTTAAACCACTCTTCACCAAATCCTGAAGTGTTGTATCCTTCGTATCCAGTGCAGTTAGTAGCTCGACACTGGCATTCCCCGATTTTAGAATCGTTCCCTTATCGATGGAAAGTGAAATGTCGCCTTTCACAGCGGAAATCATAGGAATGCTGTCTTTCACGTCTTCTAGATTAAGGATAACTTTGGAGGTCACCTTAGGAAGGTTAATGGTAATTAATTCTTTGTCTTTCATGTCTTTTGTAATGTTTACTGGGTAATTTTCTTTGATATCCGTTGGAACATCGATGATTGGCTTTTTATCGTTAGGATTGTTTGGACCAATTGGCAGTGCCCCTGTTGGTATCTTTTGTCCTAGATCTTCTCCATAATCTGTTGTATAACGCCATTGGATAGAGTCGCCATTCTTAGGGAAGTATGTATCAGCTCCATGGTCAGGATAGGTGCCATTTACGTTGTACATCCAGCCGCTTCCAACACCATATCCATCGGTATCTATCTCTTTATATCCTGCAATGGCTTGTACATAAACACTGCTCCATTTGGTACTCCACATGTATAAATAATTAATTCCATGATCATCAAGTACTCTCTTGAGTATACTCCATACCGTATCCCCACTTTGAAGCTCAACACTTAATTCCGGAACGATATATCCTTTATTTACGGTTAGTACATCTACAGATAATGTTACACGATTGGAAGTTGGAGGCGTAATACCACCACCTGGGGTTTGTACCACACTAGACGTGTAAGCAATAAAGTCCGTAAAATGCTTGGTTTTAACAATAAGATCATTACCACTATCGTAGGCATACTCATTTAACCCGCTAGCAATGCCTGCTAGATCATCGGAAAATCTCTGTATCGTACTTGGCGATCCATTCTGGATGTAGGCTGCTTCTTTCCCTTTCATGCCAGCAAAGGTTAACGTAATAAACTGATTAAACTCAATTCGATTACTGCCGCCAAGTGTGATTGCTTGGTTCACCATATCAAGCTTTTTACCGCTTTGAACAAGTGTATTCACTTTATCTTTTAAACCAGAATCATCTGGATTATTAGATGTAATTAGTTCAAGTGCCGATGGATCACCGCTAGTTACTTGTGCGCCCTTTGGAATAACAACAGAAATATTCCCTTTTCTCGTTTCAATTTTCGGAAGGTTAGTTCCGGAAGGCAAATTAACAAGAATCTTTGAATTGTTATCACTTGGAATGACAACAGTTATCTCTTTGTTTTCATCCGCATTGGTGATAGGAATGATGTAGTCCAAATTATCCGATGGGATATTAATATTAGGCTGATTCCCGCTTGGCAACTGGATTTCGGTCTCACCTGTTGCAGGTGTATCTCCAATTACATCCGTCATATCATAAAGTCGTTTACTACCATTCACGAATCGGTCGTAAGCCACAAGCGCGTAAGTGCCTTGATCGGTCGCAAGAGCATTTACGCCGCCCGTCCTAAGATGCTTAAATCCACCATTTGCTCCTGCAAAAGAAAGCAACCCATCTATGGCTGATTTGCCACTCTTGATAAATCGGGTATCGGTACTTGGATCGATGCCTAGTGCTGTTAAAGCCGTAACGACTTGTGCGACGCTTTCGCTGCTTGATCCAAAGCCGCCTTCATTGTCTTGTTTGCTAGATAACCAAGCAACTGCCCGATCACCAGCGCTTTTCACATCAGGTTGCGTCTGATAATAGGGAGCAAGAGCCTGAAGTGCCATCGAGGTTAGATCGTAATCGACAGTACTCCCGAACCCCCATCCCGCTGCGTTAACTGTACCCTTTTTTATTTCTTTGCTTAACAGATATTCAACCAGATTAGCTCTGGTTGCTTGTTTTTTCCCTGCCTCAACAGTAGGAATCTGATAATTCCTGGCATCAAAAGCTAATAGTGCAAAGATGGGACCATTTATCCCTTGTTTAATAACATAATCGTAATCGGAGAGCGCAGACGTCAGGTCATAGCTCCCCACTTTTGTTGGATCTTTGCCAATAGAAGCAAGTCCTAGCATCGCTCTGGAATGCTCTGTACCCTTTGTTTTATCCAGTACACCATTATTTAAAGTCATTAAGCGAGTAACTTCGGTGACTACGTTATTGTAATACGATTGGCAATACCCCTCGGGTACCGTGTAGTTACCTCTTGCCAAGGAAAGGACAGACCATTCTCCACCCAACGTGCCAAATGCAGGTTTGTCTACCGTTCGTAATAGATAAGCTAGGCTTTTATTCAGGTGATCTTTTGCTGCTTTTTTAATGTCGATTTTATAAGTAATGACAAATGTTTGCTCATTGGTATTGCCGGATGAGTCCGTTGCTTTCACAACAACCGTGTTGGCTCCCAAATTAAGCACAAGCGCATAGAGTCCGTCTGTTTTAGAAATGACTGTTCCGTTCAACTTCACTTCCGATGTAATACCCTCAGGGGTATTATCCGTCACAACTACACCAACACTTAAATTCGCCTCAGATACTTCTTGGTTATTCGATATACCTGATACCGTAAGGCTAGGCTTTTCCGCATCTTTTTCAAATGACTTATTCAGGCTGGCGAGCGCGCTGTCAACACTTGCTTGCGTACTCTCAAGATTTGAAAGCACGGTATACGCGTGATCATACGCTAATCGAACAGCTTTATCCGCCAAAATAGTTACTTTATTCGGATCGCTATTAATTCCTGCTACTCTAGCAAGCAGAGCATCTTTATTCGCTGGGTTTGGAAGATAGCGCCATTCGTTGGCTCCAAGATCAGCTCCCCACCCATAAAGGGAAAACTCAATTCGAAAGACATCTCCATCATGGGGGATATACTGAGACGCACCCACATCAGGCATTGTATTATTAACAACATACATCCAACCTGACATGGACGTATAGTCAAATTCACCGAGCCAGTGATCGTCCAGCTTTAAACCAATATGATCGCTATTTAAGTTGATTTGATCTTGAATAAACGTAGGTACCTGTATAGCCGTCGTATTATCCTTAACTTTAGATAAATAGAAGGAATCTTCAATACTGCCATAGGTTTGATAGTTACCTTCACCCAATACACGAGTGATTACAGCTGCGCCATTATCACCTTCGTATAAGGGAAAATTGATGGGTTCCTGATAAAAGCCCTGTCCTATCGTAAATTTCTCAACAGAAGCCGTTACATGGCCTATGGGGGTAGGCTCTGGCTTTGGTTCAGCTTCCACAATCAATGGCTGCGTACCTCTGACAACACCAGGGGCACCATCGGAACGATAATTGGTAACTTCCACGGTATAATTTCCAGCGGCTACACCTTGGTCAAACACAGCTACACCACTAGCATTTGTGAACTTTTCGGCAGCACCAACTTTTACCTTCAACCCCTCAGCTGCAGAGTCTATAAACCCTGTGTTGAGCCAGTCATAGGTTGTTTTCGTTACCGTTACGGAAAAGGGGGCGTTCGCACTAACGGGGGTTGACGAAATGGTGATCGACTTCAATAGTTGCGTATTGAGATCACCGTAATAGACAATTACCTGATCATTGCTCTCCAAGGCATACTGGTCTATACCTACATCAGGAATAATCCACTGACCTTGACGTTTAATGGCATAGTTCCATCCATCGTAACCACCGTATGATGCAGCTTGTATCCCATTAATTGCGGTCACATAGGAACCATAGGATGAACTCGAGACAATAGGGGTGATATCTGTCTGAGCCACTAAAGCCTCTAAGGCAGTTGAGCCCTCGGCTATTCCCTCTTTGATAAGACCCTGCGGCCCCTCCACTCGAAGTGAAACGGAAACTGGATTTTCACTCGCAGCGAAAACTTGATTAGCTGGTGCTATGGCAGTAAATAAAACAGATAATACCATTAGCGTAGCTAAAATAGACGACATCATTTTGCGTTGTAACTTCGTAAACATTCTCTCCACTTCTCTCCCTTACTTCCCTAAGATTTGTCGCACGCCAAAACAAAAAAAGACCAACCCTCAGGCGGGGTGGCCTTCTTAATTCATGAATAAACAAACATAGTAGCGCCATACTGGCTACAGAACGCTAACTGAATTCCCACCCCCCGGAGAATCAGAGCAACAACGAAATAAGGCAGGTATCCTGGCTCATGCATCATCGTAAACTTTTCGCCTTCCCATCCCCGACGGGGACAGTGGCCTGATAGAAAAGTAACTCCGCATTTACAGTGGCGGGACCGCGCAGGTTTTACACCTGACTTCCCTTTTAAGCACCTTCGACAGAAACATCAAGAAGTGCACCTTACACGCAATTTATGTAGTTATATGGCTTCATACTAGCGGGTAATCCTATATTTGTCTAGTAGTTTCATAGGATTGAACATTCACCAAACAAAAAAAGGCAACCCCTCCAGGACACGAAGTCCCGCGGGATTACCTTCCTCTTTTACCCGTGCAATTCGTAAATTAATACTTACAAATGCTACGCGTAATGATAACTAACAAAATGAAAAGTACAAGAATACTAGCGGCCGAATTGTTTTTCGGAGGACAAGCAACTGCTTGCGTGTGGACTGGTTTCGGGAAAACAAATTCGGTTTGTTGGTAGGACGCGTGCAGGTGGATCGGTTGTTGCATAATAGGCGCAGGAGCTGGAAGCGGAGTCGGCATTGGCATTGGCATTGGCATTGGCATTGGCATTGGTTGCATTGGGTAATTCGGAACTTTTATATGTTCCATGAGAGAGCACCTCCTTCATATTTTCCTTACATGGGCTTTCAAACTTGCGGTTTAACTTGGAAGTTATTGTTGAAGTTGGGTGAATAGCTTACAACATCAGTCTATGGGGAACCACCTACGTTGCACACGGTAAACACCCAGTTACTTAATAAATTGGGTGGGTGTCATGGGCGAACGAGCATATGCGCGAAACAACATACGTTTTAGGCATAGGCAGCTAGCTTAGGCAACTGCCGCCGATTTATTAATCGCACCACCTCAACAGTAACGGTGTTTTTCATCACTACAGAGCTAATTTTCACACCACACCCTGCTGTAACGATGTTTTTCATCACTACAGCACGAATAATCACGAATCCCCCTCGATTCCGCAACTGTAACGGTATTTTTCATCACTACAGAGCTAGTTTTCGCGCCTCACCTTGCTGTAACGGTGTTTTTCATCATTACAGCCCCGGCACAACACAAAAAAGGACCGCCTCCTCATCAGAGGAAGCAGTCCTACTAGCCTTACACGTATGGATTATTCTCACGTTCGAAACCGATCGTTGTTTTCGCGCCATGGCCCGAATAGACGATGACATCGTCATCCAGCAGAAACAGCTTATCCTGAATGGAATCCAGCAGGGTATTGTTGTCTCCACCGAGAAGATCGGTGCGACCGACCGATAATTTAAACAATACATCACCGCTGAAGAGGTGCTTATCATACAAGAAGCTCACACTGCCTGGCGAGTGGCCAGGAGTATGGAACACCTTGAGCTGGATACCCAGGAACTCAAGCGTTTGTCCTTCATCCAGCGCGAATTCCGCAGGATCAGTAACAATCGGAGCGCCAAGATCAGGCCAGCGTGCGGAGCCGTTTTTCTTCGGATTCGTCAGCCAATCGGCTTCCAGGTCGTGAATATACACGGGGCAGCCCTTGAGCTTACGAATCTCATCTACACCACCGATGTGATCGAAATGCCCGTGTGTCAGCAGAATCGCGACGATATCCATGTCGGCGATTTTTTTGATCAGCGACTTGGGATTCATTCCTGGATCGATTATAATACCTTGATTCGTCTCTGGATTCGACAGTAAGTACGCGTTCGTCTGAACCGGACCTAGAACGAAGGATTGAATGTTGATCATCGTGTTGCCACCCTCACCCTTAGAACGACTCGATCAATGAACGAAGTTCCTTCACAATAACAGCATGATATCCGTTACCTTCGCCATATTGACGGCCCATTTCTGCTCTAGCTACTTGAATTTTTTCGTTATAGTCTGCCGCATCGCGATCAGGATTTTCTTTCTTGAATTGCGTCATAACCGCTTGCACATTCTTAGGGCGAGGGCCCCAGTGTCCAAGCACGAAACCGCCTGTATCTGTGAAAATCACGATCGGAATAGCACGGCCGCCGCCTGTTAGGAATTGATCAATTACATCATAATTTTGCTCGATAATTAGAACTTCTGTCGGCACGCCGCTATTTTCCAAAGCCTTGAAAACAACAGGCACGTTGCGAACAACGTCTCCACACCAATCAGCAGCCACAATCAAGCAACGAAGATCATCGCGATTATTGAGGGATTCGAAATATTCCTTATCCTCTTCATTGTCCCATGCGAAACCTTCGTAATACGCTAGGAATTGCTCTTTATTTTTCTCCATACCATCGATAAACTGTTGCGGCTTCAAGCCTGTGCGCAGCTTACTAGCAAGATTAGTACTCATTGATTTCATCCTCCCAAGAAAAGTCCATATTCTCATTCATTGTAACAAAAGCAAACGAAACCGCCAAATCAACCTTGGTTAGACTTTCGCTTTTCTTTTGAGATAAAATTGATAGCCTGCATACAAAATCGTCAGTACGATCGCAGCGATAATCAAAGGTTTAATATATGGCCCTGCATACTCGCCAATCGTTTCCCAGTTATCCTTCAATTTCATGCCCAAATAAATATACAGAAACGAGTAGGGAACTAAGGCTAAAGCCGTGTACAGGGAGAATTTCCCCAAAGGCATCTTCGCCATACCACCTGGCAATGATATCGCATGACGTACAATTGGAATAAATCTCGCTGTAAAAATCATCCCCGTGCCGTACCGATTAAACCAGCTCTCCGCCACATCGATATGATGCTTGCTGATCAGCAGGTATTTCCCATACCTCTCCAGGAAAGGCCTGCCCCCATAACGCCCGATCCAATATAGTACGATTTGGGCCAAAGTCCCCCCAACGACCGCGCAAACCATGCCACCCACGAAGTTAATTTGACCTTTGGATACGAGATACCCTGCATAAGCTAAAAGCAATTCGTTCGGAATGACCTCTAGCATGAGTCCAAGGAAAATCCCCCAGTACCCCAAGCCTTCCAAATACATCAAAACACTGTGAATCAACTCACTCATCCGTAACCCTCTCTTCACTTTGCTTTCCATCATATTTGCTGTAAATATACCTGCTACCTAGTCAAAACTATTTTAATGATCTCATCCACATTCTATCATAGACAGGCTCTCAACCACTACTTGTAAGCAACTCATCGTTAAAATACGCCACAATATGCGATTTACAAGCCTCTACAGGTGCCTCAACAGGTGCGCTGAGCTCTTTATCGGCTCGGTGTATCAGCCCGTGTTCCAACGGGATCGGTTTCCACTCCCCCACGAGTGGTGGTAACTCGTAAATCCCGATTCATGCGCTGACAAGCCTCCGCATAAGATGTACAAGACCCTTGTACAGGAGGCGGACCCTATGTCCCGAGTATGGATTGTCAAACGAAAACATGTCTTTCAGCTAGCAGCCGCACTTCTACTCCTTCTCATTGGATGGCTGTATGTAAATCGAGAAAGCATCCTGCCAACCTTTGCCGAGCCCGCGGCAGAACGCACCATTCATATGGTTGTTGGCGAGTTCAAATCCACCACCGCTGATGGCAAAACCATCGAAGCCTATCGATGGGACCCCGGTTCCGTCAACGTGAGGAAAGGCGAACATATTAAACTCAGCATCTATGGCGTCAATGGCGAGAGTCATCCCTTTCTCATAGAGGGACTCAATATCAGCGGTGAAATCAAAAAAGGCAAAGAAACCATCGTACATTTTACAGCTAATCAAGCAGGTACGTATCGCCTAATCTGCATGACACATACGGATATGGCGCATAGCGGACCGATGATTGGCTATATTAATGTAAATTAGTTTCTTGTCCTAGCGAACCTTAAGTCATCCTTCTGTTACCTCGAATCGTCATCATCAGGCGACTCGATAGCAGAAGTGGCATTAAGGTTTTTTTTCGTTTACACTGATGCCAAGCTCAATTGATTCCCAACGAAGAAGGTGCTCCCCCTGTGAAAACACACATACTCGTCGCCGATGACGATGCCCATATTCGCGAACTGATGCGCTTCCTCTTTTCCAAAGAAGGTTATGCTGTCTTTGAAGCAAGTGACGGTGAACAAGCTTCGAGACTGCTGGAAACGGAACAAATCCATCTCGCCGTTGTCGATGTCATGATGCCGCTGCGAGACGGCTTGGAGCTATGCGCGGAAATCCGCGAACACTACGATATTCCTGTACTTCTTGTGACAGCCAAAGGAGAGATTGAAGATAAAGAACGAGGCTTTGCCTCAGGCACCGATGATTACGTGGTAAAGCCGTTCGAGCCGAAGGAATTACTCTTCCGAACGCGCGCGTTATTGCGGCGATACCAGCTGGTTTCCTCGGAGATGATTACACTTGGCCACACTGTCATCAATCGCAAAAGCTATGAAGTCACGATCGCAGGTGAAACGCTGCTGCTACCGCTCAAAGAATTTCAGCTGCTCGCACAATTGGCGAGTCATCCAGGGCGCATTTTCACACGTGAGCAACTAATTCAAATGCTGTGGGGCACAGATTATGAGGGTGACAGCCGAACCATCGATGTACATATCAAGCGACTGCGGGAGCGTTTTTATGAGAAAACGAATGATTTTATGATTACGACAGTGAGAGGACTTGGTTACAAGCTTGAGGTGACGGAAGGGTGAAAACATTATACTTTCGCATCGTTGTTACGTTTATTCTCATCGCAATGGTCAGCTCCGTGCTCGCACTCTTTCTTTCGAATTGGTATTATCTAACGAAATTAAGGGATCAGAACGAGGAACAAATTTGGAAAATAACGACGGAAATCCGATCTCTTTATGAAGAAATGCCGGCAGTGGAGCCTGCTGCATATTTCACCCATATTGCCAATATGGGGTTCCAGCTTTATGTCGTGAATGAGCAGATGGCGGGGACCTACTATGGAACGCCGTATAAACATACGCAGTTGGAGCCGGAGCAAATTCGTCGCGTTATAGCGGGAGAAACGTACCGAGGGATGCTGCAGGAGCGTCATGTTCTGATGGTGATCGGATATTTTGAAAATAGCCTGCGCAACAGTATCGGTGTTCCTGTTCAGGTGCAGGGAAAAACGTATGCTTTGTTTGTTCGGCCTAATTTGGAACAGCAAATTGGTGGCGTGCGCGTCCTGATGGCTTTTCTGCTCGGACTTACCTTCCTTTTCAGCATCGTCCTCATCATTATTTTCTCCCAATTCATCGTGAAGCCTGTAAAAAAATTGCGAGAAGCTACAAAACGGATCGTTGGCGGGAGCTACGAAATGACAATGGACGTTTCCCGTCAAGATGAAATTGGGGAGCTTGCACGAGATTTCACCTACATGGCGCAATCGCTCAAACAGGTTGAAGATATGCGGCAGGAATTCGTGGGCAATGTCTCCCATGAAATCCAGTCTCCGTTAACCTCGATTCAGGGCTTCGCCCAATCCATACTGGATCAGACGACCTCTGAGGAGGAGAAAGCGCACTATCTTCACATCATTTTAGACGAAAGCAAAAGATTGTCCTCTCTCAGTAAACAGCTCCTAATGCTAGCCTCATTAGATAAAGAGAGTCATGTAGTTAAGTGTTCCGTGTACCGTTTGGATGAACAAATCCGTCAAATTCTCATTCATACGGAGTGGCAATGGTCGGAGAAGGGGATCGACATCGAACTGGATCTACCGGAAACGAACATATCGGCCGACCACCAATTGATGCATCAGGTTTGGCTTAATCTCATTACGAATGCCATCAAATACGCTCGTCCTCATGACTCGTTACACTTTGCGATTCAGTCATCAGAGACGGAGGTCATCGTTGTGGTGCGCGACACAGGGATTGGCATGTCTGAGGCAGAGCTGCCTCATATTTTTACTCGCTTCTACAAAGCCGATCGGTCCCGAAACCGCGCCAGTGCTGGCACGGGACTTGGTTTATCGATTGTTCAGAAAATTATCGAGCTGCACGGTGGCAGTATTCAAGTGCAGAGTGAGCTCGGCAAAGGGACGACTTTCACTGTTCTACTGCCGCGATTGTAATCTGGCATTCATCATCCGTTCATATTTCTCTCCTACAATTCGAAGTAGATTTAGGAGAGGGGAATGAACCTGCCATGAAACATGCTTTTACACGTCTTGCCCAGTTCGTTAGCAGTGCCAAAGGTGTCAAAATCGTACTCATTAGCTGGCTAGCTGCCATCCTTTTATTAAGCGCCTTTGCGCCATCTTCCAAAGAGGTCGCCCAAAGCGGTGGTGAAGGCAGCCTAACTGGCCACACACTGTCTGAAGAAGCTAAACAGTTATTACAAGAGGCCTACCCTTCCCAAGACGGCTTAACCGCCATCCTTGTGTTCAATTCCGAACAACCCATCACGGATGCTGAACGCGGCGCCATAACTAGCATCAGTGCGTGGCTGGCTTCTGATCAGAAGCCGCCATACGTCACGCGTTCTCTACCCTTTCATCAAATGCCCGCCGCACAGCAAGAGCTCTTATTTTCCGCAGATCGTACAACGCTCTTGTTAACGCTCTCCCTCCAGAAGGATCTGGCATCTGGTCCTGTCTATGATACGCTTGAACAGATTCGTCATACGTCGGAGCAGATAGGCTTGGGGACGCTGAAGCTTGAAATCACAGGTCCCGCGGGCATCTCATCCGATACAATTATGCTCTTTAAAAAGGCCGATTTTGTGTTAATGCTCGCCACACTTGGTATCATTCTCATCATTTTAATCATCATCTATCGATCCCCCCTGTTGGCCTTGTTACCCTTGGTTATCGCAGGCATAGTGTATGTAGTCGTCGATAGAGTCATAGGTATGGCTGGCAAAATGGGCTGGATTTTCGTCGAGAAGCAATCCCTCTCCATCATGATGATCTTGCTTTTTGCTGTGTTGACGGATTACTGCTTATTTATCATTGCGCGCTATCGTTCCGCCCTGCGGACAACGGATTCCAAGTACGAGGCGATGTCGAAGGCCTTCTCCAACGTGGCTGAACCGATTTTCTTCAGCGGCGGCACCGTGCTAATCGCCATGCTCACCTTATTCACAGCTGTGTTCAAGCCCTATCATAACTTTGCGCCTGTTTTCTCCATCGCGATGTTGGTTATTTTGCTCGGTGGACTGACGTTAATTCCTGCTATGTTTGCCTTGATTGGGCGGAGAGCTTTTTGGCCTTTTATTCCACGTGCTGATGTGGTACTTGTGAATGAAGAGCCTCTCGGTTTCTGGGCTTGGGTAAGTGCTCGCGTTACCACAAAGCCTCGGATAACCGCTCTTGTACTCATTATCGTTCTGGTGGCACCTGCTCTATCTACACTAGGAACGCACTATTCGTTTAACCTCATGAAATCCTTCCCTAGCGATATTTCTTCCAGACAAGGCTTCGAAATTCTGGAAGCACAATTCCCACAGGGGGAATTAGCGCCAGTCACTCTTATTTTGGAGTCGGAGAAAGAAATCGTACAGGATACGGAATTCATCGCCAAAATGAGCACATTGACCAATCTTATCAAGCAGTATGAGGGGGTCAGCTCTCTTACGCCGGCGTTCGATCAAGCTCAGTTAGCTCCTGAGAATGCCAATTTACCGAAGCATACGATAAAGCTCCAACTGATCCTAAAGATGAATCCCTATGATCAAGCTGCGCTTGAAGTGATCTCCGGTTTACGCAAGGATAGCGAAGCCATGCTTGGGCAGAGCGGCTTCGAGCCTGCCCAGTTCACGCTGCATTACGCAGGCCAAACTGCGGAGCAGCTTGATGTCCGTACCATGAATAAGCGAGATACGTTGGTTATTTTCTCACTCATTACGCTATTTATTACCGTTATGCTGATCTGGCAGGCCCGCTCCATTCGATTGGCGCTCACCATGATGGCCACCATGCTGCTGTCCTACGCAGCAACAATGGGAGTCGTGTGGAGTGTGTTTCATTTCGGGTTTGGACACGATGCCTTCAGCTACCGTCTGCCTGTGTACACCTTTATCTTTCTCATCTCGTTAGGCGTGGACTATAACATCATTTTGGTCTCTAGGGTGCAAGAGGAAGCGCGGCGCCATCCCTGGCGAGCAGCCGTGCAGCGCGGCGCGGCGCTTACTGGCGGCGTCATCTCTTCAGCGGGCATCGTGCTGGCGGCGACCTTCTGTGTCTTAATGACGCAGCCTTTGCAGGAGTTGCTGCTGTTTGGGTTCGCGATGATGGCAGGTATTCTAATCGACACTTTTCTCGTTCGAGGCATGCTGCTCCCAGCACTCATGATCAATTTGGGACCGCGTGAGGCTAAAGCGAAGAATGCTCCACGAACTTGGGCGCAATAGGTTCTTGTCCCTAGTCGCTCTCCTCCCTCTCTTTGCATACACATAACAGAGAGAGGAGCGTCGATCCCTGTATGGTGTATCAGAAACAAAGTGAACGACATAAACAGCAACTCCCCAACGCTCGTGCCATTCGGAGAGCATGCAACAAGGAGCTATATCGGACCATTAAGCGGTTAAAAATATGGCTCACCCCCGAGCAAATCAAGTCTGCCGAGACCATTTACGTGAAAAAAGTGATGCTGAACCTCCCCTTCATCGTCGAGAATGGCAGCAATCGCCGGCTGCTAGCTGACTGGTTCGGCGAAAATGTTGCGCCCGAGGTCGCTCCTTTATGGAACGTGGAGCTGGAAAGCTTGAATGATGCGTTTCGCGACGCATTTGGCGGGTAGGGCGGCGCGGTTCCGCCGCTTGTACACAAACCTTTTGATAAAAGCGGTCTATCGCATCTATTTCTGCCAAAACCAGCTCGGTTGGCGTGATAGCTGCGGTTTGCCGCTTTTATTTGCTTTGCTCGCTCCACTTACCTTTCTCGCACGCGCCTCGAGCCCCACTTAAGCTCGTTTTCCGAGCCTATCCCGTTCAACCGACCCCTTTAAGCTCGTTTTCCGAGCTTATCTCACGCGCTTCCCACTCTCTCCCATCTCACCCACCAGCCAAACAAAAAAAGGCCGGGGGACAACCATCCCCGCAGCCTTTTTCTTAGTGATACTCAGGCAACCACTTGCCGTGCGCTTCAATCAACTCATCACACATCGCGATGATATCATCCATCGACAGCTCAGCCGAGGTGTGCGGATCAAGCATAGCCGCGTGATAAATATGCTCGCGCTTACGCGTAATCGCCGCTTCTATCGTCAACAGCTGCGTGTTAATGTTCGTGCGGTTCAGAGCCGCCAATTGTGGAGGCAGATCCCCTACAAACGTAGGTGTAACACCGTTGCGATCTACCAAGCAAGTCACTTCCACACACGCTTCGCGCGGCAAGTTCGTGATCAAGCCGGTATTCATGACGTTACCGCCGATTTTGAACGGAACATCGGTCTCGATCGCCTCGAAAATATACGAAGCATACTCATGCGAACGCACATGTGTCAGACTTGCATCGTTCACGAGATCCTCACGCATTTGCTTCCATCTACTAATTTGATCGATACAACGGCGCGGATACTCATCGAGCGGAATGTTGAAACGATCAACGAGCTCTGGGTAATTCCGCTTGATGAAGTACGGATGATACTCCGCATTATGCTCGGAGGACTCTGTAATATAGTGGCCGAACTTCAGCATCATTTCGTAACGAACCATGTCCTTATGCTTCTCTTTTTGCTTCTCAGCCGCCCGCTTCTTAATTTCCGGATAGAGATCGACACCATCCTTGGTCACTTCGAGCAGCCAGGCCATATGATTAATACCGGCGATTTTCGCTTTGACTCCCGTTTGATCCATCTCCAAGTGTTTAAACAACTCTGGCACGCAAGATTGCACACTGTGACATAATCCAACCGTGCGCACACCACCATACGTGTTCATCACATTGGTCAAAACTGCCATCGGATTCGTGTAGTTTAGGAACAAGGCATCCGGACATACCTCACGCACATCGGCAGCAAAATCCAGCATAACAGGGATCGTTCTCAAGTTTCTGAAAATACCGCCAATCCCAACCGTATCTGCAATCGTTTGACGCAATCCGTACTTCTTCGGAATTTCAAAATCCGTAATCGTACATGGATCATAGCCACCTACTTGGATCGCATTCACCACATATTTGGCACCACTCAGTGCC
The DNA here is from genome assembly GCF_059692215.1 of Paenibacillus sp. J22P51. NCBI lineage: Bacteria > Bacillati > Bacillota > Bacilli > Caryophanales > Paenibacillaceae > Paenibacillus > Paenibacillus sp. J22P51. The sequence continues at coordinate 21,508 of NZ_JCAUAZ010000004.1, read as the reverse complement.
TCTTTACGGTTTGTATACGCTTTAATAATGGATGTACTTCCACTTGTTTTCTTGATGTTATTCAACATATTGGCTGAATCCTGTAACCGTTCATGATCAATATCAAAGAGAGCGATTTCAAAGCCTTGCAGCGCGGGAGTAAGCAAACAATCACCTAGTACATTTTTCGCGAAAACTGTGCTTCCTGCACCTAAAAAAGTAATTTTGGACATGTGAGAATCTCCTCCAATAGTTCATCTATTAACATATCCTTACTATAGCGCAAGCCCGCTTTGAAAAATATGGATTGAAACAACTCCAATATGGACATTTGTAGTTTAATAGGGTACGCTCAAAACAAAAAACATAACGAGGCTCCTATGAATCCGGATCACACCTACTTCACAGTAAGTATTAACCCGCTTCACAGTAATCTTGACTTATCTGTCCTTTTTAGTGGTGAAGGCAAACCCAGTCCCCTACATAAAACGGGTCCCGGTGTTCATGACTATTTTCTCGTTCATACTGTCCTCTCAGGGACAGGCACTTTTGAAACCGGAGGGCGAATCTACACCTGCACCGCAGGCGATACCTTTTTCATTTTTCCAGGTGAGCTTTTCACTTATACCGCAGATGCCGACAACCCTTGGCATTATATTTGGGTCGCTTTTACGGGGCGCAGCGCAAGCACAACGTTATCTCAAATTGGCGTCTCCCCTGGGCAAGCCGTGGTATCCGGCAGTAATCCGCGTACGATTCGGCACCACTATCGCCATATTCGTTCCTGCTTCCAACAGACTGACTTTCCTCAGCTCGAAGAGTTGGAATCCGAAGGCTGGCTAAAGCTGCTCCTACGTGAGTTTGGACGCACAAATGCACACCACATAACTACCAACCCAATCGCCGAAACCGATATCCAACGTCAAATCGGTCAAGCCATCCGCTACTTAGAGCTGCAGTACACCCAAGCGGTCTCGATCGAGCATCTTGCTCGCAGTCTGGGCTATCACCGTACCTATTTATGCAAAATGTTCAAACAATCCACCGGCCTCTCGCCGATGCAATACTTATTCAACATCCGCATGGAACGGGCCAAGCAGCTACTGATGACGACCGCCATGACCATCGATCAGGTTGCTTCCTCCGTCGGCTTCAATGATGCGCTTTACTTCTCCAAGCAGTTTCACAAATGGAGTGGTTCCGCTCCTTCGGTATATCGAAAGGAACTTCGAAGTATGCAACCGTAATCACCGATTTTCATGAAAAAAGAGCCTAACGCCAAACATCTTGGCGAAGGCTCTATTCATGTATTCACTATTTATTACTTCATGCCATAGAAACTTAGCGTACCTGATACCTCATCTGAACTAACAAATACGTTCTTACCGTTTACTTTATGGATACCTTCGGGTGACTCACCGCCAGATGGCAATAGACCCAAATAATTCGGTTTAGTGATATCTGTCACATCAAAGAACAAGATTGCATTAGCTCGTTCAGAGGCTACAGCTAGAAGCGGCTTACCATTGATAAGTCCGATTGTTAAGTTCTCCACTTCACTGCCTTTGTTAGCACTTCTGCTATCCGGATATAAGCCAGCTTGAGCTGTCTTTCTATCAATGAGATCCATGCTGTCGTAGACCACTTTCCCCTGCTGGTCCCACACCATAATATTACGTCCGCCCGCTTTAACGCCGTCTTTAAACTCATCCTTACCTAAATCACCTTCGTTGGCAGTAATCACATACTTCCCATCTAAGGACCAAACAATGCCATCCGCTTCAGGGCGTGCTGTCATATCTTCAGTGATTGATGTCACACTATTGCTCTTCAAATCGGCCTTATGCTTCGTTACCCCTAAACCGAATATCGTGACAATTTTCTTAGAAGGTAAATCTACAATAGCAATGGCATTATTCTCTTGAAGTGTAATCGCAGCCTGCAAGTTGTCCGGGCTAATGGCGACATATTCGGGTTGTGGATCATTAGGATAAGTAACCCCTCCACTAACTTGTGTTAAATCAATCTTCAACTCCGTATGTACGCCTTTCAGGACCTCTCCATTCGGGAATTCGATGATAGAAATGGAGCCAGGACGCTTGACTGTCTTCATATCAATTTCACCCGTTGCAGGGTTGAGCTCTTCATCCTCATTACAGACAACGGCATACTTACCGTCACTTGAGATCGTAACGGAATCTGGCCCCACGCCAATTTCATACGTTTTAACTGTCTCTTGCTTCGCAATGTCCACAACAGCTAGGTAACCTTTATTCGCTACATTTACAGTGTCGCCTGCTCGAACACCTACAAGCACATACTTGCCATCTGGTGTAACGACAACACTTGTCACCTCAGCTTCTTTCGAAAGATCCAAGAAGCTAATCACTTTCTTAACCGATATGGCAGCAAGGTTTTCAATCGATACCAGCGAGATGCTGCCCAAGTCTGCTTCTGTGACGATGAGTGTTTTACCATCAGGCGTCGATGATGAAATTTCTGCCTTTTTATTCGGCATCTGGTAGGTTGTGAGCGACTCTAACCCTGTTTTATTCTGATTTTTGATAACCTCATCCTGTATCGTCTTGAAAGCAGCTTTACTTAGTTGTGCATGACTATCGAGGAGATATGGCTTTTTATCCAATTGAATGGACTTCCCTTGAAAAGTAGCCTCTGTTGAGTCCAGTTTCACGAGTGCTTGTACACCGCCAACTTGAATTTCAATCGAATGATCCTTTTCATTCCAGATTACTTTGCCTTCCATACTTTCAATCGTCGCCCGTAATGGGAGATCTGTTGTTTCTGCTAACGCGTAAGCTGGAACTAATCCAGCTACGATCAATAAGCCTGCCATAGCCCCGCCAACTGCTGTTTTCATCATTTTTTTCAACACAAACACTCCTCTATTCGAAAGATGTTCTTTCAGCATAGAGGAGTATTGTTAATTCCATCCTTTTTTAATTTAAAGATTAGGTAAATATTAAATCTCGATATCCACGACCAAGCTATCCACACGGCCAACTTCACGAATATACGCTGCTACCGCTTGATGCTCGGGGTTAGGACCGTAAGCAGCTAACGCAGCACGATCTTCAAAACGCACGGATAGCACCACTTGAAAGCCTTGATTCTTCTCAGAGAAGTTAAGACCCGCTTGAATATCCACGATACCCGTCAGATGAGCACGCAGCGCTTTAAAACGATCAACAACCTCTTGAAGCTGCTCCTGCGTTGTTGTTTCACCAAATTTTACAAGGACGATATGATCAATCATGTTGTGAACCTCTTTCTATTTTATTTAGGATATTAATGATAAACGACACTAATCTTATCACTTACCAGCTATCGACGCAATCCGATCCGAGCTCAGCACCTGAACCCCTAATTTCCCCGACTTCGCCGCTCGAATTAAGCCCGTTGCAATTGTGCTCGCATGAATGGGGCGATACTTCCGTAGACGTCCTGTCATCAGCGGTGCTATGGCTCGTGACGCGATACTGCCCAGCCTCTCACCTAGTCGAAACTCCCCACGGTCACCTAGGATCAGAGAAGGCCGAAGCAGGTACAACGCGCGAAGCCGCATCCCTCGCAGTTTATCTTCAACCTCACCCTTTACCTGATTATAGAAAAAGGAGGAGGTGCGGTCTGCACCCATGGCAGTCACAATTGCGAATGCATCAGCCTGTGCCTTACTAGCCACTTCAGCAAGCAGCAGGGGATAGTCTCGATCAACTCTGCGGAATTGCTGTTTGGAGCCTGCTTTTTTAATCGTCGTTCCTAGGGTGCAGAACACGTGCGCATGTGCAATCTCAGAAGCCTTCAAACTCTCACCCAGCTTACCAAAATCGATTACCCGCTGCTCCAGCTTCCCATGCCCGCGAAGCTGCTCTACGTCTAACTTCTTACGAACTAACGCAATAATCCTGTCATAGTCTGGATCGTTCACTAGCTGTTTGAGCAGTTCCTGTCCAACTAAGCCAGTTCCTCCCGCAACAATCGCTGTTCTCCCTTTCATAGCACGCCTCCAACTTCAAGTTTAAACATGATCATCTTCATCATATGGCCATTTGGTATCCACTTCAACACGATTCCTTCCGCCAGACTTCGCCCGGTACAAGGCATGGTCTGCCCGAGAAACCATATCTTCCAGCACCATGGTTCCGTATTCCAATGTAGGGGAATATTCCGCAACACCGATGCTTGCCGTAATTTTGACCGAAAGGTTATCTCTTTTGTAAGGCTCCGCAATTAAAAGCTTTCTCAATTCCTCGGCTAATCTGGCACTCTCTTCAGCATCTTTCCACAGCAGCAATAGAATGAATTCTTCGCCGCCGTACCTCGCCACAATCGCATCCTCCCCCGCATACCGCTTCAAAAGACTTGCAACATGATGAAGCACGCCATCACCGACCAAGTGACCATGCGTATCATTAATTTTCTTAAAATGATCAATATCCATCATCAAGAGGGAGCAGGTCTGGCCGGATAAAATACACGTCTGCAATTGCTTATTTCCTGCTAGCATCATGTATCGTCGATTATGTATTTCTGTCAGTTGGTCCATCCATGCCGAATGCTCTAAAAGCGAAATATTCGATTTCAGCCGATCGGACATCAGATTAAACGTAGATACTAATTGACGCAGCTCCACGGGAGCTTTTCTTATTTTATCCGCATCAATCTGGTAATCGTAGTTCCCCTTCTGGATGATCTTCGTGGCACGCAGCAAATATCGAATCGGCCTCTCGATTTTGGAAGCGGTGATCACGGCAGCCGCAATACTGAGAAGCAGTGCGATCAATGAAATGAAAATAATCGTCATGCTTAATTCATTCAGTTTTTGGAAAACTTCTTTCTGTGTGATCTCGCCAACGACAAGCCAATTCTTCCCTTGGGACCACCTATATTGTCCATATACGCGTTCACCTCGGAATCCAATATACGCGCTCTGATCAGTACTACCCGCCTTGGCGCGTTGGAAAATTTCAGACGTAACTCGGTGTGTTACTGCACTACTCTCCGCATGCTTGGAGGCTGTTACAATATTCCCCTGTGCATCAAGCACATAGACTTCCCCCGTATCCCCGAAGCTAAGCTGCGCCATCAATTTATTCAGCATGTCGAGTGTGACAATACCGAGAACGATCCCTTTAAAATCATTATGATCGCCAATGACAGGAGCCGAGAACGTAATAACGGGCTCTCCATTTTCTTTCGACATCAAGACACCAGAGACGTAGCTTTTCTTTTCCTTGCCCCGGTTATAGTACACACGATCCCCCACATAAAACGTGTTCGTATCTGTGCGAATATAGCCATCCTCCTCAACAAAGGTAATGGAATAAAACTCCGAGTTCACCTTCGCATAATCTTGAAACTCTCGTTTCAAATCGCCAATCCGATGAAGCTTCGCATTATCTGAAAGCGCGAAGCGTTTAATTGCATCCAGCTTTTCTTGATTCCACCGTTCGATATATAAGCTCTGCAAGGCGATCACTTGCTTGAGTTGAACCCCTGCCTCTTCTAACCGATTTCCCTTCTCTATGAAGTAAAAAGGAACAATGATCGAAAAAGCCAGCAACACAATGATTGCGCATATCCAGAGTTGAAGTGTTTTAATGGTATGATTGGAAAAAAGAGAAAACATAGGCCCCATCGAGGTTTCCCCCCTTTTTATTTCTATATATCTCCAGTATACCTTATATTCAGACAAAAATAGACAGATTTCGCTGATTTCCAGCATAAACGTGTGAATATTTCGTAAAATCGTCCGTTTGAAAAGTAGGACCCTTTCGCTTATGCTATTTGGTAAGTAGAAAAGAGGTAGCTAACCCGATGAAAATTCTCGTATTAACCGAAAAGCCAAGCGTAGCCAAAGAAATTGCTCGCGTGCTTGGCTGTAACCAGAAGCAAAAACACCACTTCGAAGGTGCCAAATATGTCGTCACTTGGGCGCTCGGCCATCTCGTTACACTCGCTGAGCCCGATGATTACGATCCCAAGTACAAGACCTGGAACCTGGAAGATCTGCCCATTATCCCTAGCAAAATGAAGCTCAAGGTCATGAAAGAAACGTCGCAGCAGTTTCGGGCAATCGAGCATCTCAGTCGTCGTGGTGACCTATCCGAGCTGATCATCGCAACCGATGCGGGGCGCGAAGGCGAGCTCGTCGCGCGCTGGATTATGGAGCTGATCCGCTGGAAGAAGCCGTTCAAACGGCTTTGGATCTCGTCGCAGACGGATCAGGCGATTCGCGAAGGCTTTGCGCAGCTGAAGCCTGGCACTGACTACAACCGGCTGTATCAAGCAGCCGTCTGCCGTTCCGAGGCCGATTGGCTGATCGGCCTCAATGTGACCCGCGCGCTGACAAGCAAGTTCGGCGCGTCCCTTTCCGCTGGGCGTGTACAGACGCCCACGCTGGCCATGATGATCAACCGTGAGTCGGAAATCCGCGATTTCCGATCCGTCGACTACTGGTTGATCGAAGCCGAGCTCGGGTCCTTTCGCGCCCAGTGGCGGGACCCGAAGACTGGCGACTCGCGTATATTTGACCGCGAGCGCGCCGATGCCTTGACAACGAAGTTGCAAGGTCAGAGCGGCCGTATCGTGCAGGTGAATAAGACCGAGAAGCAGATTCCACACCCGCTGGCTTATGATTTGACCGAGCTGCAGCGCGATGCGAACCGTAAATTCGGCTTCTCCGCCAAACAGACGTCGAATGTCCTGCAACGGTTATATGAGCAATATAAGCTGGTCACCTACCCGCGAACCGATTCGCGTTATTTGACCTCAGATATGGTACCGACCCTGCTCGGCCGATTGAAAGGGGCTGCCATTGGCCCATATGCGGCGCTTGCCGCACCTTTTATCCGTAAGCCGCTGACCATCACGAAGCGCATCGTCGACGACACCAAGGTTAGTGATCATCATGCTATTATCCCAACAGGAGAAGCGATCTCACTCGCTACGTTAAGCGCAGACGAACGGCGGCTCTATGATCTGATCCTTCGCCGATTCCTAGCCTTATTCAGCGGTCCTTGCCGTTACGATGAAACGAAGTTAACGATCGAGATCGCTGGCGAAAAGCTCTATGCTTCCGGTAAAGTCGTGAAGCAAGCTGGCTGGAAAGAGGTGTATGGCGCCACCGATTTCACCGATCCGGATCGGGAAGACAACGATTCCGAAGAAGATGCCGGTCAACTGCTGCCACAAGCGTCTGAGAAAGACGCAGTAACCGCTCGTAATGTTCGGCAAGTAAGTCGACAAACGAAGCCACCTTCTCGCCATAATGAGGCTTCCTTGCTATCGCAGATGGAGAAATTTGGTCTTGGCACACCTGCGACTCGCGCAGATATTATCGAGAAGCTTGTATCCTCTGACACGATTGAGCGCCAGGGCTCCCTGCTCATCCCTACCGGCAAGGGCACTCAGCTCATCGAGCTAGCTTCCGAGGAGCTGCGTTCTCCTGAACTTACTGCTCGTTGGGAGCAAGAGCTCGAACGCATCTCCAAAGGCAAAGGGAGCATGGATGCCTTCCTTAGCGGTATTCGCAAGAAGGCAGCGGAGCTGGTTGATGAAGTGAAACGCAGCTCAGCCGCGTATAAACCGCATAATTTAACCGGCAGTAAATGCCCTGATTGCGGTGAATTCCTTCAAGAAGTCAAAGGCAAACGAGGACGCTATCTGGTATGTTCAAGCCGTGAGTGCTCCTATAAACGTGAAGCTGATGGGCAATTAACGAACCATCGGTGCCCACAGTGCCACAAGAAGATGGAAATTCACACGGGTAAAGCAGGCAAATACTTTCAATGTCGTCCCTGCAATGTCGTTGAGAAAATCGACGGCGAATCTACGGGTGGAGGACGCAAGGCTACTGCCAAAGCGAACCGTCAGCTGATCGAGAAGTTCTCGGATCAATCCGGGGTTGGCAACTCGCTGGCCGACAAGCTGCTCGCAGCCCTTCAGCAGAAGAAGGAAGACTAATACCAAGAATAAAGCCCAAGCGACTTGCTTCATCGCTTGGGCTTTTACACTATGAGAAAATACCTGCATCGGCATGTTTATAGCTTGCTTTTAACTGACAACTTGTTGCGTTTTCGTCAATATCCTTCCTTTAACCGCTAATTCGAGCTCTTCCAAACTTGTGATACCCAGACTAACCAGCGCATCTCCAGCTTCCATATAAACGTTAGCTAAAATATGCATACTTGTTTGTGGCACAAGTGATTTACGAAACTCGTGAAAAAGCACCGCATTATACGCTTTGAGTACCGTCATAAACTCGACGGTTGGCGGGATACATCCGCGAATTTCAGAGGATCGCCAGAAAAATTCCCTCACATGCATAATATCGGAACCCGTGCGGTTCAACTTTCGAATCATCGCAAAAAACTCGTCAACAAGTAATTGTCGATCCGCTTTCATGTGACCATCCCTCCACTCTCGTATTCCTACATGAAGGATACCACAAATAGTTCTTTAGATCTATACAAGCTCCTCTAGATTTAAGGGCTTCTATACCTATGAAAATTTGAGGATTTCTCTTTTCTTCTTTCCTTTACCTCTTTGTGTAAAAAGCATGTCCAAAAGGTAAAGCACGACACCAAAATTAATCGCAATATCAGCAAAATTCATGACACCATTTCCTGAATGAATGACGATGAAATCCGTGACCTTCCCGAATAGAAGCCGCTCTATTCCATTACCTATGGCCCCACCGACCAGGAGCGCAGCTGCGCTTTGTTTTAGAGTACCTGGAAGACCTCCTTGTCTACGGTACCACCAAATTCCAGCAACAATGAGAACAGCCAGTATGCCTAATACGGGAGCCCATCCCTGCAACGAACTGCCTGCTGCCCCGCTATTTTGATAATAAGTAAACGAAATGACATCTTTATAAAAAGGCATGGATTCGCCAACCTCCATTACCGATCGTATCCATATCTTGGACAGCTGATCGACAGCCGCAATCACTAGGATAATTGAATAAAATAGCATGTTACCTCTCCCCTCGTTTGGCTTCAACCCTCACCTCTTTATATTACTTGAAAAGAAAGGTGAACAGCTAATTCTGCGCAGCATGAAAAGCCCCCCCAGTCCTATGACTCTGAGGCGGCTCCTGTATCCTTTTTGAACATCAACTTAAGCTCATTAACGTTCGATACAGCTCTCCAGGCGTGTTTGCGATGTGGTCCGGATTTCCACTGAGCAGCAGTTGGGGAGAGTCGTACCCCCATGTCACAGCCACGATCGGCACGCCTAATTTCTTACAGGATTCAATATCCCGCAATTCATCACCAACATAAATCATGCGCGTGGGCGTGGTTCCCCATTGCTTCATCACTTTGCGAATGGAGTGGTGCTTGCCGAAAATATGCTTCGCTGAAATGATCTCCTTAAACGCACCCTCCAGCTTGTTTTTTCGCAGGAATAGACGGATATTCGCTTCGGAATTGGAAGAAAGGATCGAGCTTTTGACTCCTTGTGTGGAGAGCCTCGCAATGACCTCCTTCATACCAGGCACGATTTGCAGTGATCGAATATTCTCGTGATACAGCTGTCGCCCTGCCACCATGAGCTTCGGTATTTGGAGCACAGGCACCCCTAACCGATCTACGCGCTCAGAAATGGACATCGAACGTAAGGGGGCCAAGTCCTGCTCACGAATGGGGCGGAAACGATATTGGATGGCCATTTCATTATAGAGCTTAACCAGAAGCGCCCTAGAATCGACAAGTGTCCCGTCAAAATCAAACAGTACGTGCTTTACCATCTGGGTGTATATACAAAAAAGGCCGGACCCTCGGGCGGCACTTGGCGAATTTGATTATCTTTAAACTCCTGTGCTGGATCTAAGACCACATGCGGATTACCTATGATTCGCATATCCTCCCACACACAGGAAACGCCTCGTTCGTAGCCCACTGCACTACCAGCGAACATTTTACAGCCTTTGCAAAACTGATCTTTTTGCTGCGCGTCCAGTTTCACAACTTTATTACGAAGACAACAGTAAATTTCATTAACTTCGTTACATACATTAACATGAGTGATCAGAGCCATTTACCGTCAACTCCTTGCGGCACTTTGAGTGTGTAATAGTAAGTTTATCGAACTACTATTAAGTGTATGACACAATTTTGTAAACGGAATAACATTTCACACGATAGACCGTCCAAATTTGCTACAATTAGGATGTATAATGACAGGTTTGGAGGTGCTTCCCCTTGCAGGACACATTACACTATGTGATTCCCTTTCTGATCTTTGGTTTTTTTATTTATCGACGGGCGAAGCGCACCATTGGTTTTCAAAAACTTTCGCGAGGCAGACTCACCTTTCGTCTGTCGCTGTTCAGCCTATTCGGGATGATCATTTTCCTCCTTGGTTTCGTGCATCCCATCCATTTCATCGGCTATCTAATCGGTCTTGCAGGCGGTGCCTTGCTCGGTCGAACTGCGATTCGCCATACCCGCTTCGAGCATCGGAGTGATGGCTGGTACTATCGCACACATCTGTGGATTGAAGTCACAGTCCTAGTTCTATTCCTTGGCCGCATTGCGTATCGCTACGCTGCTATCGCGATTTCCACGGGATCAACAACTAACATTTCTCCTGCAGATTTCTCTCAGTTTACAAAAGATCCCGTCACCGCCGGTGTCTTCTTCATCATCGTGTCGTACTATGTCTTGTTTTTCGGTTACTTACTGCGTGAAGGTGCCAAATTGGATCCAGCCGCCTTGGCCGAAAGCGATGACAGCGAGATTGCCAGCAATGGCAGCTCCAGCGTGGGAGCGGCCAGCCCTCAGGCGAGCGTTCGGGTGGAGTAATTGAGTAACGGAACGTGAGGACGCTATTTGTCGGATTCCGGCTTTAGCGGTGAAGATGCGGAACGTAGGGGCGCTATTTCATTGGATAAATACACTATATTCTCCTAATCGAAGCTGAAAATAAGCAGTTCATTGGATTTATCCTGTGGGCTAACCGAATAATAGCCTAAAAAGAACCTATTTCTCTGATTTGAGTGGAATTATCCAGTCAAATCAATTATTTGGCTACTTTTTAGAGCAACCCATTGGATTAAACCAATGGGCGGGGTAGTTATGTCGGTGTACCTCGGTTGGTGGTGTATAGCAACTTCTCTCCCTCTACTCCTACACACACTTGATCATTTAAACAAATTAGGTACTTAACAAGAAAGGGATATCCCCTCGGTCAATTGACCTGGGGGAATATCCCTTTTTATCGCCAGTAGGCGATTAATCTGCCTGTGACGCCAATTCGGTGGGCGATTCTCGCTTTTAGCGCCATTTAGGGGCGCTATTTGGTGCGCCGAGGGCATCCTGCTCTGCATTAAGGCCCTTTTCGGGCCTTAATGCCGCGGAAAGAGCAAGCCCGCCTACTTCGCAGCCTCCTCGGCAGCTTTCGCGAACTGCGTGCTGTACAGCCGCGCGTACAGCCCTTCCAGTGCAAGCAGCTCGCTATGCGTGCCCCGCTCCACGACGCTGCCCGCCTCGATCACCAGAATGTGATCGGCGGCCAGCACCGTGGAGAGGCGGTGCGCGATCACGAGCGTCGTGCGCCCTTGCATCAGTTCCTCGAGCGCCGCCTGCACATAGGACTCGGATTCCGAGTCCAAGTGCGACGTCGCCTCATCGAGGATGAGGATGCGCGGGCGCTTCAGGATCGCGCGAGCTATCGCGATCCGCTGGCGCTCGCCACCGGAGAGCCGGTGGCCGCGCTCTCCAACCATCGTGTCGTACCCTTCGGGGAGCGACACAATGAAATCGTGGATGTAGGCCTGCCGACAAGCGGCCTCCATCTCCTCACGCGTAGCGTCCTCCCGCGCGAAGCGCAGGTTATCGCCAATCGTCGCGTGGAACAGAAAAGACTCCTGCGTCACATATGCGATCTGTGCACGCAGTGACGCTAACCCCACGTCGCGGACGTTCACGCCGTCGACCTCAACAACGCCGGCCGTCGGGTCGTACAGCCGCGCAATCATCCCGATCAGCGTCGACTTCCCTGCGCCGCTAGGTCCAACGAGCGCGACCATTTCACCAGGCTGCGCCTCGAAGGTGACGTCGCGCAGCGCATACTGCACCTCTCTGCCATTCCGCCCTGCTTCACCTAGATCCACCAGCTTCTCCTTTGTTTCGCCGATCTCCACCGCTCTGCCCTTCTGCTCTGCTCCGCCTGGCTCCACCGGTCTGCCCATCTGCCCTGCTTCACCTAGTTCCACCAGCTTCTCCCTTGCACCGCCTAGGTCCCCTAACTTCCCTTCACGCCCAGCTTTGCTTCGATCCTCCGGTTTCCCTTTCGTCCTTCCTTGGCCTTGATCCACTGCCTTGCCTTTCTGCCCCGATCCCCCTACTTCCCCTGACTTATAAGCAAAAGACACCTGCTTATAGCTCACACGCCCCGCCACCTGCCCTAGCTGGCGCGCGCCCTCAGCATCCATGACATCAGGCACCATGTCCTGATACTCAAAAATCCGCTGGAATACCCCCAGCGCCGTCGCAACCTCTACTTGTAGGTTCAATAGTGTCCCTACAGGCATATACAACCGCCCCAAATACGCCGTGAACGCAACGATAGAGCCTAAAGTCATATCCCCATTAATAACGGAGTAGCCGCCATAAATATAAATAATCGCCGTGCCTAACGGCCCTAGCGTGCTCGTTGCCATCCCGAACCAACGGCCAACTAGATTGAGCCGCAGCTCGAGATCCATCACCTTTTGATTCATCTTCGTGAATTCCTGCTCTTGCTGCTTCTCTCTCCCAAAAATCCGCGTTAACAACGCACCCGAAATACCGAAGTTCTCATTCAGCTGCGAGGTGATGTCTGAGCGCACTTTTTGCGTTTCGAGCCGCAGTGCCTTCCGCAGCTTCGACACCTTTTTCACAGGCAGTACGAAAAGCGGAAGGATGAGCACCGAAATGATCGCCAGCTTCCAATCAAGCGCAAACAAAATGCCAATCGTCGTGAAGACAATCACGATCTGCGTGATCGAGGATACAACGATGGAGGTCACTACACTCTGCACGGATTGCACATCACCTGTGATCCGCTGAACAATTTCCCCAGAGCGCGCGTCCGTGAAGAAAGACATCGATTGCCGCTGCAAATTGTGAAACAACGACTGTCCTAAATCCCGAATAACCCCTTGAGTTACTTTGGTATTGAGGTGGTTTTGCCACACGCCAAGCACACCGCTCAGCACAGGCAGCAGAATTAACAGCAGCGCCATCACAGACAATAGCTGGACACGCCCCTGTGGAATTGCCGTATCAATAATTTCCTTCATAACTAAGGGAGGGACCAACCCGATCACTGCCGCAAGCAGCGCCAAACCGATAATCACCAAGAGCTGTCCCCAATACCTTTTGAACAAAAACAAAATCCTGCGTATCGATACATCCTTCAACTTCGCCTTCGGGCGATTCCGGTCGGAAAGCCGCCCCATTCCCCCTGGTCCACCTGGTCCTATCACTCACTTATCACTCCGATCTTTCTCCTCTTGCTGCCCTCCGCTACAATGGAATTGCATACGTTATGGCACTTGTCACTTCATCCGCCATTCTGAGCACATGATATAACGAAGTTGTTTGCAGCACATTGTACTGCCTAGGTCCATCCACATTCACGATCGCCGCAATCGTGTAATCACCAATAGGAGGCAGTACCTTTCCCACTGATTTTCCGGGAGCCAATGGCTGGTTCGACAGTTGATACAGGCCCACACTCAATTTTTGCCCCAAACAAGCATCTATCGCAATTACCACGACATTCGGTGGAATTTCCTGCAAACGCAACGCCAAGTTACTGGCATCACAAGGTGCCGCTAGCGTTCCAATGACATGTGGATAACCAAGCTCTGCAAGTTTACTCCCAACAAGCGGACCCAGAGAGTCTCCTGTCGAGCGATCCGTCCCTATACATACAAAAGCCAACCTCCGAGGATCCAGCTTGTTGCTCAAGGCAATCTTTTGCAGAAACTGGCCCAACTGCTTACCATTCACCTTTTTCCAAAACTGCTCCTGCAGCTCCATGGGTTCTTTCTCCATCTTTGCCTCCCTTTCAGGCATGTACACATCTCGCTTCACCTGATGCATGATAATTCTATTCTTTCATATGGAGGTGGCACATGTCCACTTCAGCACCCTCATTTGCGCACACCAAATAAGCGTTACTCAACGGAGCAAAGCCTATTCATGCTGCTTGATTGTTCTGATCAGTCACCAATTAATGTACACGGTTCATCCGTACGACTCGATAATAGAGCTGACCGCTTACCTCTTGTTCCACTTCCAGATAGCCTTCCGTATGGACATAATCACCCAACATATAGGTGGAAGCGTCTGCGGAATCGGCATGTGTCAGAAAGAGAAGCGCCACTTTATCATCCCCTACCACAAATCCAACCTGTTCCTTCACCTGAAACTTCTCAAGAATTTTGCCATGGTGTGATCTCACGATATGATGAAACCGCCAAGCCCCATCCTCATTCACGATAAAATAAAGCACACGATTTCGATGCGCATTGCTAAACTCCCGCGTTACGCCGATCATGCACACCTTCTCACCAATGCGTAAATACTCATCGATGATGTACGATTTCAATCGCAATCGATGTGTATTTTTGCTATGAATATACGATTCCATCTCATCTATGGAGCGCTGATCCTTTGGATCTTGCTTGGTCGCGTAGAATACTTCTCTAATAAACGTATCCGTTTGGAATTGCCTTGCCCCTTTGAAATGGTTATAAGTTTGAAAAAATTGCCCAATCACTTCCCGGATATCTTCCGGTATGGCAGGACCCGTTTCTACGCTATACATGCGATCTGTTCGACCCGACAATTTAATTTTATGAAACCAGCTTTTCCAGACACTGACTTGCATGTCGCACGCGTCACCTACTTTCTTCCAACCATTTCTCCATTATAGGCTATAATTCTCAAAAATTCGATAAAAATCGCAGATATTCGCACAAAAAAAGAGCATCTGCCCGCCAGGCTTTCCATTGTGAAAGCCCTAGCGAACATACGCTCTTAAACAACTTGCTTCTACTTGTGTTAGTCCTTAGCTTAAAGCACGCGTTTTGCCCCTACATATCTGGAGCTCCAATAGGTGCTAGCGAGACTATCGACCTTTACACCACCGGACGTCGTCGCGGAAATGAATTGATTATTTCCCAAATAGATGCCCACATGATTGACGATGTTTGAAGCAAAGAATACGAGATCTCCTTCTTTCAAATCCGTCACTCTTGCACCTGCTTGATCATACATTTGGACAGAGGTACGCGGCAGCTCGATGCCTTTGGCCTCGAACAAGTAGCGAACGAATCCAGAACAATCAAAACCTTTGGGTGTTGTTCCTCCCCATTGATAAGGCGTTCCTTTAAAAGTCGTTGCAGCTTGAATAATTTGAGCTGAAACGGATGGCTGAACGACCTTTAGTGCTGGGGCGGCTGCTGGTGGCGGTGCAATCCATGCTGGCTTATGGGACTTACCGTCCTCTTCAACGATGGCGATTTTATTCGCATCATTCCACGCAATCGGAGATCCAAACGTCTCTGTTATGAAACGCAAAGGAACGAAGGTATTTCCCTTAAGCAGTGTCGGACTGCTCTCTAATTCAACTAACTTACTGTTGACTACCGCTTGCTCTTCGTCCGTTGTTAGTTGAATCGCCTGCTCATTGTTCTTTAGGGTGACGACAACTTCATCACCTTGCTTCGCCCAGTCCACTTGATAACCTAGCTTCTCCGACAGCACACGCAGTGGCACCTGAAGCTTACCCTCTGTGTCAATAAACGGCTGTACTTCAGGGAATTGCACCAGTTCGTCATTCACTTGAACCTTCACCGAAGAGGTGTCTGTCGCAGCTTGAGCTGATGGAGCGTTGAACATGGAGATGGCTGCGCCCAAAAGAACGCATGAGCAAATAACACTTTTTGTAAAAAGTTTCAAAACATTGTCCTCCTTGAAGCCTCCGAGGTTAGTTGACGGGTTCGGGAAGAGGTTTTCCCTAGTGCGCTCCATTAGTCTAAGACTAACTAAGCATCCATTCACCCCAAGTAAAGAAGTCCCCCGTACCGGAGCTTTTGATGCTCCGAGATTCGGCATTTTTTGTCTATGTTAGACTAGCACAGTTCGTTTTCGCCTGACAACCTTTTCGCGGTGGTAAGTGTTTCCTTTTCGGGTTGTGCCACATGAACAAAAGCACCTCCAGAGATTATTATCCTGAGGTGCCCTTACCATTACTGCCTATATACCTCTGCGTAGAGAGTGTTCTTGTAGGGCCCAAACTCTTTTTCCGTCAACGGATGAGGATAACTCATGATTTGGAGAGGTAATGACAGTTGCCCTTCTCTGAGAGGAGGCTGCTCATAGGGAAATAGGTTCAAATGAAAGCCGCACCGCTCATAAAATTCAATTCTCCGCTTGGCATCCGACGTATTTGGCGGCTCGACTTCAAGTACGATAGGCGTTGCAGCGCTGCTCATATATGTCGTCAGCATTCGTTTGCCTATCCCTCCGCCCCGAATCGCGGTATGGACTGCAATATGCTCCACAAATCGGAACGTACCGAAATTCCAACTTGCCACAAAGCCAAGCAGTTGCCCATGAGCCTCCCTCTCGACATCAATTCTGTAATTAGGATGCGAAAGCAGCGCTCGCTGCCCTTCATAGGTCCTTATCTCCGTATCAGGAAAAGCGGATTCCATCAGTTCGAATACATCATTAAATGAATCAACTAACTCCATCGTTGGCATCTCCTTTCAGATTAGGGTATCCAACAAAGCCTTCTGATCATGCAACACCTTACCACTTTGATAAAAAGCATGTGCCGCAGTAGGAAAGCCCGCTGGCAACGCATGACCCATGAATGGGTGAACCTCTATGGGAATACTCCAAATGCTTATTATAACGCTTCCTACGGAAGCAACTGGTGGTATATTTGGACGCTCGTCCTACATAGCCTATTCTCAGAAGTGTGCACGGACGGTCGAACCCTCTATGGGCTCTCTTCACAGCCTAGCATAAATAAAAAAGACCACCCGAAGGTGATCTTTTTTATTTAAGCGGGCGGCGGGAATCGAACCCGCGCGATCAGCTTGGAAGGCTGAAGTTCTACCATTAAACTACGCCCGCATATAAAAATTCTAAAGTGGTCGGGACGACACGATTTGAACATGCGACCCCCTGCTCCCAAAGCAGGTGCTCTACCAAGCTGAGCTACGTCCCGTAGTGAAGATAAAGTGTAAATGGCGCGCCCTGAGAGATTCGAACTCCCGACCTTTTGATTCGTAGTCAAATACTCTATCCAGCTGAGCTAAGGGCGCAAATATTGGAGCGGAAGACGGGGATCGAACCCGCGACCCTCGCCTTGGCAAGGCGATGCTCTACCGCTGAGCCACTTCCGCATACGGTTATTTCTCACTCGCTCAGTAAGAGTTTCTCTGAGGCGACAAGGAATAATATATCAGGTATTCGGGACAAATGCAACTTTTTTTTCAATCTTTTTATTATTTGATGAAAACTCCACCAAAAGGCAGCACTTCCCGAGCTATACGTCGCAGCAAGCTATCCGATTTCATATGCTCGTCCAACTTGGGATCAGGCTTACAAGGCTGCATAAGCACATGTCCATGGCCAGTGATCTCCCAGTGATAGTTCATATGCTGACTAGCCAGTGTATTACCGTATACACAAAGTCGCAGCTTGGCCTGCCGCGGATAAGCAACAAGACAGCTGACATCGATATATAAAGGTTGCTTTGGATCTAAAGCCATCTGATGCAAAGGACCCGCTGTTAATAAGCCTAGCGTACCGGGGCCATGAAATTGCATTTTAACAAGATCTTGCGTGATCAAGGAATTCTTGACGCTCTGCAAATGCGTTGTGAAAGTCACACCTTCCGTATAGAACAAGACATGACGAAACTCAAACAAAAGGTCATCTTCGGCTTCTAAAGGCAGTACAGCCAAGCTATAAGCTTCTGGCAGCCCCATCAGCAATTGTCCTGGCCCTCTTACACGTGATTGGATCAACCTCTTTTTCCTATACATACCGGGAAGCTTCATTAAGGCATCTTCTCTAAGCTCTGGCATCCCTTGGAACGCTACAATTTGGTTGGGATGCAGCACATGCACAGACTCGCCTTGCTCAAGCTGAAGCGTTGCCATCCTTGCTTGTAAGCTTGCATTTTCAAAGATGACCTCCATACGCATCCCCTCCTCATCCCTGCCTGCTAACGCATCCCGCGCTTCTTCCTACGCCACACGATAATACGAAACACGCGCCCGAGCAAAAAATAGCCTACAACAAGCGCAGCTGCGGTAATCACCATGTAGGTTATTTTTCGGTTTCGTTTCTCTTTATCCAGCGCAAGTTGTTCCATTACTTTCAATCGCTCTTGCAATTGCTCGTTATCCTTCTTAAGTGCCTCGTTCTGGCTCAAGAGACGATCTTCGATCTCTTGGGACTGCCGAACGGCTTCCGATAGCTTGTCCTTCTGTTCTTCTAATTGCTGCTTCGTAGCCTCATAATCCTTCTGGATCTGCTCGACATTGCTTGGTAGTTGATAGATTTCTTTTGCCCGATCTAACCATGAGGCATGGGCAGCGGGAGCTGGATACATGAACCCAATCCAGATAATAAAGATAACCACGAGTCCAATCGAAGTCATGATACGTTTTTGCATCCGCAATCCCTCCCATGCTTCACATCTCGACATTATGTTCTATTTTACAGCAAAAATCACCCCTTCACCACTTCTATCGCTTGAACCGGATACCGCAAAATCGTTTTCAATTTCACAGGCTCAATCTTCCTCGGATCGGATAAATAAATCTCATGATGAAGTCCACAATAGCTGAGCTGATTTTGTTCCATAAAATGCTCCATCTGAGCCAATGTTTCTGGCTCGGTCGCATACGGACCCACGTGCAGCATCTGGACACAGCGTCCCTCATGCAAAGTTTCATACTCAACATTGGAGATTATCTTAAGCTCTTTTTTCTTGTCAGCGGCAGCTCTACGTGCTACTTCTACGTCCTCAGCGGTGACATACGCTGGCATACGAATCAACAGCTTCCAATGCCATTCTTCCCTCGGCACCTCTAGCGCAGATCTAGGATCGCCATCCACCCACCACTGCCCTTCTAGCTTCGCTACAGTGAAGTCTTGCTCCAGTTTCTTGTAATAGGCCTTAACACCGTATGCGACCGTGTATAGCGCTTCTGTGGCGTTAGCAAAGGCTGTACCATTGGGATCTCCCTTCCCCACAATAGCAACATAGGAGATAGGTTCAAATTCAACTAACTGTGGCTTAGCTGGCGCTGTATAATAGGCTTTATCCTTTTTGGCTAAATCTAATTTATCCATGGATGCACTTCCTTCTTTTTTTCTTCTACTTTACAAAATAAACCCTGACAACCCTATGTCAACAAACAGAAAAAAACTTACTGTCGCAAATATGCGAAACAAGTAAGTTTTTGTCTCATAAAAGGATATGTAATTATTCCGCAGCCGGTGGGGTAAACGAGCGTTGTGCAAATTCAGCATCCAACATATAGAAAGCATTGCTGTCTTTATCAATGCGCTTCAATTTATTAATAATACTGTCGAACATCGCTTCTTCCTCTACCTGCTCATCAATGAACCATTTCAAGAACTGCATCGTCGCATGCTCACGATCATTCAGCGCTAAGTCGGATAAGTGGTAAATGCGTTTGGTCACTTCTTGCTCATGCAGATAAGCATGCTCAAAAGCATCCAAAATCGACTCATATTGATTCACTGGTGTATTCATCCCTGCAAAATTAACCTTTTTCCCACGGTCATTAATAAACTTGAAAATTTTCATTGCATGAAACTTCTCTTCTTCGGCTTGTACTTTAAAAAAGTTCGAAAACCCGTCCAAGCTTTCCGCAGCGCAATAACCAGCAATAGCCAAGTAGACGTGCGCGGAGTAAAACTCATAATTCATCTGCTCATTGAGCGCTTCGGTTAGTGTATCGTTTAACATCTGTGCACACACCCTTCTGTATGGTTATCTCTTGCGTATTCCCCATACATACAAGATTACCAGAATTGTGCATAGAAATACAAACGGAAGAAACAATTTTAGTAGATCCAGGTTCATGCCATCACGCTTTTAGCCTTAGACGCCGTGATTATTTCTTTAATCTGGGCATATAAATGGTCAGGTGACTCCGCGCATAACAACTTCTTCTTCCCAATCATCGCAATACATTCTTTCTTACAATGCCGGCAATTACCTAAGCAATCCTTCTTCTTCTGTTTCAGGTCCGGGTATTCGTGCTTCAACGATTTATATATTTGTTTGGATCCGAATTTCTCATTTCTGCAGCAGTATTTAATCGTTTTCAATTGCGATCTCCTCCCGCCATTTCACGTACAATCACTACTCTTGATATTAGTGATAATAATAATCAATGTCAACCAGAAATTAAATGAGCATGTACGCAAAAAGAGCTTTCTTTGATCCCCGTTAAAGGATGAAAGAAAGCTCTTTCTGTTTGTTTGGATGCGCGTAGAGGGACTTGAACCCCCACGGTCGCCCGCTAGATCCTAAGTCTAGTGCGTCTGCCAATTCCGCCATACGCGCATGCTGTAAATAAGGCAAATGGTGAGTCATGTAGGATTCGAACCTACGACACCCTGATTAAAAGTCAGGTGCTCTACCAACTGAGCTAATGACTCATGTTTTGTAATAAAAATGGCGGAGCTGACGGGATTCGAACCCGCGGTCTCCTGCGTGACAGGCAGGCATGTTGGGCCACTACACCACAGCTCCACACTATGTAAATCTCCTCTTAGTAAGAGGTTGGTTGCGGGGGCAGGATTTGAACCTGCGGCCTTCGGGTTATGAGCCCGACGAGCTACCGGGCTGCTCCACCCCGCGACAATACTAGCATGATATTTTATTATTCCCATAGAAATCTGAGCCATCCAAATTTCTTCTGAAAAGGTAAAATGGTGGAGGCTGACGGGATCGAACCGCCGACCCTCTGCTTGTAAGGCAGATGCTCTCCCAGCTGAGCTAAGCCTCCATGCGATAAAGAAAAAGTGGTGACCCGTAGGGGACTCGAACCCCTGTTACCTCCGTGAAAGGGAGGTGTCTTAACCACTTGACCAACGGGCCTCGTAAACAGGCTTTTCTTATGTAAAAGTTCTTATGGCGGAGAGAGAGGGATTCGAACCCTCGAGACGCTTGTGACGCCTACACGATTTCCAATCGTGCTCCTTCGGCCAGCTCGGACACCTCTCCATGAAAAGGCCTGATATGTGAAAAATAAATGGCTCCCCGAACAGGACTCGAACCTGTGACAACTCGATTAACAGTCGAGTGCTCTACCAACTGAGCTATCAGGGAACAATGCTTGGCAACGTTCTACTCTCCCAGAACCCTGCGGTTCAAGTACCATCGACGCTGGAGGGCTTAACGGTCGTGTTCGAGATGGGAACGCGTGGGTCCCCTCCGCCATCAT